>JAWVZB010000029.1:0-30218 GCA_033722375.1 Nitriliruptorales bacterium | reverse complement strand
GTCACGAGCATCAGGTAGGCGCCCATGTCCGCGTAGATGTGCGCGCGCATCCCCCGGAAGGTGCCATCGGCGTCGGCCGCGATCGTGATGTCCTGGATCTGGTCACGACCGTGGTGGGTGACCTTGAACGCCTCCGAACGAGTCTGGACCCACTTCACTGGGCGCCCGAGACGCTTCGCCAGGGCGAGCAGCAGGATCTCCTCGGCGGTCACCTGCAACTTCGACCCGAACCCGCCGCCCACATCGGGTGCCACCACTCGGATCTTGGCCTCCGGCGTGTCGGTGACCATCGCCGCCATGGTTCGCAGGATGTGCGGCACCTGCGTCGCCGAGTAGATCGTGTACTCGCCGGTGCCGGGCAGCGGGGAGACGACCACGGCGCAGGGTTCCATGGCATTCGGGACGAGCCGTTGCTGGACGAAGCGACGTGAGACGACGACGTCTGCGTCGTCGAACACGGATTGATCGCCGGTCTGTAGCGGCCAGACGAAGGTCTCGTTCGTGCCGGCGGACTCGTGAACCAAGGGAGCCCCGTCTTGTAGCGCCTCCTCCATGTCGACCACGGCATCGAGCCGCTCGTACTGAACGTCGACATGGTCGAGAGCGTCGATCGCTGCCGACTCGCTCTCGGCCAGCACCACCGCGACGCCGTCACCGACGAACCGGACGCGGTCAACCGCAAGTGGCTTGTGGCCAGGGTCCTTCATGTCGGGCGTGACCGGCCAGGCGCACGGCAGGTCCCCGTAATCGTCGGCCAGGTCTGCGCCCGAATAGGCGGCGACGACGCCGGGTTGCTCGAGCGCTGAAGACAGATCCACGGAGGTGATCTCTGCATGAGCCATCGGGCTGCGCAGGATGCCGGCGTGCAGCATGCCCGGCATCGTGATGTTGGATGTCCAGCGGGTCTCGCCCGTCACCAGCCGCGCGTCCTCCTTGCGGCGGCGGGCGGTTCCGACCTCCTTGGTGCCAGGTGTGTCGGTCGCAGTCATGCCGTCACCTCCCCGCGCATGTCCTGGGCGGCCGCACGGACGGACCGCACGATGTTCTCGTAGCCGGTGCACCGGCAGAGGTTGCCCTCGAGGCCCCATCGGACCTGTTCGTCGTCGGGATCGGGCTCCTCTTCGAGCAGCTGTGCGGCGGCCATGATCATCCCAGGCGTGCAGAAACCGCACTGCAGACCATGGTTCTCAGAGAACGCCCGTTGCAGGGGATGCCAGGTCGAGGGATCGTCCACATCGGCGCCGTTCGACAACCCGTGGACGGTCGTCACCTCCCCGCCGTCCGCCTGAACCGCCAGGACCGTGCAGGCCTTCACGGCATCGCCGTTCAGGTGGACCGTGCAGCATCCACAGTTGCTGGTGTCACAACCGACGTTCACCCCAGACAGTCCCCGCACGTCGTTGAGGTACTGGGTAAGCAACATGCGAGGCTCAACGTCGTCCTCGTACGTTGTGCCGTCAACGGTTATCGAGACTCTCATAGTCGGCTCCCCTGCCGCATCGCTCCCAGGAACGACCCTAGAACTGAAGTGCAAGGGCCGCAATGGGTGTTGCTTCGTCTCGGCAGTGGTGTGGATCGCGAGACATCGCTGGCTGTACCGACGATCTCGGAGATGCAGCAGCGCCCGCCGGGCTCGGCGGCGGGCGCTGCCATCGAAACCGCTACTTGACGACCAGCTTGGCCGCCATGCCCGCCTCCTCGGGATCCGACTCGTCGGTGTCCGAGTGCAGCGTGCAATAGACGGTGTAGGTACCGGGCTCGGCGCCCGAGAGGTCGAGCAGCGTGGAGCTGCCCGGGTTCAACGCCACGGCCTCGATCCCGAGCGCCGGGATCGCGACGTCATGGGCGAACGGATCGCCGTTCTTCACGAGCAGCTTGCCACCCGCATCCGCCTCGAACGTGGCCGGCGAGAACTCGAAGTTCTTCTGGCCGACACTCGTGGCACCGGCGGCCGCTGTGGCGTCGACGGTTTCCCGACCGATGAACATCAGCGAGACCGACACCACGAGGGCGACGGCAACGAGACCGCCCACGGCCCGGACGATCCGCTTCTCGCCGGGCATCACGTGGTCCTCGAGGTGGCCACGCCGCTTCTGGACGAGTGCAGCGACACTCCCACCGATCCCGAGAACCGCACCGAGCGGGATCGTGATGCCGGAGACGAAGTCGAGCGGGCTGCCGGGCGTGGCAAGCCCGAAGACGACCCAGAACAGCCCGAACGCGACCAGCGCGCTCGCCGCGATCCCCACGATGGCCGCCCAGGTGCCGAAGCGCCATTCCAAGAACGCGGCCACGGCAGGGATCGCCATGACGACGGCGAAGAAGCCCACGTCCTCCGAACCCATGATCGTGCCCGCGACCAACCAGACGGCGATCGTCGCCGCGATCATCCCGAGCCCGAGGACCCCGATACGGGTGTAGATGGGACGGACCCGCCCCGCTCCCGCCGCCGCTGCTGTGGTCATTTGCCCACTCCTTCCGCCGCCTCAGCGGCGTCGTCCGATGCATCATCGACGGCGTGGCGCCGTCGGAACGGCTTGGTCACCGCGTAGAACGCGGCGTCGTGCTTGATGTTCGAGAAGTACTTCCACTGGCGCTTCTTGTCGACGCAGACGACGACCGTCTCGACCTCTGCCTCGGCCCCGAAGTGTCCGGCGAGGTTGCGGAGCGTCTCCTGCCACATCCGGTCCTCCTTGCGGTGACCCATCATGAGCATCCCCATCTCCATGATCGGGTCGTGGGCGCGCACCAGGAGCGAGACCTGCGCCACCGTGACTCCCCCCGGACCCTCGAACGCCGAGAAGTTGATGAGCCCGGCGAACGGATGCCCCTCGGGGGTCAGGAAGCTGAACGAGACGTCGTCCGAGTAGAGCACGAGCACGCCGGTCGACAGGGTCAGCCCGCCAGCGCGTCCCGAGATCAGCCCCACGTCCCCGGGCTTGATACCGGTGAGCGGGGCGTAGAACTTGTTGCTCTTCGGCCAGAACGAGCCGTAGTTCTCCTTCCACTCCGAGATGACACGTTCAGGAGTGATGTCCTCCCCGGCGATGGACACCGTGTAGGTCTTCTGCCACAGCTTGCCGAACCCCTGGATCGGGCCACTGAGCCTGCGACCCTGCACACTGCCGGCGTCAGCGCCGTCGATGGCGCCGACCTCCAGGTGGGTGACCGGCTTGGCCCAACTGTCCTCACGGGATGAGCCCTTGGGGACCTGCGTGTCGGACATGACTGCTCCTCCCTGCCGCCTCAGTTCGCTGCGGCGACCGCTGACTGCTCGGTGTCGTGGATCGCGATGGCGTCGTCGAGCCGCGTGAGCTCGAAGATCTGCCGGTAGTGATCGGTCAGCCCGTACGCGAGCAGCTTCTGCTTCGACCGCTGCGCGCGGACGAGCAGGGTCACGAGCAGCCCGATCCCTCCACTGTTCATGTAGTCGAGGTCGCTGAAGTCCAGCACGACGGCGCGGGTGCCGTTGCCGCTGGCGCGCTCGAAGGCATCCATCAGCACCTGCTCGGATGCAGGGGTGACGTCGCCGTCGATGTCGATGATCTTCACGCCCTCGGCCCCGTCACGGACGTCGAGGGTGATGGTCGCCTGCTCCATGTTCGTTCCCCACTCCTGGTGTTGTGGTGGTCCGCCGTTCAGACCACCGGTGTGGCTCCGACGACGGCTGCCTCTTCATCCGGGAAGAACTGCATGAAGTCGGCGAGCCGGGTGATCTCGAAGATGTGCTGGTAGTGATCGGACAGCCCGCACACGAGCATGGCGAGTTCGTGTTTCCGGGCCCGGGCGAGCACGCCGACGATGAGCGCGATCCCCGTCGAGTTGATGTAGGTGACCTCCTCGAAGTTGAGGAGGACCGCGGCCGGATCACCCTTGATCGCTGCCTCGTAGGCGCCGTCGAGGGCATCGTCGGCCTTGCCGTCGAGCTGACCGCGGAGGTCGACGATGGCGACGCCTCCGCGGATCCGGACGTTGGCCTCGAAGGGGCTCATCGTCCTTCTCCTTCCTCGGTACGGACGACGAGCTCCACGATGTGGTGTTCGTCGTCGGTGATCACGTTGAGGTCGTCGACCATGTTCCGGATGAGGAACAGCCCCCACCCCCGCGGGCTCTGTTCGCCGCGGAGCTTCGCCTCGATATCCGGCATCTCCGGAGCGTGTGGGGCCTCGGGGCCACCGCCCCGGTCGGTGACCCGGACCACCACAGCGCCTTCATCGACCCAGGCGCGGATCTCCACGAGCAAGCTCGCGTCGAGCTTGTTCCCGTGCTCGATGGCGTTCATGGTCGCTTCGGCGACGGCCGTCTTGAGCATCTCCAACCGGCTGCCAAGCACGTAGTCCGCGACCGCCTCCCCGACCCGTTCCATGACCGCGCGCTCGTTGCCGGCCTCGCTCGGGACACTGAACTCCGCGAGCACCTGGCCAGGGTCGTCCCCCGCGTCGGTGAGGTCGATCTCGCTCACTGGCTCGTTGAGCACGTGGGCGGTGCGGCGGAGCGTGACCAGCGTGATGTCGTCCTCCTGCTCCCAGTCCGGGCCCGTGAACCGGTGCAGCGAGTCGAGGATGGGATCGATCAGTTCGTCGTCACGTGACGTGCCGCCCACCACCTCGAGGACGCTCGGGAACCCGAACATCTCCCCGCCCGGCCCATGCGCCTCCGGCAGCGCGTCGCTGTACAGCATCGCCGCCTGTCCAGCTCCGATGACGACCTCGTTCTCCTCGTAGCTCATGCCGGGGATGAGCCCCAACGGCATCCCCGCTGCACGTGGCTCGAACGCACCCTCCTCGGTCTGGACGCACGGAAGGTTGTGGCCGGCGTTGGCGAAGACGAACCGACCCGTGTCGGGTTCCAGCACGCCGTAGAGGCACGTCACGAACATCTTGGGCGGCATGTCCGGCACGAGCTGATCGTTGACCCGCTCGAGCACCTTGCTCGGATCGATCAGCCGCTGCGCGGACGCTCGGAGCACGCTCCGGGTGGACGCCATGACGAGTGCCGCCGGCACGCCTTTGTCGGTGACGTCACCAACGACCACACCGAGCCGACCGTCGGGAAGGTCGACGAAGTCGTAGAAGTCACCGCCGACCTCGCGGGCGGGGCGGTAGAACGCGTTGAGACTCCACCCGGCGTGATCCGGCAGCTCCTTCGGCAGGAAGTTCTGCTGGATGAGCTGGGCGACCTGCAACTCCTGCTCGTACCGCTCGCGGCGACGGACCTCGGCCTCCTGCTCCTTCACGAGCTGGGCGACCCGCAGAGCCGGGGCGGCCTGGCCGGCGAGGTTCTCGAGCAGTTTGCGGTCGTCGGCCGAGTACTCCTGCTCGGACAACCTGGGACCGAGGTTCAGAAGTCCGATCAACTCGCCCTGGGTCACGAGCGGAACCACGAGTTTCACGCCCGCCTCCCGCAGGGCCGTGATGCCCGGGGAGTCGAGCTTGAGCGTGTCGATGTCGACCGGCTCGGGGTTGCTCTGGAAGTAGGCCAGGGCGGGATCGTTCGGGGCGATGTCGACCTGCGGCC
Source organism: Nitriliruptorales bacterium (assembly GCA_033722375.1). Taxonomy (GTDB): domain Bacteria; phylum Actinomycetota; class Nitriliruptoria; order Nitriliruptorales; family Nitriliruptoraceae; genus JAWVZB01. Next base: position 24,701 of record JAWVZB010000029.1, on the reverse strand, counting down.
CTTCGATCTCGGGCAGCTCGACCTGCGTCGCTTCTTCGCGGCGGACGCGGCGTAGCTCGCGGCGCTCCTTGCGGTTCCATGCCCGCAGCACGGGCAGCCGGCGAGACTTGCTCGGTGAGGTCATCGTCACGGGTTCCCTCCTCTCCATCCAGATGTGTACGTGGTCACCGTTCCGGAACCGTTACGAGCTCCAATCCCGGAGTGGTCACGGTCGGGGCGAGCCACAGGGCGACGGAACGAGGTCTCGCCACCGTCGCCGCTGTCCGTTCCAGGTCGCGACGCAGTTGCGCCACATCGATCTGATCCCGCAGGACGCGTCCGAACCCGTGGACCGTGGCCTCGGTTCCGGCGCGCGCCCGGTCGAAGCGGTTGTCGACATGTCGCTGAACACGCCCACGGAGCGGCTGGAACAGCGCTGCGGCGACGAGCGTGGAAGCGGCAACGACGAGGTCGCTGTCCTCGCCGAGGAGCGTCCGAGCGACGGCCCCCAGTGAGAGGACGACTGCGACGTAGACCGCGACGAGGATCGCGACGAGGATCGCGTAGGTCACCGTGCGACGAACCACGAGCCCGAGGTCGTACAAGCGGTAGCGCAGGATGGCGATACCGGCGAACGCCGGAAGCAGGCCCGGCGCGACCCCCCAGATGACGGACCCGGCGGTGTCGTTCTCGCTCAACGGGCTGAGGATCAGGAGGAACGCGGCCGTCGCCCCGAACGCGAACCACCGGAGCTGCAACCGCTCCAGGCCCGTGGACCGCCGATACCGAACGATCGGGCTCGCGAGCGCCGCCACGACCGCGATGGCGAGACACGCTGTACGGACAGGATCGAGCCCCACGAGGACGTCGTTCGCCGCCGACCAAGCGAGTGGATTCGCAACTCCTCCGATGTCGAGCGGGCCGGGGCGGAACGTCGTCGTCAGCGACTCGAGCAGGACGCCGACTCCGAACGCACCGAGCGCCAGCCTCCAGCGGGGCGATACCAGCGTTCCCGTCGGGAACAGGAACAGCAGCAACAGCAGCGACATGACGAAGCCGAACTGGGCCAGCGTCGAGACGATTGCAGCCACTGCCTCGAAGGGAAGGTCGGGGCGGGCGTATTCGGCGAAGTGCGCGTACGCCCCGAGTGCGGTCTGGACAGCACCGGCCAGCGAACCGACCAGGAAGGCGTGACCAACCCGATGGTGCGGATACCGCCAGTGGATGAGGATCCCGACCGTGTAGAAGAAGACGCCACCGATGAGGGGTTCGAGCCAGAACTCGTACGCGTCGCCTGGGGCGATCAGGTGATCCACGAGGAGGAGCGAGTAGCCGGCAACGTCGAGCGTCAGGGCGAAGCCCCACACCGTCATCACCCGACGCCGGGCCCGGATGAAGCGTTCGTGATCGGTCACGTTCCGCCCCCCTCGGTGAGCCAGAGGGAGACGTGCGTTGGAGCCACTGTCACCCCGACCGCGGAGCGGAGATCGTGCCCGAGACTCTCGAGCTGAACCTCGTTCCGGAGGGTCGCCCCGAACGCCTCCAGCGTTCGGTCAGCGTCGTAGCGTGCCCGGTTGAAGCGGCGGTCCACCAACGCCTGGGTCCTGGAGCGGACGGGGCGGAAGATCGCTGCCGCGACGAGGGTTGCACCAGCGACCGCGAGGTCGGGGACGTCAGTCGACCCAAGCAACGTGGTCGGCACCAGGACGATCGATCCGTACACCGCCGCCAGGATCCCCGAGACGATCACGTACGAGACCGCCCGGCTCACGAGACGATCGATGTCGAACATGCCGTGTCGCACGATGCCGATGGTGACCGCAACGGGGATCAGTCCGAGGGCAACGGTGACGAGCAGGTCGTATCCGACCCACCCGGTGGACGTGATCGCATCGGACGCCAGGTAGAGCATGAGTGCCACCACGCCAGCGAACGCGACCAGTTGGAGCTGGCGCCTGACCCGGGGGTCGTCGGCCCTGCGGAAGCGAACGATCACGGCAGCGATACCCCCGATGAAGGACGCCAGGAAGGTCACGACGATGACGAGCAGTGCGACGTCGAAGACGGTCTGGGGCAGGACACCGAGAGGCGACACACTCTCCGTCGGCGATTCCGGGTCGAAGGGCATCGCCAGAACCGTGACGGCGACGCACACGGTCGCTGACCGAAGCAGCCAGCGCCAGCGTGGTGAGGGCAGTCGGCCATCGGGGAGCAGCAACAACCCGAAGGTGACCGCGAGAAGGCTCGGCACGGCCCATCCCGAAGCCGCCACCAGATAACCCCATCCGGCCAGAGCACCGGGCTCGAGGTGGTTGGTCACCTGGAACGCTGCCGATACGGCCGCGATCGCCAGGTACAAGGGGCCGAAACGGTGGCCCGGAACCCGCCAGGTGATGATCGCGCCGAGCGTGGCGAACACGATCCCCAGCGTGGCCGGAGTCAGATGCCACTCACCGACAGCGATCACGAACACTTCCGCCGTCACGCAGCCCACGACGACGAGGGGTGCCACCACCCGGGATCGTGCACCCCGCCGGCCCGTCATGTGCCACCCTCCCTGACCCAGAGCGCCACCGAGCGGGGCGCCAAGACCCGCGCAACGGTCCCCCGAACCTCGTTGGACAGTCGAACCACATCGACCTCGTCGCGGAGTCGATGCGCGAACGCATCGACGGTCCGAGCCGCGTCGTAGCGGGACCGGTTGAAGCGGCGATCGACCTGGTCGCGCACCCGGGCCGCGACCGGCCGGAACAGCGCGGCGACGAGCAAGGTCGACAGCGCAACGACGAGATCCCCGCTCTCGCCGGTGATCGCACGTGCGACCGCACCCAGACCGAGCACGGACCCTGCGTAGACCCCCACGAGGATCGCCACGACCACCCCGTACCCCGCGGTGCGGCTGACGATCCGGTCGATCTCGTAGAGGCGGTAACGGAAGACCGCAACGCCGATGCCGGCCGCCATCCCGAGGAAACCGACGAGGAAGCCCGACATGATGATGATCGTCGCGGGGAGTCGCAGGTCAGGCTGCGCCTCGGAAAGGACCACGCCCGTCACGAACAGAACGGCGAATGCGCCCAACGGGGTGACGACCCATTGCACCTGCTTGCGCACCAACGGCCCGGCGTCGCGGTAGCGACGCACCAGCGAGCCGAAGGAGAACAAGGCGCACGCGAGCAAGAGCAACGTGCCGAGGGGCACGAACACGTCGAGCCACATCAGGCTGTCGATCCCGAATGCGTTATCGACCACCACGTCCTCGCTGAGGTCGAGGGGACCCGGCCGCAGCAGGCGAGCGGTCCCGAGCGCGACCCCGACCACGAGAGCGATCCTCCCGACGATCCAGCCGCTCCGAGTGGGGGTGCCGTCGGGGAACAGCACCAGGAACCAAACGAAGAGCCCGATCACGAGCACGGGCAGCCAGGCGTTCTGGACGGATGCCAGCCAGACGACGACGCCACTCAACGTCCCCGACCGGAATCCGCGGTCGGTGATCTCCATCATCCCGAGAGCGTTGTAGAGGGTGCCGCCGACGAGCAGAACCACCCATCCGATCCGGTTCTCCGGACGTTTGGCGAGGATCAGCCATCCGACCAGGGGGAACCCGGCGAAGGCGAAGAAGAAGCCGGCCTCCTCGAAGAACAACAACACGGGGCTCGGGGCACCCATCACCTCGGTCAGGCCACCCACCCCGAGGGCGATCATCAGCACGTAGGACTCGGCGGCGAGGATCAGCGCCAACACGCGCTTGGGCCGGTTCACTTCCTGCCCTCCGGTGCTGGCATCAACAACGTGCAGTGGGCCGGACCGAGCGCGCCGGACGTCGTCCTGAGCAACTCGTCGCGGAGCGCCCCGAGATCCAACTCGTCCCGCAGTTGCCCCGCGAACGCACCCACCGTCTGCTCGGCGTCGTAACGGATGCGGTTGAACCGGCGATCCACGAACGAGGTCACGCGGCGACGAACAGGTTGGAAGAGCGCCGCGGCGAGGAGCGTCGATACAGCGACCGCGAGATCGGAGTCGCCAGCCAGCGGTCGGCTGATCGACTGGATCGCCAGCACTGATGCGAGGTAGACGCCCACGAGCAGCAGCATCACGAGCGTGTAGGCGACGGTGCGGCTGACGACGCGATCGATGTCCCACAACCGGTACCGCAGGATCGACACCCCGAAGGCGGCGCTGATCGACCCCATCGCCAGCCAGATCCCGAGTAGATCGGTGTACTGCGAGATCTCCTTGGGGAACAGCGCCTCGCCCAACGGCACGACGACGAGGAAGGCGATCGGCGCCGCGACGATCGCACGGACCACCCAGCGGAACTGCTGCCGCTCGGCACCTCGAGACATCCGGTAGCGGCGTACGAGGTCCCAGAGCGCCGGCAGGACCAGGAGAGCCACGACTTCCCCGGCGCCCTGCAGGACGGCCCCCAGATCCCCCAGCGCATCGATCGCATGCGGGTTCGGCAGGGCAGCACCGTCCATCGGGCCGGGGGCGATGAGGCGCACGGGGATCGTGAGACCCGTGACCGGCACCGCGATCCGGAGGATGCGACGCCCGAGCGCGGTGAACTCACCGTTGGGGAAGGCCAGGAGAAGGAACAGCGCGGTGAGGAGGAGCAGCGGGCTGCCGAGCCCGTGCATCAGCCAGTTGACCTGGACCGCGAGCGTCGAGGGGGCGTCCCCTCTTGCCCGGCTCAGCTCGACCGCTTCGGAGACCGGACTCCAGAAGAGGATCGGCGTCACGAGGAGCACCCATCCGATCGGGTTGTTCGGTCGCTTCTCAACGAGCAGCGCCCCGACCCCGAGGAACCCCAGGAGAGACGTCTGCCAGAGGGCGCTGATGATCGGGTCCTCGCCGCCCGATGTCGCCCCGAGCGACTTCAACTCGAAGGCGACGACGAACCCCCAGCCCCACAGCGCCAGTCCGAGGAGGACCAGCCCGATCAGCACGGCTCGGCGGAGGATGATGCTCATGGTGCTGCCCCCTCGCGAAGCCACAGGGATGCACCGACGGGCTGCACGGTGCGCCCCGCAACGCCGACCGTCTCGCTCACGACATCCTCGAGCGCGAGGCTGTCGCGGAGACGACCCCCGAACCGCTCGACCTCCTGGCCCGCGTCGTAACGCCGGCGGTTGAAGCGCCGGTCGATGACCCCCCGCACTCGAGCACGCACCGGCTGGAAGGCGGCTGCGACGAGCAGCGTGGACAGCGCGACGGTCAGGTCGTTGCTCTCGTCGCCGAACGCCGCCTGCCCCACTGCGCCAAGGCCGAGCACCGCGCCGACGTAGATAGCGGCCAGCACCACCACGACGGTGGCGTAGGTGGCGCTCCGAGAGACGACCCGGTCGATCTCGTACAAGCGATAGCGCGTGACCGCGATGCCTGCTCCCACAGGCACGCACATCACCGACAGCCCGAACAACGCGTCGATGACCGGCTCGGGAACGTCGAGGCGCCCTCCTGTCAGCATCGACAGTCCGGAGACAGTCAGTATCAGAATGAAGCCCGCAAGGGTCGCTCCAAGCCCGAGAGCCAGCCACTTCATCTGCAGACGAGCGAGACCAGACGCACCGAGGAACCGGCGGATGAAGCCCACGATGGCGGCCACAGCCAGTACCAGCAGTGCGATGGAGCTCACCGCGATGATCGGGGTCACCACATCGCCGTCGAGCAGCCCAAGCGGATTGGCGCCCACCGCGAGCTCGTCCTGGTCCAGATAGTTGTCCGGCGCGAAGAGGATCCCGAGACACGAGATGACTGCGAGACCAACCGCGGCGCGGAGGACGATCGACCATCGGCGACCTGCAGGTCGTCCCGTGGGAAACAGCACCGGCAGGAAGAGGAACATGAGGATGGAGTTGACCTGTCCCATGACATCAGAGGTGACGGTTGCCCAGTCGCCACCGACCCACCGGTCAGGGTCCGCTGCCCAGAGCTCGGCGTAGCTGTACCCGGTGTCTAGGACGATGCCGGACACCCCGATCGCGACCATGAGCCATCCCATCGCCCGACCTTCAGGCTTCCGGACCGCGATCGCCCCGACGATCGCGAACGCCACCGAGATCAACCGCGCAGGGATGGTTTCTTCTGGCATCACTATCGGCATCCAGATGAGCCCAGCAACCATCGTCGCGACGACCGCAAACGCCAGGATGGCTGCGGCCGCACGTTCAGCTTCGGAAACCATCAGGTGGCATCTCCTCGGACGAGGTGGACGGACACGAGTGAGGGGTGCAGCGTTGTTGCCGTCGCATCGCGTAGGGACGCCACCAACGCCGAACTGTCGAGTTCGTCCCGCAACGACCGACCGAAGGAGTCCAGCGTCTGTTGCGCGTCGTACCGACGCCGGTTGAAGCGCCGCTCCACGGCGGCCTGGACGCGACGGCGGACGGGTTGGAAGAGGGCCGCGACCAGCAACGTCGACAGGGCGACCACCAGATCACTCGACTCACCGCTGATCACGCGGGCGGCGGCGCCAAGGCCTAGTACGGAGACCGCGTACACCCCGACCAGCGCGGTCACGACCATCACATAGGTGACGGTGCGGCTCACGAGTCGGTCGATCTCGTACAACCGGAACCGCAGGATGGACACGAGGAACGAGATCGCGACCAGGATCACCGCCGCGAACGGCCATGGGCCCGTCTCGAACGGGGCGAGCATGTCACCGATGAGCGCGGCGAGGAACGATCCGAGGCTGAACAGCACCCACTTGATCTGAAGCTGCTCGGCCCGCGCTGCGCGACGAAACCGAACGAACAGCGACGCGATCGAGGCGATGCCAGACAGAAGCAGCAGCGAGAACACGTACTCGATGGCACTCGCGAGAGGGGCGTGTTCGATCCAGGCTTCTTGGGGATCGAGCAGCACCGGGCCTTGGTGCGGCCACGCCGCGATCCACTGCACCGCGACGAGCACCACAGTGGCGGCCCCCGCTCCCCACGCCACGAATCGCCAACGATCGGAAGGCAGACGTCCGCTCGGAAACAGGAGGGGCAGGTAGACGATCGTGACCGCGGCGGCGGGAACCCATAAGGCCACTCGGAACCACGTGGCGATCGACGCTCCCGGGAGGGCACTGGGGCGTGTGATCAACCCGTATCTGGCGTACTCCTCGGATGCGCCATAGGTCAGGATCGCCAGCGAGCCGAGGGCAAGCAGCCACCCGACGGCGTTGCGCGGGCGCTTCCAGACGATCACCGCCCCGACCACAGCGAAGGACACGAACGGCAGTGAGAACCCGACCGAGCTGTCACCGATCGGGTTGCCGTTCAGCGAAGCGAGCACGATCCCCGAGGACGTCGAGCCTGCTGCAGCGACACCGAGGACCGTCGCCAGCAGCCCACCGTGCCGATCCGCCAGCCGTTCGATGTGGCTGATCATGGACCCACTCCGCGGACCAGTTGCACCGACACGAGGGACGGCTGCAGACTCGTTGCGGCGACCTCGTGCAGCGACGCGACCAACGCGCCCGCGTCGAGCTCGTCCCGCAGCGACCGACCGAACGACTCCAGCGTCCTCTGCGCGTCGTAGCGCCGGCGGTTGAACCGCCGTTCGACGACCGCCTGCACGCGACCACGAACGGGCTGGAACAGGGCCGCGACCAGCAACGTCGAGAGGGCGACGACCAGATCGCTCGAGCCGCCCGACACGGACCTCACCACCGCGCTGAGGCCCACGACCGAGCCCGCATAGGCGGCCGCGAGCAGTGCCGCCAGCACGGTGTAGGAGAGCGTTCGGCTGACGATCCGGTCCAGGTCGTACAGCCGGTGCCGCGTAACCGCCACCCCGATGCCGACGGCAGGCACAACGAGCACGAGGATCGACCAGAAGCCGGCGACGGCCTGCATGCCATCCTCGCCGAAGACCAGGAACGCCGCCCCCGCTGCCAGCGGCCAGGTGACCAGCACGCCGAGCAGCGAGTAGGCCATCCAGCGCATCTGCTGGCGCTCGACACCGGCGGATCGGCGGAAGCGGATGACGATCGAGGCGATGGACAGGACGATCGCTGGGAAGAGCGTCGCGCCGGCCACGAGCTCCAGGTCCTTGCGGATCGCTTCGGTCCACGACTCCGACAGCGGGTTCCCGAGGAGCCAATGAGGCCCCCCGGCGGGCCCACCCCGGATCATCGGCGTCAGCATCATGCCCATCAGGACCGCGACGACGCCGACCGCGTACGCGAGCTCGAGCCATCTCCACCTGTGACTCAGCGCTCGCCCGGTCGGGAACCGGAGGCCCAGGGCGGGCAGCAGTGTCGCGAAGAGTGGGAAAGGGATCGCCGACGCCACCGTCGCGATCCGCCACCCAGTGGTCCCACTGATCGGGGCGGGGCGCTCGAGGAGGAACGTGCTGACGAGTTGGAGCGGACCAACCAGCACCCCGAGGATCAAGAGGATCCAGGCGACCGGGTGGGAGCGACGCCACAGGATCGCGAGCGCGACGGCGGGGTAGGCCAGGAACGCCGGGCCGAGCATGAGGTGCTGGACGAACTCCTGGGTCCCCCAGCTGGATGTCACGAACACGACGATGTTCACGACGGCGAGCGACATGACCGCGAGCGCGACAGAGCGTCTCCAGATCACGATCGTCTCCTGACGGTTGCGAGCGAGACCCACGCCGGCTCGATGGCCTGCGTGACGAGTGCCCGCAGATCGCGGCTCACGGCCGCGATCTCGACCTCCTGTCGCAGGCGGCGACCGAACTCCTCGCTGGTCCGCCAGGCATCCGCACGGGTGCGGTTGAAACGGCGGTCAACGATGGCTTGGACCCGGCGTCGCAACGGCGCGAAGAGCGCAGCCACCAGCAACGTCGAGAGCGCCACGACCAGGTCACCGGTCTCACCGGTCACCGCGCGAGCCAGCGCCCCGAGACCCAGCACCCCGCCGGCATAGACACCCACCAGGATCGCGGTCACAGCCGCGTAGGACACAGTCCGGCTGATGATCCGGTCGATGTCGAACAAGCGGTAACGGAGGATCGCCACCCCAGCTGCCACCGCGAACCACGTCGGGGCGCCGAGGACACTGAGGATGGTGTAGGGGAGCCCGTCGGTGAGAACGGTCTCGCTGAGCACGATGCTGGGCGCGGCGACCACACCCACAGCCGCGAGGACCTTCAGCTGTTGGCGTTCCACGCCCCGCGATCGTCGATAGCGGACGACCATGGCACCGATCGCCAGCAACGCGGCCAGGAGGACCGGCGGGAACAGGATCCCAACGATGGCGAGAACTGGGCCCTCGACCTCGACGTCCGGAAGGACGAGCCTGGCGGATCGTTGGGGCCAGAGGAGGACTGCGTTCGACACCGCGATGGTCACCGTCAACGCGAACGCGCCTCGCCCGACCCAACCCATCCACCGGTTCAGGGGGGAACCTGAGGGGAAGAGCGCGAAGCTCCAGACCGTGAGCCCAATCGAGGGTGCCCAGATCCACGAGACGACCCATCCGGCGATCTCCCCGAGAACTCCGCCTGTGAGGTTCGCCGTGGCGAGCGCCAGCGCCGCTTCGCCGGCTGACCCGAGTGCGCCCGCGCCGAGGAACATCCACCCGATGGGGTGGCGGGGCCGCTTCCACAGCACGACCGCCCCGACACTGGCGAAGGCCGCATAGCCGAGCGGCCACACGAGGCTCTCCAACGCAACCGGCACCGAGATCGCGTTGACGATCCGGGCGAGGAGGCCCACTGCGACGGCCCCGACCGTCAGGAGCAACGCGGCGACGACCGCGACGACCCGAGCCCTCGACATGGGGGCGCCTTCCTCTCCCTCGGAGCATCCCGAAGGGGCGTTACGGTGACCGTTACGGAAACCGAGCGCGCCGGCGGTTCTGGACGTACAGTTCCGGGTCTCGCGGGTGCTGCCGACCCGCAAGAGGGGGGTGCTGGACTGAGCGCGCCTGGTGACGAGCTCGAGATCGAGCTCTTGGGGACACCGAACGTGGCGGTCGGTGGCCGTCCGCTGGAGGTCGATACGCGCAAGGCGATCGCCGTCCTCGCGATGCTCGTCGTGAACGGCAGACAGAGCCGGGAGGCCCTGGCCACGCTCCTGTGGCCCGACAGCGCCCCGGAGCGTGGCCGAGCGGCGCTACGCCGCACGCTGTCCGTCCTCAACAGCGGTCTCGGCGGCGAACGCCTGCACGCTGACCGGGCTAGCGTCGAGCTCGCACTCCATCGCGCTCGCGTGGACGTGCACCGGTTCGATCGGCTACTGGCGGGTGTGACCGCTCACGATCACGTCACGCTCGCATCGTGCCAGCGCTGCCTCGACGACCTCGTCACGGCCTCGGCGCTCCACCGCGGCCCGTTCCTCGAGGGCTTCACACTCCGCGGGAACCCCGAGTTCGACGATTGGATCGCCGCCCGTGAGGAGTTCTACCGCCGCGAGCTGTGCGGGGTGCTTGACCGGCTCACGACGGCGCTCGTGGAGCAGGACGAGCTCGATCAGTCTGCGACGCTCGCCGGGCGCTGGCTCGCGGTCGACCCGATGAACGAGCAGGTCCACGTCCGCCTGATGCTGCTGCACGCATGGCGGGGCGAACGGGGCGCGGCGATCGCGCGTTACCGCGAGCTCGTCGGCCTCCTCGACCGTGAGCTCAGCGTCGCCCCGCTGGCCTCGACCACCGCGGTCTACGACGCGATCCTCGAGGGTCGCATCGAGCGTCCCGGTGATGCCCCCGAGCTACGCCCCACGAAACCCCGCTCGCGAGCGACGCCCGTCGCCACCGACCTGCCCTACGTCGGACGGAGCGAGTTGGAACAGGAGGTCCGTGAACACCTGGAGGCTCCAGTCACGGTCGCCGCGCTCATCGAGGGCGAAGCAGGCATCGGCAAGACCCGCTTCGTCGAACAGTTGGAAGCAGGTTTCCACCGTGCGGGGCGCCGTGTGCTCGCCACGCGATGCCACCCCAGCGAACGCCGGACCGCGCTCGCCCCGATCATCGAGCTCGTCCGCGGGGTCCTCGCTGACGGGCGCGGTGAGCGACACTCCGATTGGGTACTGAGCGAAGCCAGCCGGCTCGTCCCCGAGCTCATCGGGCGTCGCCGCCTGCCGGCGCCCGCCCCGCTCGAAGCACCCGGGGCGCGGCAACGGTTCCACGAAGCCATCCGCTCCGTGCTCGAGACGACGCGCGCAGGCGCGAAACGTCGCACCGTGCTCGTGGTGGAGGACGCGCACTTCGCCGACGAGGCGACACTCGAGTTCCTGGCTCACCTGTGCACTCGTCTGGACGAGCATCGCCTGAGTCCCCTGATCACGTTCCGTTCTGAGGAGGTCGGGCCCCAGCATCCGCTGCGCCATCTGGCGAGCGGACCGGCGGAGGACGTGCGCCGATGGGCGCTCCCCCGACTCGAGGGCGATGCCGTCAGCGTGCTTGCTGAGGTGGCCCTGGGCAGCGGCGATGGGCTGGACGCCATCATCGATCAGCTCGTGCACGAGACAGAGGGAGTGCCGCTCGCGGTGGTGGAGTACCTCCGCTGGCTCGTGGACCACCGTCCAGAGCCGGGGACCCCGTGGCCGATCCCCTCGGGGCTCCGCGAGGCCATCGAGCGACGCGTCCACCGGTTGTCGGACACGGCACAGCAGCTGCTGTCCACGAGTGCGGTGATCGGGCACCGGGTGTCGCCCGCTGTACTGAGCCAGGCCGCTGGACGCAACGATGACGAGGTGGTCAGTGGGCTCGAGGAACTCGTTCAGCGGCGCATGCTCCACAGCCGGGGGGACGACTACGAGTTCGCCCACGACAAGATCCGGAGCATCGTCTACGACAACACCTCCCCCGCGCGACGACGGTTGCTGCATGCCCGGGTGGCCGAGGCCCTGGCGCCTCACGCACGGCGCCGCCAGGGTGGTGAGCTGGCCGCTGTGGTTGCCGACCACGCCCGGCTGGGTGGACGTTCCGAGGACGCCGCCCACTGGTCGCTCCTCGCTGGCGACCACGCTCTCAGGATGCTGGCCCACGGGGACGCCGACGCACACTACGAACGCGCTTTGGAGCTCGACCATCCGGAACCGGCGCTCGTCCACCGCCGTCTCGCACGTTCGCGGGTCCTGAACGGTGACTACGCCGGGGCGCTCGAGAGCTACGAGGCGGCCGCCGCCCACTGCACGACGGACCGCGAGCTCTCCCTGATCGAGCACGAACTCGGCGTCCTCCACCTCCGTCAGGGCGAGTGGGGACTCGCCCAAGCCCACCTTGACAGCGCCGGCGACCTCCTCCACGGGGAGAACGTCACGGAGGCAGCCCGCATCGCTGCCGACCTCGGACTGCTCGCTCTGAACCTCGGGGACCTCGAGCAGGCCGCACAACAGGCGCGCCAGGCTCTGGAGCTCGCCGAAGTCGCCGAAGACCGCCACGCACTGGCACAGGCGCGCAACCTCGCCGGTCTCGTCGCCCGCCGGCGGGGCGAAACCACCGAGGCACATCGTCACCTCGAGCACGCAGCCGCCCTGGCTGCGAGTCTGCCGGATCCGTCCGCCTACATCGCCGCGCTCAACAACCTCGCGCTCAGCACGCTCGATGCAGGAGAACACGCACGGGCCGAGCAGCTGCTGCGCACCGCGCTCGACCGCTGCGACCGGCTCGGTGATCGTCACCGGAAGGCCGCCATCCTCAACAACCTCGCGGACCTCCACCACCTGCGGGGCGACGACGAGGACACCATGACCCTCCTCAAGGAAGCGGTGGCGCTCTTCGCCGACGTGGGCCGCACGAGCCTCCGGGAACCCGAGATCTGGAAGCTCACCGAGTGGTGAGCGGCCCTGTCGTAACAGTTCCGTAGCGCCGTCCGCGCAACATGGCAGGACCGGCAGGGGGTGAGATGAGCACGCGGACGGCGATGCGCCTGGCGGCGGTGCCGACCGGACTGTGTGTCGCCATGGCGGTCGCCACGATGTGGCTGAGGTTCGTCTCGGCGCCGTCGTTCGTCGAGGTCGAGGTGTCGGGTCTACCCATCGCGGTCGGTCTCGGGGTGGCCTCGTTGTTCGTGTGCGTCCTCGGGATGCTCATCGTCCGCCGGTCGCCCCACAACCTGATCGGCTGGACCTTCCTGGCCGCCGGCGTCGGGCTCGTGTTCGGAGGCTTCGTCGAGACCTACTGGGCATGGAGCCAGTTCCATCGCGGCACGCCGGCCTGGGGCGCAGGAGTCGCGAAGGCGTTCTACGAGGACGGGGGCGCGCTCCTCTGGGCCCCGCTGCTCGCTCTGCTCATGCTGTTCCCGGACGGTCGCCCGCTCCCAGGGTTGTGGCGATGGGTCACCCTTGCAGCCGCCGCCGTTCTCACGTTGGGGGTACTGGCACCGCTGGTGGACCCGGAGCTGATGGGGTGGTTCTGGGTGGCCAACAACGTGATGATCCTGCTCGGCGGGACGGCCCTCGTCGCCCGGTTCCGCCGGTCACAGGGCCTCGAACGCCAGCAGCTCCGCTGGATAGGGGCGAGCGGGGCGGTCATACTGCTGGGGACCCTGGTGCTGCTTGCCACCGTCCCGTTGACAGGAGAGGGCGACGCCTGGTGGCATCTGCTCGGACCCGGACTGCTGGTTCTCGGCTTCGGGAGTCTGCCGATCGCCGCGACCATCGCGATCACGCGCTACCGGCTCTACGACCTCGACCGTCTCGTCAGTCGTGCTGCGACCTACGCGGTCGCCCTGGCGGCCGTCGCGGGCATGTACGTCCTCTGGGTGCTCTTGGTCGGGTCGGTGGTTCCAGGGCGCGACTCCGACCTGGCGGTGGCGGTATCGACGTTGCTCGCGGCGGCCGCCTTCGCCCCGCTCCAGCGACGGGTCCGGGTCGTCGTCGACAAGCGGTTCCACCGTCAGCAGTACGACGCCACCGTCGCCGTGGAGCGGCTCGGGGCGCGGCTCCGCGACCAGGTCGACGACGGGCTACTCGTCGCGAGCGTGACTGAGACCTTGGCGGCGACCCTGCGCCCTGCTCATGTAGCTGTCTGGGTCAAGCCATCGGTAGGAGCCGGACCATGAGCACAGACACCACCGCGTCTCGGCCGGCCGAGATGACGTCTCCTGAGCCGATGACCTCCTGACGAGGAGTGACGCCGTGTGGGAGGATTGGTTCCAGCGCCTGTGGGAGCGATCGGGGCGAGGCACCCACGGGGTGCTGGTGGGACTGATCGTCGTCGGCGTCCTGCTGGTCGTGTGGGCGTTCCTGCGTTGACGTCACCGGCCGTTAGGCGGAAGAGCCGAGAGCGTGGACACCCCCGTCGACGTGGACGATCTCGCCCGTGGTCGCGGGCGTCCAGTCCGACAGCAGGGCACAGACCGTGCGGGCCACGGGCTCCGGGTCGCGCATGTCCCAGCCGAGCGGGGCGCGGTCGGTCCAGACGTCCTCGAACCCCCCGAAACCGTCGATGCTCCGTGCGGCCATGGTGTGGAGCGGACCTGCCGCGACGAGGTTGACGCGGATCCCACGCGGGCCGAGGTCGCGGGCGAGGTAGCGCGCGGTCGACTCCAGGCCGGCCTTGGCGACCCCCATCCAGTCGTAGCCGGGCCAGGCGACCGACGCGTCGAAGTCGAGACCGACGATCGCACCCGACCCCGACGCTTCCAGAAGGGAGGAGAAGCCGCGACCGAGCGCCGCGAGCGAGTAGGTCGACACCTGGAGGGCGGTCGAGACGTCCTCCCACGGGGCGTCGAGGAACCCGCCACCCAGACAGGACTCCGGGGCGAACGCGACCGCGTGGAGCATGCCGTCGAGGTGTCCCCAACGGTCGTCGACCTCCTTGGCGACGTTCGCGATGTCCTGCTCGTTGGTCACGTCGAGTTCGAGCACGTCGGGCGTCTCGGAGAGCCGCTGCGCGGTCCGTTCGGTCAGACGGCGGCCCTTCCCGAAGCCGGTCAGCACGATCTCGGCACCCTGTTCCTGTGCCAGCCGCGCGACGGAGAAGGCGATCGACCGCGGATCGAGCACGCCGGTGATGAGCAGCTTCTTATCTTCGAGCAGCATGGCTGGCTCCTTCGGTGTCGATGAGATCGATCGTCGGCGGGCCGATGACGACGGCCATCGCGATTCCCCCGTCATGGCTCAGGGACACGGAGAGGTCGGAGCGCTCGCCCCGTATCCACAGCTCCGGCGCCCCGTCCGGACAGGTCCGTACCTCGGTGTCATGGAAGGGCAGGCGCAGGTCTCCGAGGGCCTTGCGTGCGGCCTCCTTCGCGGCGAAGCGGGCGGCGAGCCGGGAACACTCGATCGGGCTGCCGGGATCGATCCCTCCCCGTCGGGCGTCGTCGAGCTCACGGTCGGTGAAGACCCGCGACGAGAACCCGTCGCGGCGCTCGAGGACCTCGGCCAGGCGGTCGATCGAGACGACGTCACATCCCACGCGCATCAAGCTGCCTCTCGCAGGTCCGTGTCCCGCCCGTTGACCGGGGCGAACTCGTCGGCACGTGGTTTCCCGGACAGCGCAACGAGCGCTTCGTGGAGGTGCTGGTTGAACCGACGCCGCGCCCGGGGATGGTCGTCCGGCGCAGCCAGCGCTGGCCCGAAGCGGATCCGCACCGGGCCACCTGTCACCCGTGGGGGCGAACCGGTCGGCCAGACGTCGAAGGTGCCGACGACCGCTGCGGGGACCACCGGCGTCCCGGTAGCTGCCGATAGGCGAGCGACCCCCGAGCGAGGGCGGTAGACACGGCCGTCGCGGCTGCGAGATCCCTCCGGGTAGACGACCACCGCCTCGCCTTCCTCGAGGAGCGCAGTGAGACGTCCGAGTGCGTCGGTGTCCGCGGTGCCACGCTCGACCGGGACCATGCCGAGCTTCGGCAGCCAGGGTCCGAGGAGCGGCCACCTCGTCAGGCGGAGGTCGCCGAGGAAGTAGACGGGGCGCTCCAGCGCGCTGCCGAGCGCGATCGAGTCTGCATGCGAGGCATGAGTCGATGCGATGATCACCGGCCCCTCCGAGGGAACGTGGTTCTCGTCCTCGATGCGGAGCCGGAGCCACAGGCGCAGGAGCGGCCGGAGTACCCGACGGGCGAGCGATCGTGCCCCCGGCACGACCGTCACGATGTCGTCCTTCGTCGGGGCGGAGCTCATTGCGGCAGGTTGTCGTGGACGAACCCGGGCTCCCGCGCGCCGCGCAGCGATCGCAGCAGCGTGGCGAGGGCGGGGCGCGTCTCGGACGGGGCGATGATCTCGTCGACGGACCCCCGTCGGGCGGCGAGGTCGACGTGCATCGCTTCGGCCCGGTAGCGCTCGATCAACTGGTCGCGGCGGTCTGGGTCGGCTTCGATCTGACGGCGGAAGATCACGTCCGCGGCACCCTCGGCGCCCATCACGGCGAGCTCCGCATCGGGCCACGCCAGAACGGCATCGGCGCCGAGGCTCCGTGAGTTCATGACGATGTAGGCGCCGCCGAACGCCTTGCGCATGACGACCGTGATGCGCGGCACGGTCGCCGACGCGAAGGCGTGCAGGAGCTTGGCACCCTTGCGGATCACCCCGTTCGACTCCTGTGCCGTGCCCGGCAGGAAGCCCGGCACGTCGACGAGGACCACCAGCGGGATCCCGAACGCATCACAGAAGCGCACGAACCGGGCCCCTTTCTCGGCGGCGGTGAGATCCAGCACGCCGGCGAGCCACTTCGCCTGGTTGGCGACGATCCCCACCGTGCGGCCCTCGATCCGTGCGAACCCGACCACGAGGTTCTTCGCCCATCGCTCCTGGATCTCGAGGAACTCCCCCTGATCGACGAGCCCCCGCACGACATCGCGCACGTCGTACGGCTGACGGCCCTCCATGGGCACTATCTCGTTGAGGTCGACGGCGGGCGCCGCGGCCGACTCGACCTCCGGTACCGGGTCGGAGGACGATGACGGGAGGTAGCTCAGCAACTGACGTGACAGTTCGAAGGCGTGGTCATCGTCCCGGGCGACGAGGTGGCAAACGCCGGATCGCCCCGCGTGGACCTCCGGGCCGCCGAGCGAGCGGGAGTCCACGTCCTCGCCGGTGACGGCCTTCACGACCCGTGGCCCCGTGAGGAACATGTAGGCCTCGTCGGTCATCACGACGAAGTCCATCAGCGCCGGCGAGTAGGTGGCCCCGCCAGCACACGGCCCCATCACCAGTGCCACTTGGGGCACGCGCCCCGATGCGGCGACGTTGGCGCTGAAGACCTGCCCGTACCCGTCGAGAGCTGCCACGCCCTCCTGGATACGCGCCCCGCCGGAGTCGTTGATCCCCACGACCGGGACCCCGCCGCGGGCGGCGGTCTCGATGGTGCGGGCGATCTTGTCGGCATGGGCCTCCCCGAGCGACCCGCCGAGCACACGACGGTCCTGGGCGTAGACGTTCACGGAGCGGCCGCCGATGCTGCCCGCGCCGGTCACGACCCCGTCGGACTCGGGCTTGCGCTCGTCCAACCCGAACTGGTCCGCCCGGTGCTGCCGCATGGACCCGAGCTCGACGAAGGACCCGGCATCGAGCAAGCGCTCGACGCGTGCACGAGCCCCGTCCCCCGGCTGGAGCGCCTCGGGATCCAGCGCGGGAGTCTCGGCCTGCATCGCGTCCGGCATCAGCCGACCCTCGACAGCACGAGCGTGGCGTTCTGGCCGCCGAACCCGAACGAGTTCGACATGGCAACATCGACCTGCCGTTCCCGCGGCTCGCCCGACACGACGTCGAGATCGATCTCCGGATCCTGCTCGGTCAGGTTCGCGGTCGGGGGAACGACCCCGTCTCGGATCGCGAGCGCCGCGGCGATCGCCTCGACGCCGCCGGCGGCGCCGAGTAGGTGCCCCGTGACGCCCTTGGTGGACGTCACCGCCACCTGGTCGGCGGCATCACCGAAGACCGCGCGGATGGCCCGCGCCTCGGAGACGTCGTTGAGGGGTGTGGAGGTGCCGTGTGCGTTGAGGTGGTCGACGTCGTCCGCGCCGATGTCGGCGTCCTCGAGCGCCCGCTGCATGGCAAGGATCGCGCCACCGCCGTCTTCGGGCGGCGCCGTTGCGTGGTGGGCGTCGGCGGACGCACCCGCCCCGGCGACACGCACGTCGCCGTTGACACCCCGGGCGTCGGCGTCGCCAGCGCGTTCGAGCACGAGGATCCCGGCGCCCTCGCCCATCACGAACCCGTCGCGGTCGACGTCGAACGGACGCGAGGCCGTCTCGGGATCGGGGTTCTTCGACAGCGCACCCATCTGCGCGAAGGCGGAGACCGCGAGGCCGGTGATCCCAGCCTCGACTCCGCCGACGATGACGACGTCGGCAGATCCGGATCGCAAGAGGTCACGTCCGAGGTGGATCGCCGAGGTCGCCGCCGCACAGGCGGTGTTGACGGTCATGTTCGGACCGCGCGCTCCAGTCCGGATCGCGATCATCCCCGCGGCGGTGTTCGAGAGCATCTTCGGGACGAACATCGGGCTGACCCGGCCCGGCCCCTTCTCGAGGAACCGGGGGTACTCCTCGGCCCAGGTCTCGGCGCCACCGATCCCACTGCCGAGCACGATCCCGACGCGATCCCAGTCGACGTCGTCGCGCGGCTCGCCGTCGGCGGTGAGCCCGGCGTCGTCCAACGCTTCGATGGCTGCGATGAGCGCGAGATGGGCGAAGCGATCCAGCCGCCGGCTGGCGCCCCGTCCGAGCTCCTCGTCGGGGTCGAAGCCGGGGGTGCGGCAGGAGATCGTGACCGCCGTGCCGGGCTCCTCGAGCTCGGCGTCGATGCGCGCCCGGGCCTTGCCGGCGAGGAGACCGGTCCAGGTCTCCTCGACGCCGCGCCCGGCGGGCGTGATCGCGCCCATGCCGGTGATGACGATGTCATCGGTACTCATGGCTGAGTACTCCTCGAGATCGGGTCGTGTGGTGGCGTCAGGCGGAGACGGCGGCCTTCTTGTCCGCGACCTTGTCGACGGCGTCCTGGACGGTCCGCACGTCCTCGAGCTCCTCGTCCTCGATCTTCACGCCGAGCTCCTCCTCGACGACGAGCGTGAGCTCGACGACGTCGAGGCTGTCGAGCCCGAGGGCTTCGAAGCTCGCGTCCGGAGCGAAGTCCTCCTCGGGAACCCCGAAGGTCCCGGTGAGGATCTCCTCGAAGCGGTCGGTGATCTGTTCCTTGTTCATGTGTTTCTCCCTTTCTGGGTCTTTTCGTGGTCGTGATCTGGTGAACGTTGTTCCGGTGTCAGGCGGCAGCGCCCCCGTCGACGGGGATGACCGCGCCGGTGATGGCGGCCGCGTGGTCCGAGGCGAGGAAGGCGACGGTCGCGGCGACCTCGCCGGCGGTGACTGCTCGAGCGATCGGTGCCTGGTCGGTCAAGGCTCTGCGTTGCTCGTCGCCGAGGGCGTCGGTCATGGCGGTCTCGACGTAGCCGGGGGCGACGACGTTCACCGTGATGCCCTTCTTGCCGACCTCGCGCGCAAGTGACTTGCTGAAGCCGACCAGCCCAGACTTGGCCGCCGCGTAGGCGGTCTGTCCGGCGTTGCCACGCAGGCCGACCACCGAGGAGACGTTGATGATCCGGCCACCCCGAGCGCGCAGCATTGGACGGATCGCCGCCTTGGAGGCGAGGATGGCTCCCCGCAGATCCACGTCGAGCGTGCGGTCGAGGTCGTCGGTGCCGAGCCGCATCAGGAGGGCATCGCTCGTGATGCCGGCGTTGTTGACGAGCACGGTCAGACCGCCGAGGTCACCGGCACGGTCGATGGCGGCAGCGATCGAGTCCTCGTCGGTGACGTCGATCCTGACCGGCTCGGCCTTGCCGTTGCACGACGAGGCCACCTGCTCGGCCACCTCCTCGTTCGAGCGGTACCCCACGAGGACCGTGAAGCCGTCCTCGGCGAGCCACCGCGCGATGGCGGAGCCGATGCCCCCGGAACCTCCGGTGATCAGGGCTACGCCGCTCATGAGCCGTTCCTTCCCGTCCAGGTCAAGAGGCACGACGCCCAGGTGATACCCGCCCCGAACGCGGTCAGCAGCACGCGCGTTCCGGGTTTGAGCCGACCGGAGGCGCGGGCGTCGCCGAGCGCCAAGGGGATGGAGGCCGCGGAGGTGTTGCCGTGCCGGTCGACGGTCAGATGGCACCGGTCATCGGGCATGCCGATCCGGCGCGCAACCGCGTCGAGGATGCGTTGGTTCGCCTGGTGACCGACGAACAGGTCGATGTCCTCCACCGAGGCCCCCGCGGCGGTGAGGACCCGTTCCGACGAGGCGGCCATCCGGGTGACGGCCTGGCGGTAGACCTCGCCGCCGCGCATCGTGAGGAACTGGTCGCGTGACTCCAGGACGTCGGGGTCCACGGGGGTGCGCGTGCCCCCGGCGGGAGTCACCAGGATCTCGGCGAGAGTGCCGTCGGCGCCTGCGTCGAACGGCCCCAAGGACGCGAACGGGTCCCGTTCGAGCACGACCGCGCCTGCCCCATCCCCGAACAGCACAGCGGTGGACCGGTCCGTCCGGTCCGTGACCCGTGAGAGGGTCTCGGCTCCGATCAGGAGCACGGGCCCACCCCCTCGGAGCGCCAGGGAACCGGCGATCTCGAGCCCGTAGACGAAGCCGCTGCACGCGGCGTTGACATCGAAAGCCGGTGCCTCGGTCCCGAGCGCCGCGGACACGATCGGCGCAGTTCCCGGGATCGGGTGGTCGGGGGTGGTGGTCGCGAGGACGACCGTGGAGACGTCTTCGACGCCGTAGCCAGCATCGGCCAGGGCGGCCTTGCCCGCCGCGGCCGCGAGGTCGCTGGTGGCTTGGTTGGGTGCGGCGACGTGGCGCTCGCGGATGCCCGTCCGGGTGGTGATCCACTCGTCCGAGGTGTCGAGCTCCGCTGCCCAGTCGTCGTTGGTCACGACGCGCTCGGGCAGGTAGGTCCCGAGCCCGCTGATACGGACGGGGAGCGCTGCGCTGCGATCGGATGCGGGGGTCATGCCTTCGACAGCCACACGATCCCCTCTCCGGCGCGTACCGGCTGGTCCTCGTCGGTCAGCGGCCCCCCGACCCGCCCCGCGGTCGGGGCGGTGACGGTCGCCTCACCCTGCGCGCCCGTGATGACCGCGACGACGTCGCCACGGTCGACCTCGGTGTCCACCGCCGCGAGCCGGCGGACCCGTCCGTCGACGGGGGAGGTGGCGAGCGACATGGAGGGGATGGGGATCATCGGCTTGCTCCCGTGAACTCGGGCAGTCGGTCATGGAGGGACCGAACGTCCTCCGGCGTCGAGACGCTGACCGTCGGGAGGTCGCCGACGGTGCGCTTGGCCAGACCGGTGAGAACCTTGCCGGGGCCGACTTCGATCAGCAGCTGAGCCCCGAGCTCCACGAGCGTCTCCTGGACGCTCACCCACCGGACCGGCGACAGGATCCCGTCGACGAGCGCCTTCCGAACGTCGGCGTCGCTGACCAGGACACGTCCGTCCACCCCGCTGACGATCGGGATCGCGGGGTTGTGGCTCTCGATCCGCCGCAGGGCGGCCTCGACACGGACCACGGCGGGTGTCATCGCGGGTGAGTGGAAGGCCCCTTCGACGTCGAGCGGGAGGACCCGGCCCCCGCGCTCGCGCGCGAGGTCGCTGACGCGGGTGATCGCCTCCGGGGGGCCGGCGACGACGGTCTGACCAGGTGCGTTCTCGTTGGCGACCACCGCGTCGGGGACCTCGCCGACAACATGGAGGAGATCGTCGGGCCCGAGACGGATCACGGCCGCCATCGTCCCTGGTGAGGACGCGCATGCCGCGGCCATCGCCCGACCCCGCTCAGCCACCAGCTCGGCTCCCCGGGTGATGTCGAACACCCCTGCCGCGACCGCCGCCGTCACCTCACCGAGGCTGTGCCCCGCGACGAAGGCCGGCTCGATCCCCTCGGCGAGCAACGCTTCACTGGCTGCCAGCGAGGCCGCCATGATCGCCGGCTGTGCCACGGCGGTATCCGCGCCGGTTGCCTCGTCATCGAGTGCGGCGACGAGATCGAGTCCTGCCACGGCGCCGATCTCCCGAACCACGTCTCCGGACGGCTCGTCGCGCCAGGCGGCGCCGAGGCCGGGGTCGTGCGACCCCTGGCCCGGGAACAGGAAGGCGATCCTCATCTGATGGCTCCCCAACAGCGAAATTGACATCGACGTCAATATCGATGCCGGTGCCATTGACGTCGATGTCGACGTCGATGTCAAGTCACTGCCCCCGGTCATCATGACGGTGTGCGCTCGCCGAACGCCCCCCTACTCCGTTCGGAGTACCCCGCAGCGCGCCCTCCCCCGATCGGACGGTTGCGCGGGCAGCCCCCGATGGGCGTGTTCAGCGACGTGTGACAGGATGGCGGCATGGATCGGACCGACGCTGTTGCCCTCGACGCAGACGACCCCCTCGCGGGGCGTCGGTCCCACTTCCAGCTCGCCTCCGGCCAGATCTACCTCGATGGCAACTCGCTGGGCGCGATGACAGACAGGGCGCTCGAGCAGGTCCAGGAGGCTCTCGAGCTCTGGCGGGAGGAGCTCATCGGCGGCTGGAACCGAGGCTGGGTGGACCTCGCCGAACGCGTCGCGGGTCGTCTGGCCCCACTGCTCGGTGCGACATCGGACGAGGTCGCGGTGGCCGACAGCACCTCCGCGAACCTCTTCAAGGCGCTCGTGGCTGGGCTACGCCTGCGACCTGACCGTCGCGTCATCCTGCTGGTCGACGGTGAGTTCCCGACCGACCGCTACGTCGCGCAGGGCGTGGCAGAGCAGACCGGCGCGGAGGTCCGTTCCGTTGCTCCAGACGAGCTCGCGGCCGCCCTCGGAGACGACGTCGCGGTGCTGGTGCGCAGTCACGTCGACTACCGCAGCGGGGCCCGCGCCGACCTCGGGTCATGGACCACCCGCGCCCACGACGCAGGCGCGGTCACCGTCTGGGACCTCTCGCACAGCGTCGGGGCGCTCGACCTGCGCCTCGACGAGTGGGGAGCAGACCTCGCGGTCGGCTGCAGCTACAAGTTCCTCAACGGCGGCCCCGGCGCGCCGGCATGGATCTACGCCGCGTCACGACATCACGGCCAGCTCGCCACGGCGCTGCGAGGCTGGTTCGGCCACGCCGAGCCGTTCTCGTTCGACGACCACTACCGCCCGGCCAGCGACGCCAAGCGGTTCCAGAACGGCACACCGCCGATCCTCTCCCTGGCCGCTCTGGCCGGCGCGCTCGAGACCTGGGAAGGCGTCCACCTGACGCAGGTCGAGCGCAAGGCAGGGGAACTCACGAACCTGTTCCTCGACCGGATCCGCGTGCGCTGCCCGGAGCTCGAGGTCATCTCGCCGCTCGCCGCCGAAGAGCGCGGGGCGCAGGTGTCGTTGCGGCACCCCGGAGCGGGGGCGATGATCCGCGCCCTCGGGGAACGGGGCGTGGTCGGTGACCACCGGCCACCCGACCTCCTCCGGTTCGGGTTCGCCCCACTCTCCGTCAGCTACGTCGACGTGTGGGACGCGGTCGAGGAACTCACCGACGTCGTCAGCTCCGGCGAGTGGCAGCGCCCCGAGTTCGCGTCGGGCGGCCCGGTGCCGTGACCTTCGCCGACTGGACCCGGGCACCCAACATCGCCGAGCACCCGGAGATCTACGAGCGGGAGAACGAGGCCATCGCCCGGGACGGACGTCTCGACGCAGCCCTCCGCGAGGTCGCGGACTGGACGGGGCGCGAACTGCTCGACATCGGTTGCGGGACCGGGTTCTGGCTCCCCCGCTACGGACAGGATGCGGCCAGCGTGGTCGGCGTCGAACCCGACCCGGAGCTCCTCGCACGGGCGAGAGAGCGTGTCGCGAGGGAGGAGAACATCGACGTCCGCGCCGGCTCCGCGGAACACCTGCCGCTACCGGCAGACAGCGTCGACCTCGCCCACGCACGGTTCGCGTACTTCTTCGGCGCCGGCGCAGACACCGGCCTCGCCGAGGCGGCGCGCGTCCTCCGCCCCGACGGCACCCTGGTCGTCGTCGACAACGCGTGGACCCATGGCGAGTTCGCGGAGCTCCTGCACGAGTCGACCGAGGGGAACGCCGCGGTCGACCCCGACGCCACCGACCGCTGGTGGCGGGAGCGGGGCAGCCGCCGGATCGACGTGGAGGGTGGTTGGAGCTGCCGGTCCGCCGAGGAGCTCGAGACGATCCTGCGCATCGAGTTCCCCGACGACGTCATCGATCGGTTCCTGGCGGGGCGCGAACCGTCGCCCCACCTCAGCTACGGCTACGCGCTGTTCGTGTGGCCGGCGACAGGCGGTGGTCCTCGCTAGAGCGAGATGGCCCGGCCCTCGTAGGCGCCGATCCGTTCGGCGATGTCCGCGACGACCTCGCGGGGCGGGGCGTCGTCGAGCGACAGCGCCATGATCGCCTCTCCCCCCGCGGTGTGACGGCCGACTTGTGCCGCCGCGATGTTGACGCCGGCCTCGCCGAGGACGGTCCCGACGGTCCCGATGACCCCGGGGCGGTCCTCGTAGCGGAAGAACGCCATGTGCGGGGCGGGCTCCACGTCGATGGGGATGTTCCACACCTCGGTGATCCGCTCGCGCTCGCCGGGATGGAAGACCGTTCCCGCGATGCGGATGCTGCTGCCGTCGTGGTCCCGCCCCGAGATACGGAGCAGCGACACGTAGTCCTCGCTGTGCGAGTCGGTGATCTCGCGCAGGTGCAACCCCCGTTCCTCGGCCAGGAGCGGGGCGTTGACGAAGGTGACGGGCTCGTGGACGACCGCGCCCAGCATCCCGCGGAGGATCGTGAGTCCGAGGACGCGGCAGTCCTCCTCGGCGATCGCCCCGAGGTACTCGACCGTGACCTCGCCGCCTTC
>JAWVZB010000028.1:0-30352 GCA_033722375.1 Nitriliruptorales bacterium | reverse complement strand
CGACGAGCGCGAGCGGGCCATCCTGATCATGCGTTTCGGCTTGAACGGCGAGGAGCCGAAGACCCTCGAGCAGATCGGTGACCAGTTCGACCTCACGCGCGAGCGCATCCGCCAGATGCAGAACCGCGCGCTGGCCAAGCTCCGTCACCCGTCCCGCGCCCACAACCTCAGCGGACTCCTCGGCGTCCTCGAGCAACACGCCGCGGCCTAGCCGCCTGCGGACGCACGACCGTCGGGGGGCCGGCTCACCTGCCTCAGTCGGCCGCTGGCTGCGTTGCGCTGTCCCGGTAGCGTGCGGGGTCGATGCGTGCTGTCTCCCCCTAGCAGAGGGGGGAGAGGCCGCTGGACGCGGCCTGGGGGGTTGTCGAGAAGATGGACTTCGCTGAGCAGACCCACCGGCGGTTGCTGATCGCCGTCGGTCTCGTGGTGGCCGTGACCGGCGCGGGGCTGGTGTGGCTGTGGCCGGCCGCCGGCGAGCTGCCGGACGCGCCGGAGGGTGGCAGCGAGCTCATCGACGGGACGATCCGGAGCGTTACGTTCGAGCAGCAGGAGCCCGACCCGGTGATCGGCGAATCCGGACGGGTGGCGATCATCGACGTCCAGCTCACCTCGGGGGAGGAGCGGGGCGAGATCGTCACGATCGAGGCGCCGGTCGAGGGCTATCCGCCGATCGACGTCGGCGACGAGGTGCAGCTGTCGTCCACGGAGCTGCCGGACACCGGCACGGAGTACTTCATCGTGGACTTCCAGCGCCTCGATGCGCTGCTCTGGCTCGCCGCGCTGTTCGTCGCCGCGGTCCTGCTGGTCAGCCGTTGGCACGGGTTGCGGTCCCTGATCGGGCTGGGCCTGTCGCTCCTGATCATCACCAAGTTCGAGGTGCCGTCGATCCTCGCCGGCAACAGCCCCTTCCTCGTGGCGCTCTTCGGCGCCCTCGCCGTGATGGTCGTCACCCTCTACCTCTCCCACGGCGTCAACGAGATGACGACCGCCGCCGTCGTCGGGACCGCCGCGGCCCTCGGGCTCACGGTCCTGCTCGGGGTGGTGTTCATCGAGCAGGGCGAGCTCACGGGCTTCTCCTCCGAGGAGGCCAACCTCGCCCGTTTCGCCGTCGAGGGCCTCGACCTCCGCGGGCTCGTGCTCGCAGGGCTCATCATCGCGGCACTCGGTGTCCTCGACGACGTCACCGTGTCGCAGTCGTCGACCGTGTTCGCGTTGCACGACGCCGACCCCACGCAGTCGTGGCGACAGCTCTTCGGCCGCGCCATGATCGTTGGCCGCGACCACATCGCCTCGACCGTCAACACCCTTTTCCTCGCCTACGCCGGTGCTTCCATCGCGCTGCTGGTGCTGTTCGCGACCGGAGGCCTCGGGATCGGCGAGATCGTCAACAGCGAGATCTTCGCGGAGGAGGCCGTCAAGACCCTGGTGGGATCGCTGGGCCTGATCGCGGCGGTTCCGTTCACGACCGCGCTCGCCGCGACCGTGGCCGTCCGTCGTCCCCCCGACGCCCCGCCCGTGCGGGGCCTCCACGCCCACGGGGCTGATGAGGGCACCGTGCCTGACGGCGGGCCCGAGGACGAGGAAGAGCCCGACGACGACCAGTCCTACGCCGCCTGGCTGCGCTACCTGCGTACCGGGATGCGCGAAGAGGCCGACCACCTGGATCCGCAGGAACGGCGCTCCCAGGAGGAGGAGGGGCGGTAGCGAGGAGGAGGAGCGGTAGCGCATGAGCGATCCGCTCTGTCTTCCGCGGCGAACCCACTAGGGTGGGCGACCCTGTGAAGGCCGCCGACCCGCCCGTGACGTGATGTCCCCCACGCTCCCAGGGCCGACGGAGGAACCAGCCTGCTAGCCCCACCCGCGCTGACCGAACTCGCCACGACCGCCATGCTCGCGGTCGAAGCCGCAGAGGAACCCACCGAGACGGGACTGCTCGTCGTCGCCGCCCTGGCGGCGATCGCGTTCGTCGTCGGGCAGGCCACGAAGCGGTTCGTGTCCGAAGTGATCGTCTTCATCGCCATCGGGATCGTGGTCGGACCCGAGGTGCTCGAGATCATCGATTCGCGCGACCTCGTGACCCTCGAGCCGGTCATCTCGCTCGCCCTCGGCGCGATCGTGTTCGGCATCGGCGAGCGCCTGGAGCTCCCGGCGCTGAAGGAGATCCGTCACACCCTCACCCCGATCTCGGTGCTGGAGAACCTCGCCAGCTTCGGGCTCCCCTTCATCGGGGTGGTGGTCGTCACCGGCGACGTGTCGCTCGCGTTCCTGCTCGCGGCGATCGCGCTGTCGACCTCGCCGACGACCCTGGTCGCGGTCATCAACGAGCGTCGTGCCCGGGGCGGGTTCACGGACCATCTGCTCGCTTCGACGGCGCTGAACAACGTGACCTCGGCACTGGTCTACGGCATCGGCCTTCCCATCGTGCTGGCCGCGCAGAGCACCAGCGGCGCGACGCAGGGGGCGCTCGCGTTCGCGCAGCTCATCGTGGCCTCGGTGCTGATCGGTGGTGCCGGTGGATGGGTCCTCCGCCGGTGGATGGACAGCGTCCACCGGGCCGGCGAGCGGCTTCTGTTCGTGCTCCTCGTGCTCGTGGGTGTGGTCGCGGTCAGCCGCGCCATCGGCGCCCCCGTCGTCATCTCGACGCTGCTGATGGGGGCCTACGTCGCCAACGACAACCGCGACACCAGCTCGCTGTTCGGGGCGCTGCGGATCCTCGAGGCACCGATCTTCCTGGTGTTCTTCCTGGTCGCCGGTGCCGGCGTGCACTTCCAGGAGCTCACCACCGTCGGCGCTGCGGGAGCGGCGTTCGTCGTCGGCAGGCTCGTCGGCAAGATCGCCGGCGGCTGGATCGGTGCCGACCTGACCAGATCGGGTCGGCGGTCGGGATGGGCCGCGTGGATCGGTCTGGGGCTGCAACCGTTCGCGGGGATGGCGATCGGTCTGGCGGCGTTCACCCTCGAACGAGCCAGCGAGGCCGGGCTCGCGGATCTCGGCAGCGACGTGTCCGCCATCGTGCTCGGATCGGTCGTGGTCTTCGAGCTGCTGGGCCCGGTGGCCGTCGGCCGTGCGCTCGACCAGACCGGCGAGTCCGGTCGCGACGAGGTCGAGACCGCAGACACCGATCAACCACGGCTGATCCACCACATCCTCGTGCCGGTGTCGAGCCCGGAGATGGCGCGCCGCAAGGGCAGCCAGATCGTGGACCTCGCCGCGTCCGCCGGGGCCGTCCTCACCGGCCTCCACATCATCCCGCCAGGCTCGCGCATCGATCCGAACGTGGGCGACCCGGCGTTGTCCTACATCCGCCAGATCGCCGCATCCCGCGGCGTGCAGTTCGAACCCGTGGTCCGCGAGTCAGACTCGGTCGTCGACGCCATCATCGAGGAGGCCCGACGAGCCGCGGTGGACCTCGTGGTCCTGGGCGAGCCGGTACCGAGCGTCCTCGACGCGGGCGGCGGACGGCGGATCATCCACGAGGTGGCGTCGCGGGTCGAGGCCGGGGTCCGGGTGCTGGTCGTGCCCACGACCTTCGACGAACGGCCCCGCCCCACCGAAGCCCGCCGTACCCGGACCCGCCCCGCCACCTGACAGCGGGCCTGCCCCCGAGGCGCTGGCACCGACCCACGTC
Source organism: Nitriliruptorales bacterium (assembly GCA_033722375.1). Taxonomy (GTDB): domain Bacteria; phylum Actinomycetota; class Nitriliruptoria; order Nitriliruptorales; family Nitriliruptoraceae; genus JAWVZB01. The sequence goes on along the minus strand of JAWVZB010000028.1, from coordinate 26,724 downwards.
TCGGCCCCGCATCGGACCTCGGGCGCACGTCCCCTCGTGGGGGTACGTTCCCGCGGCGCAACGGCGAGTGAGGCGTCACTGACACCCCCGACGAGGGCCCGTACCATGACCACGGCCAGTCCGAGGGGGGTCACGATCCGCAGGCACGGCGTCGTGGGGCTCGAGGGACGACGAGGCAGGGCAGGCCGAGTGCATGGATGAGACCGACACGCTGATCGACGTCACGCCGATCTCCGAGCTGTTCGAGCGGGGCGCCAGTCGCGGGTACCTGCTCCTCTCCGAGCTCCAGGACCTGTTCGATCCGCTGGTCCATCCCGACAACTGGGTCGAGGACCAGGCACAGCGTGCGCGCGACCGCGGGATGCAGGTCATCGACGACCTCGTCGAGGACGGCGACCGCCCCGAAGCGACTCCCCTGTCGGCGTCCAACGACTCGGTCCGGCAGTACCTCAACGAGATCGGCCGCACCGACCTGCTCACCCCCGAGGAGGAGGTCGACCTCGCCAAGCGCTACCAGGCCGGCCTCGCCGCGGTCGAGTTCCTGAGCGGCGACGCCAAGCTGACCCCTCGCCGCAAGGCGCAGCTCAACATGATCCGTCGCGGTGGCGAGCGTTCGAAGGACCACATGGTCCGCGCCAACCTCCGCCTCGTCGTGTCGGTCGCCAGGAAGTTCCGCGGGCGGGGCGTCGACCTGCTGTCGCTCATCCAGGAAGGCAACCTCGGGCTCATCCGGGGGGTCGAGAAGTTCGACCACACCAAGGGCTACAAGTTCTCGACCTACGCCACGTGGTGGATCCGCCAAGCGCTCCAGCGCGGTCTCGCCAACACCGGCCGCACCGTGCGGCTGCCGGTCCACGTCCACGAGCTCATGGGCAAGATCCGCTACGCCGAGTTCGCCCTGCTCCAGCAGCTCGGCCGCGAGCCGAACGAGAAGGAGATCGCCGACGAGCTGGCGCTCGACGTCGAGCGGCTCCGCGAGATCAAGCTCGCCGCCCAGGACGTCGCCTCGCTCGACAAGCCGATCGGTGAGGACGGCGACGCCACGATGGGCGAGCTCGTCGCCGACGAGGACGCCATCGACCCCGAGTCCTCCGCCACCTCCGTGATGGCGAAGTACGAGGTCGAGCGGGCGCTGGCGGCCCTCACCGACCGCGAACGCACCGTCCTGATGCTCCGCTACGGGCTGATGGACGGCGAGGAGCACACCCTCGAGGACATCGGGGCGCAGTTCGGCCTCACCCGCGAGCGCATCCGCCAGATCGAGAAGAAGACCCTCACCAAGCTCCGCCACCCCTCACGCGGCTTCCAGCTCCGCGGCCTCCTCGACTCCGTAGACGCTGCCAGCTGACGCTGGCAGGCGCCGTGCGTGCTCGGGCTGCGGCCCTCCGCGCCACCGGCGACGTAGACGCTGCCAGCTGACGCTGGCAGGCGCCGTGCGTGCTCGGGCTGCGGCCCTCCGCGCCACCGGCGACGTAGACGCTGCCAGCTGACGCTGGCAGGTGACGCTCAGGCGGCTTCTTCTGGCTTGGGGTCGATCACGATCAGGGTGACGTTGTCGTGGCCGCCCTTCGCGAGCGCCTGATCGACGAGCTCGTCGCAGCACTCGTCGGGCGTGCGGTCACTCGAGAGCACCGCAGCGATCTCGTCGTCGTCGAGCATGTCGGTCAGGCCGTCGGTGCAGAGCAGGATCCGGTCACCGGGCTCGAGCGGGATCTCCGCCGCTTCCGGCTCGATGCCGTCGCTGGCGCCGATGGCCTGGGTCAGGGTGCGGCCGAACATGTTCTCCATGACGTGGTCGCGGGTCGCCTGCTTCAGCTCGCCGTCACGCAGGACGTACGCGCGGCTGTCGCCGACGTGCGCCAGAGTCAAGAGGCGCTCGTCATCCGAGATCCGCGCGATGACCGCGGTCGTCCCCATCCCGCGCTTGCTCGCGTCCTCGTGTGACGCCGAGACGACCGAGTCGTTGGCCTCGTCCAGCAGGTCACGGAGATGATCCATCAGTCCGTCGGTGGGGTCGTACCCGTCCAGACGCTCAGCCACGACGTCGATCGTGAGTTGGCTCGCGACATCGCCGGCCGGATGGCCACCGAGACCGTCGGCCACGACGAAGAGCCGATTGGAGACGTCGTCGAGGTAGGCGTCCTCGTTGCGGGTCCGTCGGCGCCCCACGTCGGTGGCGTGTGCCGTCTGCATGGTTGTCTCGGCCTCGTCGGCTCGGGATGTCGTGGCTCATCCTCGACGGTAGGACCCTGCCCGCGATGGGTCGGGCGCCACTGGGCTCGGACGACCGTGGCCGGCCGGCGGCGACCGGACAGGGGCCGCGTGACCGTGAGATCGCCAACCGTTCGACCCGGCCTCCACGCTGGGTACCTTCCGCCCAGATGCGGTTCCGTGGCCTCCTCCTCGTCGCCAGCCTCCTCGTCGCCGGGGTGGCGGCCACGCTGGTCGTGGTGGAGCGGCCGGATCGCGCCCAGCCCGTCGCCACGGTCCGCGCGCCTGCGTCGGAGCTCGAGGCGGTGCCGAGCGCACCACCAGCGTCGCCCGAACCAGCAGCGCCCGAACCACCCCCGAGAGACCACGGGGAGCTCCGGCAGCGGCTCCTGGCGATCGTCGACCGCCCCGACCTCGAGGTCGCCTCCCCGCTCGGCATCGCCGTCCTCGACGAACGGGGCGACGAGGTCCTGGCCGTCGATGCCGACCAGGCCATGCTGCCGGCCTCGACCAACAAGCTCCTCACTGCTGCCGGCGCCATGCTCGCCCTCGGGCCAGAGCACACCTTCCAGACTCGCGTGGTCGCCGACGGGCCGATCAGCGACCGCGGCACGGTCGTCGGGGATCTCACGCTGGTGGGCTCCGGCGACCCGTCGCTCTCGACCGACGACTACCACCGCTGGATCTATCCGGCGCGACCCTGGACCTCGCTGGATGCGCTGGCCGACGACCTCGTCGCCGCGGGTCTGCGCCGGGTCATCGGCTCGGTCGTGGGGGACGGCACCACCTTCCAGGGCCCGACCGACGCGTCGGGCTGGAAGGACGAGTACCTCCAGGACCTCAACGCCCGCCACGTCACCGGTCTCACCGTCGACGCGGGGCTGCGGTGGTGGATCGACACGCCTCCCCCCGACGTCGCGCTCGAGATCCACCGCGCGGACGATCCCGTCCTCGAAGCCGCGATGGCGCTGGAGCGGCTGCTCGAAGCCCGAGGTGTCCACGTCACGGGCCGGCCCGAGGCTGCGGTCGAGCCGACCACCGCGAGCAACGTCCTGGCGGCGGTGGAGAGCCCCCCACTGTCGCAGATCCTCACCCACACCCTCCAGCGGTCCGACAACCACATGGCCGACATGCTGCTGCCCAGCCTGGGACTGGTCGGCCGCGGCCGCGGCACCTGGGTGGACGGGTCGCTCGCCCTCCGGGAGATCCTCCGCCAGGCCGACGTGGACCTCACGGGGCTCCTCGTCGACGACGGCTCCGGCCTGTCGCGCAACAACCGGGTGACGAGCCGGCAGCTCGCCGCCATCGACGCGCACCTGGCGGCCAGCTACGGGGAGACCTGGAGCTCGATGCTGGCCGTGCTCGGCGAGACCGGCACGCTGCGTGGGCGACTCCGCGGAACGATCGCGGAGGGTCGGTTCGCCGGCAAGACCGGGACCCTCGACGACGTGGTCGCCGTCGTGGGACACGTCACCGGTTCCGACGGCGAGCGCTACCACCTCGCGGTCATGGGCAACGACCTGCGGGGCGGGGACCGCTGGAAGACCTACGTGCTCATGGACGAGCTCATCCTGGCGCTGGTCGCGCACCTCGACGGCTGTCGCCTCGTCGCCCCGTCGCCCGCGCCGAGCCCCAGCGAGCCCTACCGCAGCGCGACGTCGTGTTGAGCCGTCACGAGAAGACGCCCTATCGGGCTCACCACCGAGCCCGTAGCCTGACATCGTGACCTCCGCCACCGCCGAACCGCGCCCCGCCACCCTCGCGGCGCTGCGCGCGTCGGGCCACGAGCAACGCCCCGTGAAGGACGAGCTCCGCGCCAACCTCCTGGCGCGGCTCGGCAGCAGCGAGCCGCTGTTCCCCGACATCGTCGGCTTCGAGGACACCGTCGTCCCCGACCTGGAACGCAGCCTCCTCGCCGGCCACGACGTCATCCTGCTCGGCGAGCGGGGACAGGCCAAGACCCGCCTGGTCCGCAGTCTGGTCGGTCTCCTCGACGACGCCACGCCGGTGGTCGCCGGCTGCGAGATCAACTGCCACCCCTACGCCCCGACGTGTGTGCACTGCCGGGAGCTCGCCGCCGAGCGGGGGGAGGAGCTCCCCGTCGACTGGCTCCGCCGTGACCGCCGCTTCGCGGAGAAGCTCGCCACCCCGGACACCTCGGTCGGTGACCTGATCGGCGACGTCGACCCGATCCGTGTCGCCGAGGGCCGCTACCTCGCCGACGAGCGGACCATCCACTACGGCCTCGTGCCCCGCACCAACCGCGGGATCATGGCCATCAACGAGCTCCCCGACCTCCCCGAGCGCATCCAGGTGGCGCTCCTCAACGTGCTCGAGGAGCGGGACGTCCAGGTCCGTGGCTACACCATCCGCCTCCCGCTCGACGTGATGCTCGTGGCCACCGCCAACCCCGACGACTACACCAACCGGGGACGGATCATCAGCCCGCTCAAGGACCGCTTCGGGGCGCAGGTCCGCACGCACTACCCGCGCCGCCTCGACCACGAGATCGACATCGTCCATCAGGAGGCCGCCCCGCCCCCGTCGGGCATCCAGGTCCGCATCCCGCGGTTCCTCGACGAGGTGCTCGCCGAGCTGGCCCGCCAGCTCCGCACCTCCCCACAGGTGAACCAACGATCGGGCGTGTCGGTGCGCTACACGATCGGGGCGCACGAGACGATGGTGGCCGGCGCGGTTCGGCGTGCGGCGGTCAACGGCGAGGCGACCGCGGTGCCACGCGTCGTGGATCTGTGGCCGGTGGTGCCCGCTGCCCTCGGCCGGGTCGAGTTCGACACGCTGGAAGAGGGCAACGAGGAGGAGATCGTCGAGCGCCTGCTGCGTCACGCCATCCTGGTCGTCTGGCGCCGCTACCTCGGAGGCGAGGACTTCGACGACCTGATCGCCCGCTTCGACGACGGCCTCGAGGTCGTGACCGGCGATCAGACCGCAGCCACCACCGTGCTGGACCAGTTCGGCGACTCCATCCCGCACCTGCACCGTTGGATGACCCGCCTCGACCTGCCGGCCGAGGACCCCGGGACCGCGGCCAGCGTGGTCGAGTTCGTCCTCGAGGGGCTCCACCTCGGACGTCGGCTCAACAAGGACGCCGACCGCGAGGCCTGGCGCTTCACGGCGTGACCCGCTGACGTGGACGCCCGCTACCGCCGCTGGGACGGCACCCAGGACCCGCTCCGTGACCCGGTCGACGTCGGGAGACTGCTCGACGACCTCAGCGGGGACCTGCTCAACGGGGTCGGTGGACGCGATGCGCTGCGGCGGCTGTTGCGCCAAGGTGTGCAGGGCCGGGTGGGGCTGGACGACATCCGCCAGCGGCTCGAACGGCAGCGGGATCACGTCCGCTCGCAGCTCGACCCCGGCGGGCCGCTCGCCGGCATCCAGGACGAGCTCGATGACATCGTCGCCACCGAGCGTCGGGAGCTGGCGGGGCGCGACGACACCGACGCACGCTTCCGGGAGCTCGCGCTCGACGCCATGCCACGCGACCCGGCGGGGCGGTTCCGTGAGCTGCGCGACTACGAGTTCGCGTCCGAGGAAGCGGCAGCGCGGTTCGCCGAGCTCGAGGAACGCCTGAAGCAAGACCTCCTCGACGCCTACTTCCAGCAGCTCTCGGACGGGATGCGGTCGGTCACCCCCGACGACATCGCCCGCTACAGCGAGATGCTCGCTGCCCTGAACGAGATGATCGCCGCCCGCGAGCGCGGCGAGGAGCCCGACTTCGACAGCTTCATGGCGGAGTACGGAGACCTGTTCCCCGAACAGCCCGAGGACCTCGACGAGCTGCTCGACGTGCTCGCGCGGCGCATGGCGGCCATGAGCCAGCTCATGGCGAGCCTGTCGCCCGAGCAGCGCGCCCAGCTCCAAAACCTGGCCGACCAGCTGTTCGACGACCTCGACATGCAGTTCCAGCTCAGCCAGCTCCAGGACAACCTCCGCCGGGTGGCCCCGCACCTGCCGTGGGACCAGGGCGGCGTCGGCGGGTGGGGCGAGGATCCCTCCGCCCCGCTCAGCCAGGTGCTCGACGAGGTCGAACGGCTCCAGGAGCTCGACGACCTCGCGCAGGCGCTCGGTGGCGACTACGCCGGCGCGACCCTCGACGACGTCGACGAAAAGGCCCTGCGACGACACCTCGGCGAGGACGCCGTCCGGGACCTCCGTGAGCTCAAGGAGATCGAACGGCAGCTCGAGGAGAGCGGGGCGCTCCAGCGCCGCGACGGCGAGCTGGAGCTGACGCCGCGTGGCGCGCGGCTGCTCGGCGAGCGGGCACTGACGTCGCTGCTGGACCGCATCGAGCGCCGGCCGAGCACCCGCCACCGCGGGGCCGATCCCGAGCCCACCGGCCAGACCCGCCCGTGGCGGTTCGGGGACCGGGAGCCGATCGCGGTGCGCCGCACCGTCACGAACGCGGTGCTGCGGGGGGCCGCCGAGGGGCGCGAGGTCGGGGCGCGGGTCGACATCGCCCCCGACGACTTCGAGGTCGCCGAGACCGAGGTGCGGCCGCGCACGGCGACCGCGCTGCTCCTGGACCTGTCGTTCTCGATGCCGCTCCAGGGCCATTTCGTGCCGGCCAAGCGGATGGCGCTGGCGCTCAACGCCCTGATCGAGGGCAAGCACCGTCAGGATTCGCTGCACCTGATCGGCTTCAGCGACTACGCCCGCCGCATGCAGCCGGCCGACCTCGGTGCGGCCGGGTTCGAGCGGGTCTACGGCACCAACATGCAGCACGCCTTCCTGCTGGCCCGCCGCGTGCTCGCGGACGACCCCCGCCCCGTCAAACAGGTCATCATGGTCACCGACGGCGAGCCGACCGCCCACCTCGAGGACGGCCAGGCGATCTTCCACTGGCCGCCGGTCCGCGAGACCCTCGAGAAGACCCTGCGGGAGGCGGCCCGGTTGGCGAAGGGTGGGATCGCGCTCAACATCTTCCTGCTCGAGGACGCCCCGGGGCTGGTCGCGTTCGCACACCGGCTGGCGGCGATCACCGACGGACAGGTCTTCCAGATGGCCGGCGACGAGATGGGCCGGTTCGTGCTGCGCGATTACGTCGGTGGCTCCTGAACTGCACCGCCCGGGGGCGGTCGCGGCGGGGGTGAGCGGGGCGCTTGCCCCACTCGCCTTCATCGGGGCGGTCGTGATCGCCGGGGCGCAGACCGCCGGCTACTCGCCGGTCGAGCAGGCCATCAGTGAGCTGTTCGCGACCGGCACCGACACGGCCACGCTGGTGGGCGCCGGGATGCTCGCGTTCTCGGTGCTGGCGATCCCGATGGCGGTCGTGCTCGCCCGCACGGGGCTGGTGTGGACGGGCGGGGCGCTGCTGCTCGACGCCGTCGGGACCGCCGTCATCGTCGCGTTCCCGTGCTCACCCGGCTGCCCCGGGCCGGGCGAGTCCACCACCGACCTGCTGCACATCGTCGTCGCCGGGATCGCCTACCTCGGACACCTGTCCGCCCCGCTCCTGGCCGCCCGAGAGGTCGACGCCGACGGGGCGTGGGGGTGGCTCGGTCGGCTCGGGCTCTCGCTCGGGATCCCGGCGATGGTTGTGTTCGGGGTGTGGACGCTCGGCCTGACGGGTCCGGCCGGTGGTCTCGGGCAGCGGACGTTCACGATCCTGGTCGACGTGTGGATCGTGGCCGCCGGCGTCGCACTCGCCCGCGCGGGGGTGCGGGGCGCCTGAGGAGCGGAGCGGATCCCGACGCGCGCGTCGCGATCGGCACCGCAGACCCTGTGCGTCAGCTCCAGGGCCCCCACGCCGGATCGGTCTGCCGCCGCCCGGACGCGAGCCCGGCGATCCGCTTCATCTCGTCGTCGCTGAGGTCGAAGTCGAGCACCTCGAAGTTGGCGCGGATGTGGTCAGGGTTGCTCGACCGCGGGATGGGCAGCACCCCGTCCTGCTGGTACAGCCAGCGGATCGCCACCTGGGCAGCCGACTTGCCGTGCGCCCGGCCGATGTCCTCGAGGACGTCGTCGTCGACCACCCGTCCCTTGGCGAGCGGCGAGTAGGCGGTGAGCGTGAGGTCGTGCTGGTGGACCTGCTCGAGCAGCTCGTCCTGGGACAGGAAGGGGTGGTACTCCACCTGGTTGGTCACGACCGGGCCGGTGGCCACGGCGCGCTCGAGGAGCTCGGGGGTGTAGTTGCTCACGCCGATCAGCCGGGTCTTGCCCTGCTGCCGCAGGTCGTCGAGCGCCTTGACGACGGCCTCGACCTCCATGTCCGGCGTCGGCCAGTGGATGAGCAGCAGGTCGACGTGGTCGAGACCGAGCCGCTCCAGGCTGCCTTCGTGGGAGCGCTGGATCTCGGTCTGCGACCCCACATCACGCCAGACCTTGGTGGTCACGACGACCTCGTCACGGTCCACGTCGCTGTCGGCGATCGCGCGGCCCACCTCGTCCTCGTTGCGGTAGATCTGGGCCGTGTCGACGTGCCGGTAGCCGACCTCCAGGGCCGCCCCGACCGACTCGTACGCGGTCCGTCCGGTCAGTTCCCAGGTCCCGAAGCCGAGCTTGGGGATGGACGTGCCATGGACGGTGACGTGCTCCACGGGTGTGCTCCTCATCGCTCACCTTCCACGCTACGACCCGTGCGCGGCGGCGGGGGGGCGGCATGCCACCGCCCGGACGGGGCCGTCAGAGCGCCCGGATGTCGCGGGTTGCCTGTCGGGGCCCGTAGGCGGGGGCGTGGGGCGCCCCGACCCCGAGGAGCCGCACGACCCGGCCCCGGTGGCCGCGGTAGGGCTCGAGCAGCTCCATCATCCGGATGTCGTCGCCGCGCGGCTCGCCCGCGAGGTTCCAGCACACGAGGTGCTTGATGTGGAAGTCGCCGACCTCCACTGCGTCGGTGTCGCCGTTGACGTATCGCAGGACCCGAGCGGCGGTCCACGCCCCGATCCCCGGCATGGCGGTGAGCCGCTTGTAGGCAGCCACGGTGTCCATCCCCGCGATCTCCTGGAGGCGGTCGTACCGCGCCCCGGCCGTCCGGATCGTCCGGGCACGCTTCTCCTCGACGCCGGCACGGTGGAAGTCCCAGACCGGCAGCCCGGCCAGCCGATCGGGGTGGGGTGCCAGCGTCAGTCCGAGGGGCCCGGGCGCGGGCTCCCCGAACCGGCGGATCAGCCGCAGCCACGACCGCGCCGCCTCGAGCCCGGTCACCTTCTGCGCGAGGATCGTCGGCACCAGCACGTCCCAGACCACGCCGCACGCCCCGATCCGCAACCCGGGCGCGCGGCGCCAGGCACGCTCGACAGCACGGTGCTGGGGGGAGAACCCGTCCGGGTCGTCGGTCGCTCCGACGAGCTGCGGGGCCTGCTCGAGGAGCCAGGAGCCCCCGGGGCCCCACGCCGCCGCCGTGGCGACCCGCCCCGCGAGCTGAACCGCGACGGTGCCGGGTCCCTGTGGTGTCCGGGTCGCCCACTGGAGCCGATCGCGTCGGAGGCGGATGGTCGGGTCGTGGCGTCCGTGCCACAACGGTCCGAGGGTCTGCTTCAGGTCGATCGGGGCGTCGGTGGTGAACGTGCGGGTTCCGCCTCCAGGATGCGTCACACCTTCCGCACCCATGGCGCCACGAACCGGTGACGGATCCGAGGGCGGGCGTGTCATCTCAGAACAGGGACGGCTGCTCGGTGTGCTCCGGCAGCGGCTCGTCGCGGAGGGTGATGACCAGGTCGGGATCCGCCTCGGTCGGGGCGTGGTCGTCGATCGGGTCGGAGCCGCTGCCGCCCGGCGCAGCGGCGGGAGGGGGAGGGGTGTCGGCCACGTCGACCGGGGGAGGGGGCATCGGTGGCAGTGGTGGGCGAGTCACGGCGTGGCGGAAGATCCCCGCCGACCGTCCGAGTCCCAGCGGGGTCAGAGCCTCGACGACGCGGTCGGGGTCGACGCCCCGCTCGACCGCCCCGTCCACGTCCACTTCGACGTTGGGCAGCGGTGCCATGAGCAGCAGGTTGCGCTCGACGATCTCGCGACCGTCCCGAAGCAGCGCCTCGACCCGCGGGGTGACGTGGCTCAACGAGCGGTAGATCCCGGGCACGTCACCGTGGTCGCGCAGCAACCGTCGTGCGGTCTTCTTGCCCACGCCCCGCACGCCGGGGAGCCCGTCGGAGGGGTCGCCCCGCAGCGCCGCGTAGTCCGTGTACTGGTCGGGGCGAACCCCGAACTCCGCCTCGACCGCAGCCGGACCGTACGCCTTGAGGTCGGACATGGTCGCTCGTGGTCGGAGCACCCGGACCAGGTCCGAAACCAGTGCCATGAGGTCCCGGTCCGAGCTCAACACGTCGCAGTGCCATCCGCGGGCGCTGCAGGCCTCGGCGGCCGCCGCGAGCACGTCGTCGGCTTCGATCCCGTCGTGCTTCGAGACCGTGAAGCCACAGGCGTCGAGGTGGTCCGGGAGCCGGGCGAGCTGTTCGACGAGCTCGGGATCCTTGTCGGGGCGGTTCGCCTTGTAGCCCTCGAAGAGCTGACGCCGGCGGTTGTCGGGTCCGTCGAAGCCGATCACCACTCCGTCGTAGGGCCCTTGCGTCCAGGCGGTGGCGAGCATGCGGACCACGCCACCGGTCAGCCAGTGGTCACCCTCGGGCTCGTCGCGCACGATCGCGTGGTAGGCGCGATGGGCGACGGAGTTCCCGTCGACGGCGAGGACGGTCGGCACGTCGGCATCCCCATGACAGCTCGCCCCGACACTATCGCCCCCCGTCCTCCGTCCGGCCCATCCGCCGACGCGTGACCGGCACGCGTCTACCTTCGTGCACACACCGCCCACTTCCCACCGCCATCCACACCAGGGATCCCCCATGGATCGACGCATCCGCCGCGCCCTCGTGACCGGCGCCTCCGCCGGCATCGGCGAGGAGTTCGCCCGCCAGCTCGCACGTCGGGGTGTCGACGTCGTGCTCGTGGCTCGCCGGGAAGGGGAGCTCGAGACGCTGGCGAAGGAGCTCGCGACCGAACGCGATGTGGACACCGAGGTCCTGACTGCGGACCTCACGGTCGCCGCCGATCTCCAGGCGGTCGAGGAACGGCTCCGCGACCGCCGGGAGCGCCCCGTCGACCTGCTCGTCAACAACGCCGGCTTCGGCGCCTACGGCGACTTCCACGAGCTGCCGCTCGACCGACAGCAGACCATGGTCGAGCTCAACATCACCGCCGTCGTGCGCCTGACCCATGCGGTCCTGCCCGGTCTCCGCGAGCGTGGGCGGGGCGGGGTCATCAACGTCGCGTCCACGGCCGCGTTCCAGCCCGACCCCTACGGAGCGGTCTACGGCGGGACCAAGGCGTTCGTGCACTCGTTCACCCAGGCGCTCCACGAGGAGCTCCGGGGGTCGGGGGTGCGCGCCATGTCGCTGTGCCCCGGCTACACCCGTACCGAGTTCCAGGAGGTGGCGGACGTCTCGCACGGGGTGCCCGAGCTCGCTGTCCTCCACCCCGACGATGTCGTGAGCGGGGCGCTGCGCGACTTCACCCGTGGTCGCGCCACGAGCATTCCGGGGGCCATCCACTGGCTCGAAGCGCGGGCTGCCGAGGTGTCACCGCAGTCGATCTCCCGCAAGCTCTCCGGACTGGTCCACGAGCGGTGGGCGAGAGGATGAGCACCGCCGTCCACGTCCGCTTCGTCGTCGTTCGCAGCCTGCCGATGCTGGTGGTGGACATCAGCGAGGACAAGAGCGTCAACGGCGACGGCAACGGCGAGCGCCAGACGCCGCTGTACCGCCTGCTCGTCGAACGAGGGCTCGTGGAGCTGCCGAAGTTCTACGGGCAGGACCTGCCGCGCGGGGCGCGCGTCGGGGTCACGTTGACCGACGAGGACCTCAAGATCGAGGACGAGGACGAGAACCGGCTGCTCCGCGTTCCGCGCCAGTCGGTCCCGGGCGACTGGGAGCAGGAAGCCAAGCGGCTCAAGGGGACCATGCTCGTGGCGGGGCGCGACCTCGAGGTCGATCCCGACCAATCGATCCGCGAGCTGTGTGACCTCCTCGAGGAGGCCGCGCAGGATGATCGACTGCTCGGGGCGATCGTCGGGGTCGCCGAACCCGAGGAGGGGCTGCCGCTGTTCGATCTCGGAACCACGAGCTGACCCCACCCGTGCGTCGGACGCCCTAGGTTCGGGTCTCCGAGGACCGGAAGGTGGACGTGAAGTACGGGTTGTGGCTACGGAACGGGCCGGCGCTGAGCGCGGCCGAGTGCGTGGAGTGGGCCGTCGCCGCCGAGGAGGGCGGCTGGGACGGGGTGTTCGCGAGCGAGGCGATCGAGGACGGTTTCACCGACCCGTGGGCCACGTTGGCCGCCGTCGCCGCCGCCACCGAGCGGATCACGCTCGGCACGTGGATCACGGCCGTGCCCAACCAGCAGCCGGGGCGGCTGGCGAACACGGCCGCGACCCTGGATCAGCTGTCCGGGGGGAGGGTGATGCTGGGGGCCGGACTCGGTGCTCGCTACGAGTACGAGACCTTCGGGGTCGAGTACGACGCCAAGCGGCTCGGCGATCGCTACGACGAGGCGCTCGAGGTCATCACGAAGCTGTGGTCGGGCGAGACGGTCGATCACGACGGGGAGTTCTTCACGGTCCGGGAGGCGACGCTGCAGACCCTGCCGGTGCAGGAGCCGCGCATCCCCATCGTGGTCGCTGCCTGGTGGCCGGCGAAGCGGCCACTGCGCCGCGGGGCGCAGTGGGACGGCATCATGCCGAGCTGGCCCGCGATGATGGGGGGCGAGGAGGGGCCCGAAGGTCAGCAGCCCACCGGGAAGTCCGTTGCCGACGAGTTCCGCGAGCTCATGGACTACTACCACGATCAGACCGACGACCCGGGTGAGGTCGTCGCGCCGGCCCTCCGCGACGACGAGTACCTCTCGATCTGCGAGGAACTCGGGGTCACCTGGTTGCTGCGCGGATCGATCGACAGCATCGAGGACCTGCGGGACGGGCCCGAAGCGCTGGTCTGAGGCGCGCCACCGTACGAGGGGCGGGGCGGAGAGGCGGGGCGCCGTACCTTGTCCGTAGCCCGACCAGCGATCAGGACAGAGGCCCCCCGATGTGCAGTCCCGCGACCTGCCGGACGTGCGCGAAGACGACGTGGCGTGGCTGCGGCCAGCACGCGGATCAGGTGATGGCGCGCGTCCCCAGATCCGAGCGCTGCACCTGCGACGAGGAGGATCGCCGGCCGGCGGGTCTGCTCTCACGACTGCTGGGTCGGTAGCGCGACCCGCCGTCGGGGTCACGGGTTCTCGTCCGTCGCCGTAGTCGCCAGCTCACGTGCGAACTCCTGCGCGACGTCTGCGGGCACGCTCTCGAGTTGCTCGACCTCCAGCTCGCTGATCTGGTCGCGAGGAACCGTGAGGACGACGATCCGACCCGAGTCGTCACCGAACTCGCCCCAGGCCACGCTCCGGACCCACGTGTGGTGGCCCTCCGCGTGGCGCAGGCGGTAGTCGACGACGCTGACCTGGTTGGTGGCCGTGACTGTGGCGTGGCTCGTGCGGATGCGGTCGATGTCGTCAGGATGGAAGAACTCGTAGGGGTTCCTGCCGACCAGCTCCTCCGAAGTGAGTCCGAACAACCCCTCCGCCGCTGGTGACAGCCTGCGGTAGCTGCCGTCGGGGTCGTGGATCGTGATCATGACCCGGTCGCTGCGTTCGCTGAGGTCACGGAGGTAGCGGCGCAGTTCCGCGCGGTCGATCGGGGCCTCCATCAGTCACCCAGCTCCGGGTCACCGACGTGCTGGAGCTGGTCGACCGTTCGCTCGGCGATGTCCGGCTCCGTGGGGTTCCGGGGCAGCCGGATGCAGAAACGTGCGCCCTGTGGTTCCCGGTCCTCGTACCAGACCTCCCCGCCGTGGAGCGAGACGAAGGCTCGCACCAGCGAGAGCCCCACCCCGGTGCCCGGGTTGGCCGCCTTCTCGGCCTCTGGTCCCTGCCGGAACGGTTCGAACATCTCGTCGGCGATCTCCTCGGGGACCCCCGGCCCGTCGTCCTCCACCTCGAGACGCAGGTCGTCGTCGGAGATCTCCAGCCGGACGGTCACGGTCGATCCCGGAGGCGTGTGCTTCACCGCGTTGCGGATCAGATTGTCGATCACCCGCTCGATCTTGGGGCGGTCGAGGGTGAGCTTCGTCTCGCCGACCTGGAGGTCGATGGTGTGGTGGGGAGCGTCGATCTCCTCGACGACCGCCGCGCAGAGTCGTGCCACGTTCACGTTGTCATGGAGGTCGAGCTGGAGCGCCCCGCGGGAGAGCCGATCGACATCGAGCAGGTCATCGAGGAGTCCCCGCAGGCGCCGGGCGTTGTGCGTGAGCCGCTGGGTGAGGTCCCGTGCCTTCTCGGCCGGGAGGCGATCCATGTGGGCCTCGAGCGTGCCGGCGAGACCGAGGACCGACGTCAGCGGCGTGCGGAGCTCGTGGGAGATGCTGCGGAGGAAGGCCTCCTGGGCCGCCATGGTGCGGCGGAGCTGCCGGGCAGTCTCCCGCTCGTGCGCGAGCGTCCGCTCTCGTGCACGTTCGACCTCCTCGCGGCGCGTGACGTCGAACGCGATCCCCTGATCGGCCACGATCCGACCGGCTTGGATCTCGGGGCTGCGGTGGTCCTCGAGCCAGATCCACTCACCGGACCGGTGTTGGAAGCGGAAGCGGACCACGCCGTCACCCGCGGGCTGGCCTTGGTGCCGGCTCAGCTTGTCGCGGTCGTCGGGATGAACGCGACGGTAGATCAGCTCGGGGTCGGCGTGGAGCTCCTCCAGCGGGAACCCGGTGATCTCTGCGAGCCGCGGGTTGGCGTACTCGAGCTCGAGCTCAGGAACGAACCGGATGCGGTAGACGGCACCTCGTGCCCGCTCAGCGAGCCGCCGGAAGCGCTCTTCCCGGGCCTCGAGCTCGCGACGCTGTTGCTTGCGCTCGGTGACGTCTCGGACGAGGACCGCGCTCCCCGACATCCCGGTCTCGGACACGATCGGCGAGATCGTCACCGCGACGTCGACCTTCGAACCGTCCTTGCGACAGTGGCGTGTCTCGTAGCGCTGGTGGGGCCCCTCGGGCAGCCTTACCCCTGTGGTCTCGTCCTCCGGCTCGACCAGGGCGGCGAAGCGACGGCCCCGCGCCTCATCGGCGCTCCATCCGTACAAGCCCTCGGCGCTCGGGTTCCAGGTCTCGATGCGGCCACCCGGATCGCAGCCGATGATGGCGACGTCCGCGGCGGCGACGATCGCGGCGAGCTGCTCTTCCGTCTCGCGCTGCCGTCGGTCGAGCGTCACGTCGCGGGACACGACCGCGAGAACCTCGCCCCGTTCCCCGAGATCGACCAGCCTCGCCGTCACCTCGAAGAGGACCTCGCGCTCGTCCCGTTCGATCGCATGCTCCCAGCTCGTGGTCCCACCCTCGAGACGGGCGCGCTGGATGAACTGTCGGAACCGCTCCGGACTGGAGGCCCCGGGGAAGACCTCGTCGGGTCGTTGGCCGACCATCGCCGCGGGTGAAGCGTCGACCGCAGTGCCGGACGCCCGGTTCGCGTAGAGGATCTCGAGGGTCTCGGCATCGAGCAGGACGATCGGCGACTCCAGGTCGTCGACGACGCTCCGCAGCCGCAGGGCCTCTCGGCTCGACGTGCGGACCTGTTGAACGAGCAGCCCAGCCACGATGGCCGTGGCGATCCACACCGTGACGTCGAACACCGCGTCCCACCAGAAGTCGGGTCCGACGCCCTCGACGATGCCGGGAACCGCAACCGCGAGGAACACGACGCCGGCGTAGAGGCCGAAGCGCGGCCCCGAGCGGGTGATGGCGGCGTACACGAGCACGAGAAGGTAGAGGTCCTCGAGGGGGCTCGCGGCACCACCCGTGCCAGTGACGAGGAGGAGCACCAAGCCGGTAGCGATGACGCCACCGGCGGTGTCGAAGACGCGGCGGACCACCGGGTGCGGCTCCGCAGCGAACACCGCCGCGGCGATCGCGACCGCGATCCACGCCGGTGTCGTGACCGGTTGTGGAAGCAGGGGGAGCGCGACCGCCACCACCAGGGTGGCGCCGAGCCCGATCACCTGCCGTGACGGCCCAGTCCGCAGGAGTGCGTCGTTGACAGGCGTGCTGCCGCCTCCTGTCGACGATTCGCGTTCAGCAGCGCTCATGATCGAATTCCGGCCTGTGGTAGCCGGTCCCCCCCTGTGTGCCCATCAGGGTAAGTCGGTGCCTCTGGGCTGCCAACCGGCCCCTGGTCCCAACGGGCTAGCCCGCTCGTTGGCCGGCGGCAGACGTCGCCCAGCAGGCTGCCACGGGCTTCGAAGCAGGAGACCGCGCGTCGGACGGCGAAGTCTCGGGGTGAGTCCTCTCGAGCCAGGTCACTACCCATGACGTCCCCTTCCGCAACCATCCCGCGCCGCCGTCTGCTCCTCGTCTTCTTGGCATTGGCCGTGCTGCTCGGCCCCCTCGGACCAGCCGGGACCGCGCATGCCCAAGCCGTGCCTGATGGGACGATCGTGTTCCCGAGCGACCGGTTCACGGTGCCCGACGACCGGCAACTGACCGGTCTGCGGGTCGACCTGCCACTACCGGACTGTGACGAGCTCCCTTCCCGCTGCCACGAGATCGAGCTGCTCAACGAGCTCGATGGGTTCGACCTCGAGCCCCGCATCACCATCCAGCTCGATGCCGCCCCTGACGGCGACCTCGAAGCGCTCCTCACCGAGGACAACCTGCGGGTGGAGCCGGTTGCCGGTGGCGACGCTGTCCCGCTGGGCCGGTTCGTCCTCGATCCCGACACCCGGCTCCTGTATGCCGTGCCGGACCGCCTGCTCGCCGAGCGCACCGAGTACCGGATCGTCTACGCCGGCGCGGACGAGGACGTCACGTTCACGACCATGAGCGCGACCAGCGTGCTGGCGCAGATGCGGGGACAGCTCGACGACGGCTCCGCCTACGACGCGGCGGGGATCCCCGATGGCGAGCGGGGCATCGACTTCGAGCAGGACGGCACCCGCACGGTGTTCGACAGCGCCGACGTTCTCGAGATCGCCCGCTACGACCAGCGCACCACCGACTGCACGGACCTGACCGCGGAGACCGTGCTCGACACCGAGATCACCGGCAGCTCGCTCTACGCCTTCGGGTCGTTCCTTTCGCCGTCGTGGCTGGACGCGGCCCGCACCATCCCCCAGCAGCCGACCGCCACCGGCGCGCCGGTCGTCACCGGCTCCGAGCGGGTCGGGGTGACGCTGATCGTGCCGGCTGGCACGCCCCCCGAAGGGGGCTGGCCGGTCGCGATCTTCGGGCCGGGCATCACCCGTTCGAAGTACGACCTCTTCCTGGCGGCCGATCTGAACGCGGCGCAGGGTCTGGCGACCTTCGCGATCGACCCGGTGGGCCACGCCTACGGCGAGTGTTCAGAGGTCGGTGTCACGACCTTGTCGTCCGGCGGCTCGGAGACCCGCTTCCTCGGCTTCGGCCGCGGGTTCGACCAGGACGGTGACGGCGAGATCACCAACCAGGAGGGTGTCAGCGCCCCGAGCCAGCCCCACCCCAAGGCGGCCGTGGCACTGCGCGACGGCCTGCGGCAGACCGCGGCCGACGTGATGGCGCTCGTCCGCGCCATCGCCCGCGGTGTGGACGTCGATGGTGACGGCACCACCGACCTCTCGACCAGCGACATCAACCTGTATGCGCAGAGCCTCGGCGGCATCTACGGGACCATGGTCACCGGCGTCGATCCGATGCTCGAGACCTCTGTCCTGAACGTCCCCGGTGGCCCGATCGTCGAGATCGCCCGGCTGTCGCCGGTCTTCCGCGACGAGGTCCGTAAGTCGCTGGCGTTCCGGCAGCCGTGCCTCCTCAACGGCGGGGTGAACAGGTTCGACGAGTCGCTGCCGCTGGTGCTCGATGCCCCGGTGACCGAGCCCGCCGAGGGTGCGATCGCCATCCAGGAGGCGCTGGCACGGACGAACTGGATCGACCGCTCCGGCAGTCCCGAGACCTTCGTGCCGCTGCTGCGGGAGCGCCCGCTGGCCGACGTCGGTGAGCGCACGTTCCTCTACCAGTTCGCCTACGGCGACGAGACCGTGCCCAACCCGACCAGCGCCACGATGGTTCGCGCCGGTGACGTGGCCGACCTCGTGGCCTTCTACCGCAACGACCGCACCGCCACGGCGGACAGCAACCCCCACGGGTTCCTGCTCGATCCGCGGATCCAGGGCCGCAACCAGGCGCAGCAGCAGGTGGTCGACTTCATCCTCTCGGATGGGGAGACCATCCTCGACCCCGACGGCGGTGGCAACACCTGGGAGGTCCCGATCGCCGATCCCGCCACGCTCGAGACGCTGAACTTCTCCGAGGATCTCTACGCCGATCCCGAGCCGGCGCCGGAGGGGTGTGGGCTGGCAGCGGCGAGCGCGTCCCCACCCGGGTCCGACGAGCCTCAGGCCGCCCCGGACGGCGACGACATGCCGGCCACCGGGGGAGGGCTCGCGCTCGTCGGGCTGGCTCTGCTCGGGGTCGCGGCGACGGCGGCGCGTCGGCGACGTTGGGAACCCGTCGGCTGATCAGTCCCGTCCGTGGTAGCCGGGGGCCGGGCGCAGCCGCTCCGGGCCCAGGTCCTCGAGTCTGGTGGCGCCGGTCAGCGCCATGGTGAGCTCGAACTCGGCCAGGATCGTTCGCAGGACGTGGCGCACGCCGTCCGCCCCGCCCAGACCGAGTCCCCACACGTAGGGGCGCCCGAGCAGCACCGCCGACGCGCCGAGGCACAGCGCCTTGTAGATGTCGGCTCCGCTCCTGATCCCTGAGTCGAACAGCAGGGTCATCTCCGGGACCGCCTCGGCGATCTCCGGCAGGACGTCGAGCGCCCCGACCGAGCCGTCGACCTGGCGACCGCCGTGGTTCGACACCACGATCCCGTCGGCGCCGTGCTCCTGTGCCAGCCGCGCGTCCTCGGGGTGCAGCACGCCCTTCAGCACGATCGGCAGGTCGGTCTCGTCCCGCAGCCAGACGAGGTCGTCCCAGTCGACGCTGTGGTCGCTGAACACGTTGACCCAGTGCCCGATCGCGGCCTGCGGGTCCTCGTCGATGTCGCCCTCTACGGCGTCGCGGAACACGGGATCGCTCGTGTAGTTCGCGATGCCTTCGCCCTGGAGGAAGGGCAGGTAGGCGGTGCGCAGGTCGACGGGGCGCCAACCGATCAGCTTCGTGTCCACGGTCACCACGATCGCCTCGAAGCCCGCCTCCTCTGCGCGCTGCACGAAGCTCTTGGTCAGCTCGCGGTCGTCGGGCCAGTAGAGCTGGTACCAGCGTGGGACCTCGCCCATCGCGTCGGCGACGTCCTCGATGGTGTTGGACGCCGCAGTCGACAGCACGATGGGCACGCCGACCGACGCGGCCCCTTCCGCGACCTCGACCTCGCCCCGCTCGTGCACGATCGACAGGACCCCGACGGGTGCGAGCAGGAGCGGGGCGGGGAGCGCGGTGCCGAGGACCTCGGTGGCCGTGAAGCGCTCGGAGATGTCCACCATCGTCCGCGGCCAGATCTCCCAACGGTCGAAGGCGCGGCGGTTGGCGCGCAAGGTGGACTCGAGCCCGGCCGCCCCCGCGACGTACCCGTAGGCGCCCTCGTCGAGCTGCTCCTTGGCCCCTGCGTGGAGGAGCTCGAAGTCGATCGGGTAGTCGGGGGTCTCGCCGGCGAGACCCTGGAAGTAGATCTCGTAGAGGTAGTTGATCCACTCCGCCGGTGCCGTGTCCGCCATGTCCGTGACTCCTCGTGGGGGCGACGGCCCACGCTAGCCACGATCCCGCGTGCGCCTGGTGTACGGACAGCGGAGAACGTATTGACAGCCATCGATGTGTGTCGTACTGTTCATATCGATGGAAATCGATATGACTCACCAACGACGAGTCACCAACGACGAGGAGACAGCCCGATGTCCCGCATCCAGCTCGCCCTGAACGTGTCCGATCTCGACGACGCGATCGGCTTCTACTCCACGCTCTTCGGCACCCCGCCGAGGAAGGTCCGCCCGGGCTACGCGAACTTCGCCATCGCCGAGCCGCCGCTGAAGCTCGTGCTCGTCGAGGGCGAGGGGAGTGGAGGCAGCATCAACCACCTCGGGGTCGAGGTCGACTCGACCGACGACGTGGCCGCCTCGATCAACGAGATCCAGGCCGCCGGCCTGCCGGCTGACGTCCGCACCGCCGAGCTCTGCTGCCACGCCGTCCAGGACAAGGTGTGGACGGCCGGCCCCGACGGGGAGCGGTGGGAGGTCTACACCGTCCTCCAGGACGAGTCCGAACCGGCCGCCGGTGACGACGGCCTTCCGCTCGCGACGGCGTGCTGCTGATGGAGGTCCGCACGATCCAGCGCTGCTGCGAACCGGTCCTCGACCGTGCCCTGACACCGGGGCAGGCCGAGGACCTCGCCGCCGCGTTCAAGGTGCTCGCCGACCCGATCCGGCTGAGACTGCTCAGCCTGGTCGCGACCGCCGAAGGCGGGGAGGTCTGTGCCTGCGATCTCCCGGGCGCCCTGGACCGCAGCCAGCCGACCGTGAGCCACCACCTCTCGGTGCTGACCGAGGCTGGGCTGCTCGAACGCGAGCAACGCGGGAAGTGGGCCTGGTTCCGCGCGGTTCCCGCACGGCTGGAGGTACTGCGCGACGCGCTCGACGGTTGACGAGTCCGTGGTCGTTCGGCATACTACGAACGAGTTGTTCGGTATATGACGAACGAAAGAAGTCGCGGTGGTGCACGTGCGGTTCCACGGCGGGGCGGTCACCGAGGCCCTGATCGGCCTCGCCGCGACCGCGAGGGGGGAGACCCCCACGTGGTCGGACGACGCTCCTGCCGCGGTGCAGGCGGCCGTATCGGCGGTCGGGGACACCACGGGGGAGGTCTGGTTCCACCTGCTGCCGCTCGCGCTCGACATCGACGAGCACGCCGCCCCTGACGACTTCCTCGCCCGCGTGGCGCAACTCGAGGCCGCGGACCTGATGCGGTTCGTGGTCGGTGGCAACGTGCCGGCGTGGCGTGAGTGCACCGACGCCAACGACCTCGAGGCCGCAGCGGCGGGGGACCGGGGTGCCGGCCTGCGGCTCCTGGCCAACGAGCGCTACTACGCGGGGCGTGCCGCCGACGCCCTCGCCACCCTGCTCGACGCCGGGCCCGAGCGTGGCAAGCAGTTGATCGTGGCCGCTCTCGAGGCCTGGTTCGACGAGGTCGTGGCGCCCCGCCTCGACCGGATCGCGGAGCTCCACGACTCGGTGGACCGCGCCATCCCGGCTGACGAGGCACCCCTCGACACCGTCGAGCGCGTGACCGACGGTTTCCGTTTCGAACCCGAGGACTACACCGACGAGGTCGCGCTGGTCCCGGAGTTCGCGGGCCGGTCCGGTCAGGTGCTCGCCCAGGACGAGGGCACCCGGATCGTGGCCTACGACGCGACCAGTGACCACAAGGACGAACTGGAACTCCTCGCCGAGGTGTTCGCCGCGCTCGGCGAGGTCAGTCGACTCGAGCTCCTGCGTCACCTCGCCCGTGATCCTGGAGGCGTGAGCGATCTCGCCCGCGCCTCCGGCCTCGCCAAGTCGACCACGCACCAGCACCTCGGCGTGCTCCGGGATGCGGGCGTGATCGGGCTGGCCGGGCAGGCGTGGCGCTACCGCTACGAGGTCCGCCCCGCCCGCATCCGCAACGCCGCCGCGCGACTCCTCCAGCTGCTGGGGGATCCCACGGCCCCCTCGACCACGCCCCGCGACAACACGAGAACGGGAGACCACAGATGAACTACCGCACACTCGGCCGGAGCGGCCTGCGCGTGTCCGAGCTGGCGCTCGGAACGATGACCTTCGGCACGGACTGGGGGTGGGGCGCCGACGCGGACACCTGTGCCGCCATGTTCGAGCGCTACGTCGAGGCCGGTGGCAACCTCATCGACACCGCGTGCAACTACACCGACGGCAGCGCCGAGCGCATCGTCGGCGATCTGATCGAGGGCGACCGGGACCGCTACGTGGTCGCAACCAAGTACACGCTGACCACCGACCGGACCGACATCAACGCCGGCGGCAACTCGCGCAAGAACATGCTGCGCACGGTGCGGGAGAGCCTGGAACGGATGCGCACGGACTACGTCGACCTGCTCTACCTCCACATGTGGGACGACACCACGCCACTGGTCGAGGTGTTGCGGGCGATGGACGACCTGGTGCGTTCCGGGCAGGTCCACTACGTCGCGTTCTCCGACACGCCCGCCTGGGTGGTGTCCCAGGCGGTGACGCTGGCCGAGCAGCGCGGGTGGCCGGTCCCGGTGGCGGTCCAGGTGCCCTACTCGGCCTTCAGCCGCAGCGTCGAGCGGGACGTGATCCCGATGGCCGACGCGCTCGGGCTCGCGGTGTTCGTCTGGGGGGTGCTCGGGGGCGGGGCGCTCACCGGAAAGCACCTCGAGGACGACCCCGAGGATGCGAGGGTCAAGGAGCTCAAGGACGAGACCGCCGCGCAGGTGCGGGAGTTCGTGTCGATCGCGGACCGGGTGGGCACGACCCCGGTCGCGCTGGGGGTCGCTTGGGCGCGGTCGCATCCGATGGCCGGAGGTCCGATCCCGATCCTCGGGGCGCGCAGCGTCGAGCAGCTCGAGGGACAGCTCGAAGCACTCGAGGTCGAGCTCGACGAGGAGACCTGGGAGGAGATCGCGTCGATCCGGGACTTCAAGCTGGAGTTCCCGCGGGACTTCCTCGGCTCGGACAACGTCCTCGACCTCGTCCACGGCGACTTCGTGGGATCGCTGTCCCGCTGAGCTCTGCCCCAGGTCCGAGAGTCACCCGACCGTGGTCGTCGCGCGCTGCTGGCCATCAACGTCGAGTGCCCGGATCTCGATCGGCGTGTCGATGATCTCGTAGGCGAAGGCGCTCGCGCCTTCGAGGCTCTGGGTCACGGCGCCGTACGGGGCGCTGGCGGCATCGCTCACGACGAACGCCGCCAGCGGTGTCGTGAGGCCCGTGACCACCTCGAGGTCACCGTCGCTCAGGGTCGCTGCGGCGAACTGCTTCTCGCCGAGGGTCAGATCGCACGCCTCGTCGGCCGCAGGCTGCCGCAGGTCGTCGCGGTGCAGCCGGAAACACTCGTGGTCGTAGGTCACCACGTACGGCGCGGGATCCCGCTCGCGTCGGGTGATCACCATCGTCTCTGCCGCCGGCGTGGGTGGTGACACGATCAGGGTCCGGGCGATCCGATCGAGCGCCCGGGAGGCGAGCTCGAACGAAGCCCCCGGGGAGCTGCTGGCGGTGGCGATGAGCGTCCCGGTTCCGCTGTCACGGCCGAGATCCACGACGTACGTGAGGGTCGGGGTGCCTTCGGGGCGCTGGCCCTCGCCGGTCGCGACCGCGCGGATACGGACGGTGGTGTGTCCGCTCGTCGCGCCCACGTAGCGGACCTCGTCGCGCGTCTCCGGGCCGGAGGCGGCTGCCTCCTCGAACGTCACGTCGGCCGTTCTCATCGTGACAGCGACGTCGGGCTCGGTGTCGTCGGCCACCTCGTCGGCGACGGGGTCGAAGTAGGTGCAGGTGTCGCTCTCGACGCGCCACCCGGCGGGATGCGCGAAGCGGATCTCCTCCACGCTCTCGACGTCGGGTTCGATCGTGCAGCGCCGTTGCTCGGACGGGAGGGTCGCTGCGGTCGTCTCCGTGTCCTCGGGCGAGGGCTCCTCGGAGGGTTCCTCCGAGTGGTCGTGCTCGCTCGAGCCGGTGTCGTTCCGGTCGCGATCGCTGTCGTGGTCGACGAGCTCGAGGGTCGCCATCATCTGATCGAGCAGCGTGACGGCATCGTTCAGATCTCTCCCCACCTCGTGAGTGGTGGCCACGAGGGTCGTCGGTCCGAGGTCCACGGCGTACTGGTAGAAGCGCTGACCCTCGGGGACGAGGGCTGCGCCGGTACCGCGCTTCTCGAGTGCCACGGCATCGTGGCCCGCCACCGTGGTCCGCTCGCTCCCCAGGACCTCGGCACCCTCGTCCTCACTGGTGAAGGTCTCCAGCGGCTCGTCGCTCGAGCGGATCGTCACCGCGATGTCGAAGGGGATCTCCGTGCCCGCGGTGATGTCGACCGACTCGGGATCGAAGAGGCGACAGGCCGGCAGGACGTCACCAGGGTTGGTCCGCCAGCCGTCGGGGTAGGCGATGCGGTAGCCGAGCTCGCTCTCGGTGCAGCGCTCCGTGAGCGCCAGGTCGGCGCCGGTCTCCCCAGCGGTCGCGGTCGCGGTGGGGCCGGTCGGTTCGACGTCCGCCAGATCGGCGAGGTCGTCCTGCGCGACCCCGCAGGCGGCGACGCCCACGACGATGAAGAACAGCGTCACGATGCGGAGTGTCATGGATGCTCCAGGGTTGGCGGCCTTGGGTTCTCGTTCGTGGTTGTGGTGAGCCGGCTGCGGAGTTCACGACGCCCTGTGGCGTGTGCGCTCAGCGAACGGTCGTGAACCAGCCGGGGGAGCAGCCACAACTACGGGTGAGATCACGATGAGCGGAACCGCCCGATGACAGCAGTGGCACTACCGTCGGCGGCGTTCTGGCCTCGGGCCATGAGGAGGTTGTCGAGCGTCCCCATGTCCACGTCGGACGACGGATCGACCGACGCTGCGGTCATCGCGCGCTCGCTCGGCGACCCGCACGCGTTCGCACAGATCTTCGACCGCCACCACGACGCGATGTGGAAGTTCGTGTGGACCCGCGTCGGTGATGAGGAAGCGGCCAACGACCTGGCCGCGGAGGTCTTCCGCATCGCGTTCGAACAGCGCCACGACTTCGACCTGGACTACGACTCGGCCAAGCCGTGGCTGTTCGGGATCGCCGCGAACCTCGTCCGACAACATCACCGTGAGCGGGCTCGGCGGGATCGGGTGGGGGAGCGGATCCGCAACGAGCGGGGGACCTCCACCGGTCCCGATCCGCAGCGGGGTCTTGATCGCCTGGCGTCGGCCCCGGTGGCGGAAGCGCTCGAGGAGCTTCCGGAGCGGGACCGTGAGCCGCTGCTGCTGTTCGCCTGGGACGAACTCAGCTACGAGGAGATCGCGGCTGCGCTCGACGTCCCGGTCGGCACGGTGCGATCGCGGATCCACCGTGCCAGGAAGCAGGTTCGCCAGAACCTCGAGATCGAAGAACCCGACGCCACCAGCTCCGCGGAGGGCAGCCGATGACCGACGAGCTCGACCGCATCCGACAGCTCGGCGATGACCGCGGCCCCTCCCGCGAGTGGGTTCACGAGACCCGCAGCGAACTCCTCGAGATGGCAGCCGACGAGGTGGCCTCAGAGCCGTCGTTGCTCACACGGCTGGAGCGCGTGGTCGCGAGGATCCCCGCTCCCCGCCCCGCACTCGCGGGCGCCGTGGCCGTCACGGTCGCCGTCCTGGCGGGGGCGATCTTCATGCTGGCGCAGGATCGGAGCAGCGACACCCCGCCCGTCGCGACACCAACGACGATCGAGGCGACCCCGAGCCCGGGAGCAGGCGAGGCGTCACCCGGCATGACGCTCGCCGCGAGCTGCACCGGCGGCGACGGGCTCTTCACGATCGACTACCCCGAAGACTGGCACACCGACGACGCCGGTTCCGGTGGTGGCTGCGAGGTCTTCGACGACGAACCGGTGAACCTCGAAGGGTCGGTCGGAGGTGGGCCACTGGGCGCCGTCACGGTGCGGGCCCTGCCCGTGGACCTCGAGACCGCGGCGGATCCCGGCAGGGAGAACCGGGAGCTCTCGTCGCGGTCCACCACGGTCGCGGGGCGGTCCGCCGTCGTCGCGCTGTGGGAGTCGACTGGTGCGGCAGCACTGCCCGAGGGCGTGCGCTCGTACCGGTACCTGGTCGACCTCGGCGACAGAACGTTGATGCTCGTCACCTACGACGTCGACACCTCGGACTTCGACGGGCGGCGTCGACTCCTCGACGCGATGGTCGCGTCGCTCGAGCTGCAGCCCTGATCCGACGGTCGGCTCGTCGCGTACGGCCCCCGTCCACCAGCCGCCTGTGAGATGATCAACCGGAGGAACATCGTGAACGACACCACAGATCGCTTCTTCTGCACCATCGAGCCCGAGACAGTGGCCCTGCGGGCGCCCCGGGCACAACGGCTCCGCGAGCTGCTGGTCGACACCGACCGGGAGGACCGGAAGCTGCTGCTCCGTTTCTCTGCGACGGATCAGACGAGGACGATGGTCGAGGGATTCGTCGAGGACGAGCGGGAGTGTTGCTCGTTCTTCGATTTCGAGGTCACCTCTGAAGGTGAGCACGTCCGGTTGACGATCTCGGCGCCTCCGGGGGCCGAGCACATGCTCGACGCCGCGCTGCGGTCGTTCACGAGTCCAGCCACCGGGGCGTGAGCTCGGTCCGAGGGCAACTCCTGCGGTGATTCGCGCAGGACGTCCGCCCCGCGCGGTCGTGGTGGCCGGCGGGGTGGGTGGCGCGAAGGTGCGTGTGTTGGCTCGCTGTTGCGGAGCGTGCGGGTAGCGGTCCTCGGAGGTCAGTCGGGGGGATCGCCGGGCGGGTCGGTTCCGGAGGTGTCGTCGGGTGGTTCGAGGG
>JAWVZB010000027.1:0-30581 GCA_033722375.1 Nitriliruptorales bacterium | reverse complement strand
GGACGGGAATCGAACCCGCCAGGGGGCTCATCACCCCCTCAACGGTGTTGAAGACCGCGGGGCCCACCAGGTGCCCAGACGCCTCCCAGCACGTGCGTGCGCCGGAAGGGTAACGGGGCCGTCACCCGAGGCGGGTCGCCAGCTCCTCGAACAGGTATGCCTCCGCAAGGCACGCCTTCACGAAGTCCTCGAGGTGCAGCGACTCGTCGTCGCCGTGGGCGTTCGTGTGTGGATCCTCGATCCCAGTGAGGAGGCACGGCGCCCCGCCGAAGGCATCACTGAACGGCTGCACGAACGGGATCGACCCTCCACAGCCGATCGTCGCGGGCTCGCGGCCGTAGGCGGCACCCATGGCGGCGAACGCGGCATCGAACGCCGGCCCATCGGGGTCGGTCACCCAGGCGGCGTTGCGCTCACCCACGCGCGTCTCCACCGTCGCGCCCCACGGGGCGTTGTCCTCGAGGTGCTCGGCCAGCACCTTCAGTGCCCGGTCCGGGTCCTGGCCGGGGGCGAAGCGGCACGACAGCTTGACGCGGACCTCCGACAAGAGGGTGTTCGAGGCGTTCTTGACGGTCGGGGCGTCGATGCCCGTCGGCGTGATCGTCGGCCGCATCCAGATGCGCTCCAGGACCGAGTGCTCGTCGCCACCGACCCAGTCCACCCCGTCCAGCACCCGCGCCTCGTCCCGGAGTTGGTCGAGGTCGGCGTCCAGACCGTCGATGCGCTCGTGCTCGGTGTCCGACGGTTCGCGGACGTCCTCGTCGAACCCGGCCACGGCGATGCGGCCGTGGTCGTCGTGGAGGGTGGCCAGCAGCTTGACCGTCGCGGTGAACGCGTCGGGGATCGGGCCGCCCCACATGCCGGAGTGGACCGGTTGCTCCAGGGTGCGGACCGTGACGAACAGCTCGCCCATCCCGCGGAGTGCGTAGGTCAGGGCCGGCCAGCCGACCTTCCAGTTGGGCAGGTCCGTCAGCACGATGACGTCGGCTCGGAGCAGGTCCACGTACTCGTCGAGGAACTGCGAGAGGTGCGGCGAGCCGATCTCCTCCTCGCCCTCGATGATCACCTTGACGTTCAGCGGGAGTTGGCCCCGCTCGGCCAGCCACGCCTCGACGGCGGCGACGTGGACCATCACGCCGGCCTTGTCGTCGGCGGCGCCCCGCCCGTAGAGCCGCCCATCGCGCTCGACCGGTTCGAACGGGTCGGAGCTCCAGCCTTCCGGCGTGCCGATGGGCTGTACGTCGTGGTGGGCGTAGAGCAGCACGGTCGGCGCGTCGTCGCCGGCGCCGAGCCACTCGCCGTAGACGTACGGATGCGCCCCGTCGATCTCGAGCAGCCGGACCTCGTCGAGTCCGACCTCCTCGAGCAGGGCGGCGGTCCGTTCGGCGGCGTCGCGCACCGGCGCGGGATCATGGCCGTCCGCCGAGATCGAGGGGATCCGCACCAGCTCCTCCAGCCGAGATCGTGTGGTGTCGGCGCGATCGGCGATCGCCGTCGAGATGTCGTCGAGGCCGTCGGGCCTGCGGGCGTCGCTGGGCAGATCGGGCACGGTCGCTCCCGTGTGGTCGGGGAGGCGAGTCTGCCGGATGCCACCGCCCCCGTGCATGGGCGGGGCTCGACCGGCCGTCAGCCTCCGACGCGCCAGGTCGGGGCGCCGTGTTGCTCGGGGGAGGTCGTGACCCGGACGGGATCGCCCACCTCGAACCCCGATCCGGTGGCGGAAACCGCGACGAGCCAGATCTGACGGTTCAGCTCGTAGGCGAGGCGGGTGCCGTTGGGGTGCCACATCGGCCCCGTCGCGTCGAGCTCGGTGTCGAGCAGCAGGCTGACCTCGCCCGACTCCACCTCGACGACGTAGAGGTCCCGGTCACCACCGTCCGGGTGTGCGCTGAACGTCAGGAAACGGCCGTCGGGTGACCAGACGGAGTTCCACTCGTCGTTGGGCAGGTCGGTTACGCGTCGTGCGTCGCTGCCGTCCGCGTCCATGATCCAGACGTCGAACGACTCTCCGACATACGAGGTGAACGCGATCGCACTGCCGTCGGGGGACCACGTGGGGACGAGGCTCGCGTCCGCGTCCGTGTAGAGGGCGGTCTGGCCGGAGCCGTCGGCGCGCATGGTCCAGATCTCCGAGCGTTCCTCCGCGACGTTGCGACGCATGTAGACGATGCGGGTCCCGTCCGGCGACCAGCGGGCCTCGAACTCGGGATCGGTCGGGGTGTCGGTCAGTTGCGTGACGTCGGTTCCGTCGATGGCCATGACGAAGAGGTCGAAGTTGTCGCCGTCGCCGGACGAGAACAGGATCCGTTGCCCGTCGGGGGAGACGTCCGGCGAGACCTCGATCGTCGGAGCCTGGAAGATCGGGATCTCCTCCCCCTCGAGCGTGACCGCGTAGATGTCGAAGGCGCGCTGGTGCACGATCAGATCGCCGGCTGGCAGCGCGACACCCTCCCGCTGTGACGGCTCCGGGCCCGTCGCTTCCGAGGCATCGACCTTGGACGGATCGTCGCCCGCCGGAGCGTCGCCGGTCGGGGTGTCCGGACCGACGGGGTCGACGACCACGTCGTTGTCGACCATCCATGACTGCAGCGCCATCCCGGTGCCGACGACGAGGACGATCGCGGCGACGCTCGCTGCGGTGTAGGCGATCTGACGTCGGCGGCGGATGTGGCGACCCCGCGCACGGATCTCCTCCACGGGCGGTGGGGGCGGCAGGTCGGGGCGCAGCGTGTCGGTCAGGATGGGGTCGAGGTCATCCACGGCTCTGCTCCTCTCGGGATCCGAGCGGCACGCCGAGCATCGCGCCGAGCCGTTCCCGTCCGGCGTGCAGGTGCGCGGCGACCGTTCCTGGGGCGACTCCCATCACGGCCGCGATGTCGGCCTGGGAGAGATCGCCCACGTACCTGAGGACGATCGCCTGGCGCATCCTGTCAGGGAGTCCATCCACGGCCTCCCAGACCTCGCTGGGAGGGTGGGGTGGCGGCATCGTGTCGTCGACGGGGCGGTTCTTCTGGAGCAGCCTGCGTTCGAGGCTGGCGCGGCGGAGGCGGCGTTTGGCGACGTTCACCGCGACGCGGTGTGTCCACGCTTCCGGGGAACCCATGTGACGAACCTGGCCCCACCGCGAGTACGCGCGGGCAAAGGCTTCGGACGCCGCCTCCTCCCCGAGGTCGGGACTCCCGAACATCATCGCAACCGCTCCGGCGATCCGGGAGTAGGACCGCTCGTACCAGCTCTCGAACTGAGACTCGCTGTTCGCGTCCACTCGGCGCGCCCTTCGCCACCTGTCCCGGTTGGCCCGAAGCCGTCGGCAACAGCTCCCTTCCCCAGGGAGAGTCACGAGCGACGAGTTCTGTTTAGTCGATGTCGGTACCGGTCCGTACCGGAGCCGGAACGCGCGATCCGTCGTAGCCCGGGGAGTCGGTCGTGCCCGCTGGCGACGAATCGCCCCTCGTCGAGGCGTGACAGGCGTCAGTGAGGCGGTAGGCCCCCTCCTGGCCTACCGCCTCCGGGTCCCTCGTCGCACGCGACGAGGGAGGTGACGTTTCGATCCGCTCAGGGGGTGCGACCGAGGCGGAGGTCCACGGTCCGCGGATCGAAGACGTTCGTCTACGTGCTTCTCCGCACGCCGCCAGCGGTCCTGCCTCCTTCCCGCCGGCTCCCCCGCAGTCGTGCGGTCAGCGCTCGCCCGCGTGCAGTTTCGGAAGTTGACAACCTGGTGCATCGGGACCGGTTGTGTGGACAACCGCGACTCCAGGCGAGCGGTTTGTCCACAGGCCGTCCCCATAGTTGTCCACAGGCTTCCCCTGGATCGGGGCGGGTTATCCACAGGCGCAGTGCACCGGAGGCGCCCCCTGGGGGATCCTCCCTGTCCGTTCGGTGGTGCGCTCCCCGTCCCACCGGCCAGCGGCCACGCCCGGTCCGGCAGGAGGCGTGGGGGGTGCCGGGCGAGGGTGTGGACAGCCCTGTGGACAGCGGGTTGGGGGTCTCCGGCCCCGTCGCACGCGGAGACTCCTCGGGCCTGGGTTCGGGTTCTCGGGCCGCGGCGGACTATCCTCCGGCGCCGGGCCCCCCGATCCGGGGTCACGAGACGAGCGGAGGTCGTGTGGGTCACGGTGCAGACGTCTGGGCCCGGCTGACGGGCATGCTCGAGGATGGCGACATGTCCGACATCGTCGAGATGTACACGGCCGACGCGATCTACCTCGAGCCCTACAACCCGCCGCACCGCGGCAACCTCCTGATCCAGGCCTACCTCAAGGACTACCTCGGAGGGAAAGAGGACCTGGACATCCAGGAGAAGCGCCTCCTCGAGTCCGAGGACGGCACCTACCTCGCCGTCGAATGGACCATCTCCTACACCGCCGGTGGCCGCCGGTGGAACGAGCTCCCGCGGGGCTCCTTCCTCGAGTTCGACGACGACGGCCTCATCGTCTACCACCGCGACTACTCGTAGGTCATCCGTCGTCGTCCGCGACGACCCAGCGCCACAGGACGATGCCGACGGCTGCCAGGGCGAGCGCCCCGAACAGCACGTCGTTGCGCGGGCGCTGGAGCTCGGGGAGGTGGCGCCGGAGCGAGACCGGCGAGTGGAAGTCGCGTACCTCCCAGCCCATCGCCACGGCAGCCGCCCGGAGCTCCCGGTCGGGGTTGACCGCCACCGGGTGGCCGACCGCGCTCAGCATCGACAGGTCCGTGATCGAGTCCGAGTACGCGTAGCAGCCCTCGAGGTCGTAGCCGCGAACCTCGGCCACCTGCCGCAGCGCCGTCGCCTTGTTGCCCGCGTAGGCGTAGAACGACAGCGTGCCGTCGTAGCGGCCGTGCTCGTCCACGCCGCCCCGGGTCGCGATGAAGTCGTCCACGCCGAGGTACTCGGCGAACGGAGCGACGATCTCCTCGCCCGACGACGACACGATCCACACGTCGCGACCTCGGGCGCGGTGCCACGCCAGCAGGTCGAGCGCCTCGGCGTACACGTACGGGGCGATGACCTCCTCGATCGTCTCTCGAACGACCCGCTGGACCCGCTCCGCCTCCCAGCCGGTCGTGAGGTGCAGGATCGCCTGGCGCATCTGCTCCATCCGCTCGTGGTCGGCCCCGACCAGTTGGTAGACCGCCTGGGCGTAGAGACCCTTGACGACCGTGGTCGGTGAGATCAGCCCGTCCCGGAGGAAGCTGCGCCCCATCATCAGGGTCGACGATCTCGCGATGATGGTCTTGTCGAGGTCGAAGAACGCGGCGGCGTCCGCTCCGGTGCGGCCGCGTCGGACCTCGGCCAGCATGTCCTCGTCGAGGCGGTCCCCACCCGGTCGGGTGTACTGCTCGAAGGTCGCCGCGGTCGCCCCGTCGGGAGCGCCGTTCGTCGGCGGGACGACCTCGGGCGGATCCTCGTTCGCCACCTGCTCCACCTGCTCGATGACCGGGCGGCGATCGTACTGCCGGGTCGGGGCGCCCCCGCCGCTGTCCACAGGGCCGGATGGATCCGTTGCGGCGGGCGGCTGAGCGGTCCGTAGCGTCGTCGGAGCCCCCAGGGAGGAGGACCGGCGTGGACGAAGCGCTGCCCGTGCAGGTCGATGTCGCGGATCCAGCGGGTGACCGGATCCGGGCCTGGGTGGAGGGAACGCTCGGGTGGCAGGTGATCGACCACCACACGGCTTCGGTGGTCCCTCCCGTCTGCCGCCTCGTGGACGTCGGCTCGGCCGACGCAGCTTCAGGTGCCACGCCAACGATCCTGCTGTTGGACGACGGTGACGATCCCCGCTCGGCGGTGGCGGCGGCCCAGCGCGTCGCCCCGGCGGCGGTTCTGCGATGGCCACATGATCGCGACGAGCTCCCCGCTCAGGCGGCTCGCATCGCCGCGGGACAGGCTCCCAGCGTCGCCGCGCCGACCGAGCTGCGCATCGCCGCCGCCAGCGGCGGGGTCGGAGCCACCACCGTCACCCTCGCCGTTGCGGGGCTCGTCGCCTGGGCGGGGCGCCCCGTTCTCGTGGTGGCACGCGGACCGGTACCGGTTCCCGACGTGCGCACCTTCGACGAGGACGACCTCGCCGGCACCGGCACGTGGCGAGCGGCGACGGCCGTGCCGGGGTGTCCCGCGCTCCGGGTGGTCCGGTGCCGTGGTCACGTCGGGGCGGCCGCGATCGATCCCGGCCCGGCCACGGCCGTGATGCGGGACCTCGGTCCGGACGAGGACGCCGACGTGCTGGTCCTGCGCCGTGACCGGCCCGGGCTCGAAGCCCTCGAGGTCACCTCGGCGGGCACCGCGGTGGTCGTCGACCAGGGCGTCGTGCCCCGGAAGGCGGTGACCGCAGCAGCGGGGCACCGACGGCTCGTGGAGGTGCCCCACTCGGTGCGAGTGGCCAGGGCCGGGGCGCTCCGGCGGGTGCCCGTGAGCCTCCCGGGTCGATGGCTGCGCCTACTCGCCCCGATCGCCGGGGACGTCACCGGGTCGTCCACAACCCCGAGAACATCCAGCACCCGCATCAGCGATCGGAGCGCGTAGCGTCCTCGACGTCAGCCCCCGGGGGCGGGGGACACGGACACACCTTGACCACCGCGTCACCGGCTCGACCTGACAGCGAGCTCCTCGACCGCATCGCGACCCGGGTCCTGACCCAGGATCCGCCGGTGGCGGTCGGCGACCGCAGTGCCGTGCGCCGCGCCGTTGCCCGGGCCCTGGCGGCCGAAGGCGTGGTCGTCTCACCCGCTCGCTGGGCCAAGCTCGTCCGCGACCTCGTCGACGAGCTGGCTGGGCTCGGCCCGCTCGAGGCCGTCCTGCGCTCACCGGACGTGACCGACGTGTTGGTCAACGGCCCCGACGACGTCTGGGTCGACCGTGGCGGCGAGCTCGAGCGGGCCGAGGTCCGCTTCCGCGACGACGACCACGTCATCGAGGTGCTGCGACGCGTGCTGACCCCGCTCGGGGTGCGCCTCGACCGCTCCCACCCCTGGGCCGACGCCGTGCTGCGCGACGGCGTCCGGCTCCACGCGGTCATCCCGCCCCTTGCGGAGCAGCCGCTGCTGACCCTCCGGCGCGTCCCGGCCGTGATCCCGACCTGGGACGAGCTCGAGGACAGCGGCACCGTCCCGGCCGACCTTGGCGAACTCCTCCGTCGGGCGGTCCAGCAACGGCGCAACCTCGTCGTCTGCGGCCGTGCCGGCGTCGGCAAGACCACCCTGCTCGCCCGGCTCCTCGCCGAGGTGGGCCACCAGCGGGTCGTGATCATCGAGGACGCCCCCGAGCTCAACCACCCCTCCGTTCACTCCGTCCACCTGCACGTGCGCCCCGCCACCCCCGACGGCACCGGCGGGGTCGAGGTCGCCGAACTCGTCCGCAACGCCCTCCGCATGCGCCCCGACCGGCTCGTGATCGGCGAGGTCCGTGGTCGCGAGGTCGCCGACATGCTCCAGGCGATGAACACGGGCCACGACGGCTCGATGACCACCGTCCATGCCAACGGCGCCGAAGACGCGCTGGTGCGACTCGAGGGGATGGCGCTGCTCGCGTCGGTACCGCTCGACGCCGCTCGGGCACAGCTCACCTCCGCGCTCGATCTCGTCGTCGCGCTGGACCGCGACGCCGATGGTCGTCGCCACGTCGCCGAGGTGGTCGAAGTGACCCGTGCCGGTGTTCAGCAGGTGTGGTCATGATCCCGTCGGAGTTCGAGGAGCTCCGGGCCCGGGTGGCCGCCGGCGAGGTGATCGACGGCCGGGGGGTGCAGGCGTCCGATCTGGCTCGGCTGGTCGCGGTCGCGTCCACCGCCGGCTCGCCGTTGCTCCCGGCGCTCGATGCCACGGCCGGGGCGATCGCGGACCGTGCCGAGATCGCCGACAGCGTCCGCATCGCCACCGCGCAGGCGCGCGCCGTTGCCGCCGGACTCGTCCTGGTTCCCGTGGTGCTCGTCCCCGGGTTGGGCGGTCTGCTCGACCTCGATCTCCTGGGCTTCTACCGCTCCGGCCCCGGGATGATCGTCCTCGTCATCGCTGGCGGGCTGCTCGTTGGCGGTGTCGCCGCCATCGCCGCGCTGATCCGCCGGTCGCGGCGTCTCGCGGAACCACCGCGAGACGGAAGCGCCACCGAGGACGAGGTCGTCGATCTCGTCGCCACCGCGGTCGCCGGCGCCGTGCCAGCCGGACACGCCTGCGGGCTGGTCGCCACCCGCGCCCCAGCCCACCAGCCGGTGCTCCACCGGCTCTCCCTTGCACTCCAGTTCGACCGGACCGTCGACGTCCCCGCCCCGTTCGATCGCGTGCTCGTCACGCTCGAGCGGTCGGGGCGCTTGGGGGCACCCGCCGAGCCCGCGCTGCGCCGCCTCGCTGCGGCGATCCGGGCGGAGCGCCGGACGGGTGCGCTCGAGTCCGCCCAGCGCCTCCCGGCGCTGTTGACCTTCCCCACCGCCCTGTGCCTGTTGCCGGCATCGATCCTCCTCGTCGGGGCGCCACTGGTGGCCTCCGGCCTGGAGGCGGTGACAGGTGTCTGATCCCGAACGGAGGAACCATGCAGCGAACCGTGAACGACAACACCGGCCCCACGACCGACGATGCATCCATCCACCAGCGCCTCGAGGACGAGGACGGCTCGCTCGTCAGCGAGTACGGCCTGCTCGCGATCCTCGGTGCGACCATCGTCGGTCTCGCCATCAAGTGGGCCTCCGGCGGCGCGATCTTCTCGCTGTTCGGCGCCGTCTTCGACAAGGTCCGCGTGCTCGTCGGGGCATGAACCGTCGCGACGAGGGGGTCTTGAGCCTCGAGTTCGCGCTCGCGCTGCCGCTCCTGCTCCTGGCGGTGCTCACCGCGCTCCAGGGACTGGTGCTCGGCCGTGACGTGCTCCTCGCCCACGAGGCCGCCCGTGCCGGTGCACGGGCGGCTGCCACCTCGACCAGCAACGCAGCCGTCGACCGGGCGGTGACAGCCGCGATCGGCGATCGCGCTGCCGGTGTCACCATCCAGCCTGCCGGACGATCCGCCGGGGACACGGTCACCGTCGAGGTCGTGCTCGACACGCACCTTGGTCCCAAGCGCTTCGAGGTCCGGGCCACCGCCGCGACCCGCGTCGAGCCGGGGGTGGGCCAGTGATCGACCTCCGCAGCGAGGACGGTGGCGCGACGATCGCGGTCGGGGGCACTGCGGCGGTGATCGGGCTGGTCCTGCTCGTCATCGTGCTCGACATCACCGCCTACCTGGCTGCCGCATCCGCGGCACAGGCTGCTGCCGACGGTGCTGCACTGGCCGCGGTCGCGGTCAGTGACCCGAGGGGTCGCCAACCGGGGTCGCCACGAGCGGCCGCCGAGCTGGTCACCACCGCCGCTGACAGCCGGCTCGAGACGTGCCGGTGTCGCCCGGGCGCCCGCCGCGTCGAGGTCGAGGTCTCCCGCCGGGTCGATGGCGTGCTCATCACCCGGTACGCGGCCCGTCGGGTGACCGCACGGGCAGCAGCACGGCTCGTCCCTCCGTGACCGGTCCGTACGCTCGGACAGGGAAACTTCGGGCCCTCCCACTCGTTACGTCGGACGACGGGGCTCCGACGAGGAGCCCGGGGCCGCCACACGCACGAGGACAGCCATGGACGCCGAGACGCCAGAGCCACGCACCGACGACGCGCCGCTCGCCTACGACATCGAGACTGCGGGGCGCTCGTCGGGGATCGGGTACCTGATGGACTCGGTGCGGCGCCGGCCACTGGGCCGCAACATCCTCTCGGTTCTGACCACGCTCCTCTTCCTGGCCGGGGCGGGGATGTTCACCTACCCGTTCTTCACCGACGTCTACACCGAGCAGGTCATCCAGCAGCGGCTCGAGGACGAGTTCGTCCAGATCCGGGTCGACACGTTCGATCAGTACCGCGAGGCTGTGCAGGGCAAGACCGGCCGCGCGCTGACGAAGATCGCCATCCCCGCGCTCGACGTCGAGACGCTCGTGGTCGAGGGAACCTCGCCGGCTGCCCTGCGGGCCGGGGCCGGCCACTACCCCAACACCCCGCTACCGGGCCAGGTCGGCAACGTCGCCATCGCGGGTCACCGGACCACCTACGGGCGGCCGTTCAACCGGCTCGACGAGCTCCAGGACGGCGACGAGGTCTGGCTCGTCACCCCGGTGGGGGACCACCGCTACGTCATCACCGACGAGCCTGCCAGCGAGAACTGCCGCCGGACCGAGGGTGCTGCGTGCATCACCGACCCCAAGGACTGGCAGGTGGTGGCCCCGACCTCTGGCTCGACCCTGACCTTGACGACCTGCCACCCGAAGGGGTCAGCCGCCAAGCGGCTCATCATCCGTGCGGTCCTGGCCGACAGCCACCCGGCGGACACCTACGACGCCCAGTACGGGACCAACGAGGCCTGAGCCGCGCGCCGTAGGCTCCCCGGCGTGAGCCTTCGCCGCCTCTTCGCCACCGCGCTGGTCCTGCTGACGATCACGGCGGTCGTCGCCGGGACCCGAGGCGGTCGCACCGACCGCGTGACGATCGGCGTGGTGGCACCGTTGTCGGGCGCTCGTGCCTACCTCGGCGAGGAGATCAAGAACGGCGTGACCCTCGCGGTCGCCGAGCTGAACCGTGACGGCGGGCTCCTCGGCAGCGACGTGGAGCTGGTCGTGGTCGACGACGCCGACCTCGTCCAGCTCCCCGCCCAGCTCGCTCGGCTCGCGGAGCGTGACCGCGTGACGGCGATCATCGGACCGGAGGCCCCCGGGATCCTCCTGTCGCCCCGCAGCCCTCTCGCCCGGCGCGACGTCCCTGCTCTGCTGCCGGCGTCGTTCTCGGGGGACCTCGGCGAGGCACCGGCTCCCGTCGTCCGCACCATCCCGTCGGCGGCGGTGCAGGCGCGGACGCTCGGGTGGTGGCTCACCGAAGTGCGCGAGGTGACCGACGTCGCCGTGGTCGTCGCCGATCCGACGGAGGGTGCGGCCGTCACCGACGCCCTGACCGAAGGGCTCCGTTCCGGCGGCGTCGAGGACGTCGCGGTCCTCGAGGTGCCCGCGTCCACCAGCCGGTTCGACCCCGCTATCGGATCGCTCCGGTCGCAGGCGCCTGACGCCGGGGCGCTGCTCATCTGGGCCCCGCCCCCAGTGGCGGCCCGGGCGACGGTGGCGGTCCGGCGGGTCGGCTGGGACGTGCAGCTCTCGGTGCCCGCCAGCGCGTTCGTCTCCGAGTACCGCACGCTGGCGGGGGAGGCGTCCGAGGGTGTCGTGCTCGCGTTCCCGTTCCGTCGCGAGTGGTTCACCGGCACCGAGCTCATGTCGTTCCTGCTCCGCTACCACGGGGAGCACGGGCTCGGGGCGCTGCCCCAGCTCGACACGCTCGTCCTCGACGTCCCGGTGGTCGCCACGGCCGCGTACGACGCGACCAAGCTGGTGGCTGCCGCTGTGGAGCAGGCCGGCTCGGCCGCGCCCCGCCCGGTCGGCGAGGCCCTCGACGAGGTGGTCCACGACGGTCTCCTCAAGACCTACTCGGGCCTGGGTGACGGGGAGACGTGGGAGGTGTCCGAGCTCCACGTCGCTCGCTTCCATCACCTCGCCATCACGTTCGACGTGGACCCCCGCCTGGACCCCGACTACCACCGTCGCTTCTGGCGGTCGCAGGTCTCGGCCGACTACCTGCTCGAGGTGCTCGAGGGCCCGGCGCTGGATCTGGCGCGACGTCTCATCGAACGGCAGGGCCCGCCTCCCGAGTACACCCCGCCGCTGCCACCACCCGGACCGGTGGCGCGCCCGTGACCGACCTCGTCGTCGCTGCTCTCGTCCTCGGCTCGGTCTACGGGCTGCTCGGCGCTGCGGTCGCCGTCACCGCGATCGCCACGCGCACCCTGCACCTGGCCGTCGGTGAGGTACTGGTCGCGGGGGTGCTGCTCGAGGTGCTGGTCGGGGTCGACGTGGTGACGAGCATCCCGACACCGCTCGCGGTGCTGGCTGCGCTCGCCGTCGGTGCCGCACTGAGCGCGCTGCTCGAGCCGCTCGTGCTCCGGTGGCTCCCGGGCGGGGCGCCGGTCCTCGTCGGCATCGCGCTCGTCGCCGGCGTCCTGGACGCGCTGACCGTCCGCGTGGTCGGGGCGCGGACCTACCGTCCGACGGCGTTCCTCGACCTCCCCGACGTCGCAGGGGTCCCCGGCAGCGTCGTCTCCGCGCTGGTCTTCGGCGGGCTGGGGGCGGCGGTGCTGGGCATCGCCCTGGCGCGGACGAGATGGGGCCGCCGCGTCCGGCTGGCGGGCAGCGACCCCGAGGCCGCCCGGTACTTCGGGATCACACCCGCCAGAACCCGTGCCGCCGCGTTGGCGGTCACCGGCGCGGCGGCGGTGCTCGCCGGCCTGCTCGTCACCCCCGTGACCTTCGTCGGCGCGGGCCAGGGCGCAGGCTTCACGATCCGTGGCGTGGCCGCGGCGCTCGTCCTCGGTCGGGTGGGCCCGTTCCGGGCCATCGCTGCCGGCCTGGGACTCGGCCTCGCCGAAGCGGTGGCGTTGTCCCTCTGGCCCGGCATCGGTAGCAGCGCCTTCGTCGGTCTGGTCGTCATCGCGGTGCTCGTCCTCCGGGGCAGCGAGGAGGAGCGCGCATGGGGGCGGGCATGGTGAGCGTGCGTGACCGCATCACCGAGGGGCAGGGCCGTCGGATGGCGGTCGCGGTGCTCGCGAGCGTGCTGGGCGGCGTGTGGCTGATCGTCGTCCCCCTGGTGGTCGTCGATGCGGTGGCCACGCTGCTCGCGTTGACGCTCGTCGTCACCGGCGCCTCGGTGACGGTCGGACGGGTCGGGATAGTCGACCTGTCGGTCGGCGCTGTTGCCGGGCTCGGCGCCTACGGCGGTGCGGTGACGGGGGCGAACGCCGGCCTGCCCGCCGTGGCGGGCCTCCTCCTCGGGGGGTTGGCCGGCGCCACACTCGGAGCCCTGGTCGGTGGCGTGATCGGACGTGTCGGACGCCTGTCCGGCACGCTCGCATCGCTGGCCGCAGGGGCGGCTGTGGTCGCGCTGCTCGAGCAGTGGCCCGGTGCGGGCGGGGCGGCCGGCTACCACGCCGTGCCGCTACTCACCGACACGCCCCGCGCACACCTCGCCGTACTGGCGGCGGTGGTCCTGGCCGTCTTGAGCGTTGCCAGGAGCTACGCCCGCAGCCGGGAGGCGGCCCGTGCCGCGGTCGCGGCCGCGTCGTCTGCCGTCTCGGCCAGCCTCGGGGACGCGGCACCGGTCCGCACGTCCCTCGCCGGCGCGGTCGGCGGCTTCGCGATCGGCGTGGGCGGAGCCGCGCTGGCGGCGAGCTCCGGATCGGTGATCCCGGCTGCGTTCGGGCTGCCGTTCGCGGCGACGGTGGTCGTCGCCGGGCTGCTCGCCGGCCTGCCGCCGTGGGGACCGCTCCTCGCCACGCTCGTGGTGTGGGGTGCTCCGGTGCTCGGCACCCTCGTCCCCGGCGAGGCCTCGGCGGCCCTGGTCGGCGGTCTCGTCGGTCTGGTCGTCCTGGCGGTGCGGAGGGGAGCCCCCTTCCAGGACTGGGACCGCTCGACACCACCTCCGGCGACAACCGATGGCCGCGACCGCCGTGGCGGCCGCGCCTCGCTCCAGGTCGACCTCACCCTCCCGGACGACCGGCGGGTGCGCTTCGATGCAGAGCCGGGGGAGATCGTCGCCCTCGTCGGCCCCAACGGGGTCGGGAAGTCGACGCTGCTCGCGCGGATCGGGGGCCAGTTGCCGGACGCCAACGGCGTGCGGCTCCGTGGCGCGCCGGCGCCATCAGGAGCACGGCGCCGTGCCCGCGCAGGCGTCGCCCGGACCTGGCAGCGGCCCCAGGACGTGCCCGACCAGGATGCGGAGACCGGTGCCGCCGCCGACGAGCGGGACCGGTCGGCCTACCACGCCGCGCGGGCCCTGGTGGGCGCCGACGGGACCTCCGACCTCTTGCGGCTCGCGGCCCGCCGCCCCGCCGTTGCACTCCTCGACGAGCCCGGAGCGAGCCACCCACCCGTGGTCGTGCGGGCCTTCCTCCGACACCTCGCCGCGAGCGGGAGCGTGGTGGTGGTCGCCGAGCACCGTCCGGAGATCGCGGCGGCGGCCGACCAGGTGATCCGGCTGGGGGTCGCCGATGGGTGACTCTCGGCGCTCCGGCCCCGGAGGCGTGGTGCTGCGGGCCCGCGTCCGCCTCCCCACCGGCGTGCGGGAACTCTCGGTCGAGCGGGGCGGTGCCGCGCTCGTTGACGGACCCCATGCCGATGTGGTCGTCGGTGCGCTCCTCGACCGCGATCCCGCCGCCGAGGAGGTCGAGCTGGCGGGCACGTCGATCCGGCGGCTCGATGTAGCCGCACGGGCCCGGCGCGGCCTCGCGGTCGTGGGGACGGGGTCCGTGGCGCCGGACCTGTCGGTGCGCGACCACCTCGCGGCCGTCACCACCCCGACGCGGGCGGACGAACTGCTCGCGGACGCCCCGCTCTTGGCGGGGCGGAGCGGGGCGCCCGCCGGGGTGCTCTCCGGCGGGGAACGACGCGTGCTCGGGTTCCTGCGGGCCCAGGCGCTGGACCCCGTGGTGGTGGTCCTGAACCGGGCTGGGGCCGGGCTCGACGACGACGTGCTGGACTGGGCGGGGCGACGCACGGCGTCCTGGCGGCAGCACGGGATCGCGCTGGTCGTGCGCCCCGCCCGGCCGGAAGAACGGGGTTGGGCCCGGTCCTGAACCGCAACCCCGCGGGTGTTCGCTCGTTGGTGAGGGTGACAGGGAGAGACCTCGAGCCCCCCCGGAGGTGACGACGTGCGCCGAGCGGTCCTCACCGTGCTGGCCGCTGCCGCGGCCCTGTTGGCCGTGCCGACGGCCGCGTTCGCCGACGCCACCGTCACGTTCGTCTCCCCTGAGCCGGGGGCCGTCTTCAGCGGCCAGGTCGACCTCGTCGTCGATGTGGAGCGCCGGCTCATCGATCCGCATCCCTCCAAGGTGGTGCTCGAGCTCAGCATCGACGGGGCGGAGCCGCATCCGGACGCGGCGCCGGTCGAGCTGACCTGCGTCGCCAACTGTGAGGCTGACACCACGACCACGACCAGCCGGTGGCAGGGGCCTTCGCTGTCCGCCGCCACGCTCTCCCCGTTCCAGGGCGCCCCGGCCTGCAACGGGCAGTGGTGGCTGCTCCCGACCGTCGATGCCGGACCGACCACCACCGGCGGTGAGTCCCACGGCGCGTTCGTCGCGGCTGCACCGCCGTCGCCGGTGACTGATCTGTCGGTCACGACGGACGGCGCCGACGTCGTGCTGTCCTGGACCGCAGCCGCCGAGTACGACATCAGCGGCTACCGCATCCAGCGCGCCGCGGACGGCGGGTCTTGGCTCACGCTGGCAACTCTGGGTCCCTCGGCATCCACCTACCGGGACGCCGCGCCAGCCGAAGGCACCTACGACTACCGGGTGGTGACCCTGCGCCCCGATGGTCTGGTCGACGGCGAGCCCGCGCCCGCTTGCGAGGACACCGGCCAGGATCTGACCGCCGTGTCGAAGACCTGGCAGGTCACCGTGGCATCGGACGGGACGACCGCAGCGCCGACCGGCGAGGACGGAGAGCCGTCGGAGAACAGCACCGAGGAACCGACGGAGGATCCCACCGAGCAGCCCAGCAGCGAGGAGTCGCCGTCCCCGTCCCCGTCCCCCTCCCCGTCGCCGTCCGAGGGCGGCTCCACCTCGGGCAGCGCTGATGGCGGCGTCCGCCAGCGGATCGCCGCCGGGTCCAGCGGGTCGAGCGGCCAGCTCACCGCGCCGCAGACCCGCACGCCCGAGGTCGCCGAGCCGCGCGAGCGCTACTACGGCGAGGGCGAGGCCTTCGAGGACCGCCTCGACTACGACGGGGTGGACACCATCGAAGCCGCCGCCGAACCCGAGTTCCGCGTGGAGCGGGTCGCTGGCGGAACCGTCGAGATCTTCGACCGGCAACTCGACCTCGCCCATATCCTGCGACCCATCGCGGCGGGCCTCGTGCTCATCGCGGTCGCGCTCCACCTCCGGCGGTGGATGCGCGCCTGAGCGGAGGTGGCATGGCCGACGACGAGGTCGAGGAACGGCAACTCTGCGATTGTGGCGAGCCGCTGGTCGAGGACGCCGACGGCCGGCTCGTGACCATCGGCGAGCTGACGTTCCCGTTCAGCCGCTCGACCGACTACGTCATGTGTGAGAACTGCGGGCAGCAGATCCCCGCCGAGCGGATCCACCCCGACCAGGAGCCGGCCACGCGGGAACTGCATGCCCTCACCCGGAGCGACGATCAGGACGGCGAGGTCTGAGGCTCCGGCGCCCGGGCCAGCAGCAGGTCCAGCACCTGCACCGCCCCGCCCTTGTCGAGCGGCTCGTTGCCGTTTCCGCACTTCGGCGACTGCACGCACGACGGGCATCCGGATCGGCAGCCGCAGTCGGCGACCGCGGTTCGGGTCGCTGCCAGGTGCTCCGACAGCCGCCGGTAGGAACGCTCGGCCAGCCCGGCGCCGCCGGGGTAGCCGTCGTAGACGAACACGGTGGGCCGTCCCGTGTCGGGGTGAAGGGCGGTCGACAGCCCGCCGATGTCCCACCTGTCGCACAGAGCGATCAGCGGCAGGAGGCCGATCGCCGCGTGCTCGGCCGCGTGGAGCGCACCCGGGAGCTGGGCGGGGCGCACGCCGACCTCTTCCAGCGTGGTCTCCGGGATCGCGTACCAGACCGCGACCGTCCGTAGCTCGACCGGTGGCAGGTCGAGGTCGATGCGTTCGAGGACCTCGTTGCTCCCGGGGCGCAGCACGTCGTAGCCCGTGACCTGGGTGGTCACCTCGACCCGTCCCAGCCGGACGTCCACCTCGTCCCACTGCTGTTCCTCGAGGACCCCGAGGACCCGCACATCGGTGTCCGATCGGGCCCGCGTCGTGTAGCCGACGTGCGGGGCCGGATCGGCGGTCGCGACCGCCCGGTCGAGGTCGAGCTCGGCGATCACGTACTGCTCGCCCTGGTGGAGGTACACGGCTCCGGTGTGGACCTGGGCGTGGGCCCGGGCCTCGTCGACATCGCCGATCA
Organism: Nitriliruptorales bacterium; assembly: GCA_033722375.1. Lineage (GTDB taxonomy): Bacteria > Actinomycetota > Nitriliruptoria > Nitriliruptorales > Nitriliruptoraceae > JAWVZB01. The sequence continues at coordinate 13,596 of JAWVZB010000027.1, read as the reverse complement.
GGGCCCCGGTCTGGGCGTCCACGATCCGGACGGTGTCGCCGCCCGCCCCGCGAATGTCCACCTGGGACGATGCCCGCCTCCGGCTCGTCCAGAAGAACCGTCCGCCCCGCTCGCGGAGCACGCCCGCCTCGGCATCCTCGGCCAGGAGTTCCGGGGCGGTGTCGCCGAACCACCGTTCCGCCTCGTCCGGGGACAGGGGCGACTCCTGGCAAGCGCAACGCAGGTGGGGGCCGAGCAGGTAGGGGTTGGCGGGGTCGATGATGGCGTCCTCGGGGGGCCGGCCCAGGAGCTCGTCGGGATGGTTGACGAGGTACTGGTCCAACGGGTCGTCGCCGGCCACGAGTACCCCCGCGGCCATGTCCCCCGTCCGCCCCGCCCGTCCGAGCCGCTGCCAGAACGACGCCACGGTGCCGGGATAGCCGGCGAGCAGCACGGCGTCCAAGCCGCTCACGTCGATGCCGAGCTCGAGGGCCATCGTTGCTGCGAGGCCGACGATTCGACCGTCGCGGAGGTCGGCTTCGAGCTGGCGCCGTTCGCTCGGGAGGTACCCGGCGCGGTAGGACCGCACCGTCTCGGCCAGCGGGTGGTCGTCCCCCAGCCGTTCGCGGGCGAAGAGCGCGATCAGCTCGGCGGCCTTGCGGGAGCGGGTGAAGGCCAGCGTCTGGACCTCGGCCCCGACGAAGGACGCCAGCAGGTCGGCGGACTCGCGGAGCAGCGATCGCCGCGTGCCCGCGTCCACGTCCACGAACGGGGGCTGCCACAGGCCGAGGTCCAGCGCCCCGCGGGGCGAGCCGTCGTCGGTGACCTCGACCACCTCCGTGCCGGTGAGCGCGGCAGCGTGCTCGCCGGGGTTGCCGATCGTCGCCGATGCCAGCAGGAACAGCGGGTCGGCGTCGTAGCGCTCGCACAGCCGGCGCAGCCGGCGCAGGACCAGTGCCACGTGCGACCCGAACACCCCGCGGGCGATGTGGCTCTCGTCGACCACCACGTAGGCCAGCCGATGCAGGAAGTCACCCCAGTAGGTGTGGCCGGGCAGCAGGCTGTGATGCAAGAGGTCGGGGTTGGTCAGGATCCAGTTCGCGGTGCGTCGGATGGCTTCGCGTTCGGGATGTGGGGTGTCGCCGTCGACCACGGCCGCCCGCACCTGGGGCAGCTTGAAGTCACGGATGTGGCGGAGCTGGTCGTGGGCCAGCGCCTTGGTCGGGGCGAGGTACAGCGCGGTCGTGTCGGGTTCCGCCAGCAGCCGTTCGATGACCGGGAGCTGGTAGCCGAGCGACTTGCCGCTGGCGGTGCCGGTGGCGATCACCACGTTGCGGCCCTCGCGCACGTGGGCCACCGCCTCCGCCTGGTGGGTGTACAGCTCCTCGATGCCGACCAGACCGAGCCGACCACGCAGGACCTCGGGCAGGTCGTCCGGCAGGGCTCGGGTACGGGCTGACCGTGCCGGGAGTCGTTCGAGGTGGACGAGCCCGCTGGCCTCGTCGTGATCGGCCTCCGCGGCACGCCCCGACACCCCCCCGGAAGCGGAGGTGGTGGCGACGAGTTCGAGGACGGTGCGGGGATCCACAGGGCCCGCCGACGCTACCAGCGAGGCGCAGTAGTCTCGTTCGCGAGGAGGGACAGCCGTGCCGATGGAGCTCGAGGAACTCGACGAGCGGACGCTCGAGAGCATCGCCCGCTACGACGAGCACGCCCGCGACTACCAGGAAGCGCTGCGCCGCCACCGGCCGCGCGCCGACATCCGCCGGTTCGCCGCCTTCGCCGAGCGGGGCGACCTCGTGCTCGACGGGGCCTGTGGCCCCGCCTCCGACCTGCGGCTGCTGCGCGACGCCGGGCTCCACCCGGTCGGGGTCGACCTGTCCATGGGCGCGCTCGTCGAGGCCCAGATGCTCCTGCCGCGGCACCCCAAGATCCGCGCTCCGCTCCAGGACCTCCCTTTCAAACCGAAGTCGTTCCAGGGCCTGTGGCTGTCGGGAGCCTTCACCCACCTGCCGCGCGACGACTGGCAGAACACCTTCTCGCGGCTGATGGGTCTGCTCGAGCGGGGTCCGGTCTACTTCTCGTGCTACCTCGGTGACGTCGACCTCCAGCCGTTCGACGACGAGATCCTCGGCAAGGTCTACATCTCGGCCGCCAAGGAGGAGGAGGTCGGGTCGATGCTCGCGATCCACGGACTCGACGACCTGACCATCGAGGTGCGCCCCGACCCTCTCCACGGGCGCACGCGTCCCTGGGTCGTCGCCCTCGGCCACCTCTGAGGGTCGCGGCGCGGACGCTCCGGCCGGGGATCGGTCTGCGGCTGCCGCGAGCTCCGGCTTCGCCTCACCGCTGAGGGGTCTGGTTCCGATGGCGGAGCCGCCACAGCGCGACGAGCAGCGGAACCCAGGCGACGGCGACCAGCAGCACCGCGAACGCCGCGCCCGCGAGCCCCGGGTTCGACCACCAGTCGGTGCCGTAGTAGAGGATCCACAACGCCCCCAGCCCCGCCGAGGCCGCCAGCGGTACCAGCGAGAGCCGGCTGCCCTTCCACACCGCGAGCACCGACCCCAACGGCAGGGCGACGATCATCAGGAGGATGGCCCAGCCCACGGGACCCGCCTCGAGCGCCACCTCGACGTCGCGCGAGATGCCCCACCACACCGCTCGCCAGTCCACGCACGACCCCTCCGTCGCGTCGAGTGTGCCGGACGCGCACTGCTGTCGCGGGAGCCGAGCCCGACCGCGTGAGCGGACCCCGTGGTCGGTGTCGGGCTACCCGCGCCAGGTCGCGGGGTGGGCCATGCCGCGGATCGCGGCGAGCGGCAGGACCGTCCGGGGCGCGAACGGGATCCGCCACAGCCCGCCGTGACATGCGGCCTCGGACAGCAGGTCGGAGGGATGCTCGAGCGCCGTGTCCGGGTTCGCCGCGGCGGACGGCTCCCGCAGGTCGTGCACGAGCAGCAGCGCCATGAGCGCCCGGCTGGTCTCCGGTTCGAACACCTCGACGTCGTAGGCGGCGGCCGACGAGTAGCAGGCCTTGAGCACCCGGTTGTCGGTCACGGACTTGGTGTTCGTGGCGGGCGCCACGTTGATGGAGGACACCGCCCCCCGCTGCCGTGCGAGCCGGGCGCGCCACCGGTGCAGGCGCTTGGCCAGCGAGTAGTTGCACCCCTGCTGGGAGATCTGGCAGTCGACGACCCGTCGCTGGTCGGGGCGACGGCCGCCGTCGTTCTCGGGGTAGTTCGGGGCGAACAGTCGCTGGCCGGAGAGCCGGCCGATCGTGCGGCGTGCGCTGGTGCGCTCCCGGAACCGGCGCTGCGAGGCGGCGACCGCATCGGGTGGGACGGTGTACACGTCGGTCGGGGTGGCGAGCACGGCGACGGAGCGGTCGTCGCCGCGGGCGAGCAGGCGATCCGCGATCGCGTCAACGGCCGTGGACACCTCGACGTTGATCGAGCCGTGGGCGTAGACGTAGTTGCCGACCGTCAGGGGGCCCTCGAGCCGGTCGAGCCACGCCGCCACCTCGGGGAGCGCGGTGATGAGGTCGGCACCCGCGACCTCGGCGATCCGCTCGTCGGCAGGCTCGCCTGGTAGCGGCTCGCGCGCCGGGATCAGCGCACGCCCCGCCCCCTCACGCACCGTCGAGAGGATCCGTCGCCACAGGTCCGGTTCGGGCAGGTCCACGACGACGGTGGTGGCACCCCACCGCGCCAGCCACTCGAGGGGCCCCATCTCGGCAGCACCGCCGAGCACCACCATCGTCCGGTCCGACAGGTCGAGCCACGCCGGGTTGTCGATCGTGCGGCCGATCGCGGCGGCGAACGACGGCTCGACCATGTCGCGAACCGTCCACTCGTCGAGCTGCCGGCGGAGGTCGTCGCCGGTGAGGATCCGGCCGCGGTAGGGCACCCGAACCTCGTCGTCGCGCTCGCGGGTCCCGTCAACGTCGATGGTCTCGAAGCCGGCCTCCCGGGCACGCTCGAATGCGTCGGGGACCGGCGTGGTCTCACCGTCGCGGACGAACTCCATCTGCTCGTAGAGGGACCGCAAGCCGGCTTCGGGCACCGACTGCGCGCCTTGGGGGTCGTCGGCCTGCGCCTGCTCGAGCGCGAGCGCGTGCTCGACGTAGCTGCCGTACCAGTCGTCCTCCCGCTCGATCGCGTCCGCGACCTGCGGGTCCACGGCCCGTGCCGCCGCAGCGAACACCGCTTGACCGGTCGCCGTCGAGCTGCGGTTCCCCTCGACCTCGGGGAACGCAACACCGATCACGTCGTCAGCCACGTCCGGTCTCCCACCTCGCCCCCATCGACCCTAATCCACGGGGTAGGTGGCCGGGCGGGGTGTCACCCGCCCGGCGGTCGTCACCTCAGAGGAACGCGGGGGCGAACACCAGGGCGACGATGGTCATGACCTTGATGAGGATGTTCATCGCCGGGCCGGAGGTGTCCTTGAACGGGTCGCCGACGGTGTCGCCGGTGACGGCGGCCTTGTGGGGGTCGGAGCCCTTGCCGCCGAGGTTGCCCGCCTCGATGTACTTCTTCGCGTTGTCCCACGCCCCGCCCGCGTTCGCCATGAAGATCGCGAGCAGGAACCCGGTCGCGAGTGCACCGGCCAGGAACCCGCCGAGCGTCTCGGTCGAGATGAACCCGATCACGAGCGGCAACGCGACCGCGAGCGAGCCGGGCAGCACCATCTCCTTCAGCGCCGCCTGGGTGGAGATGTCGACGCAGCGGGCGTACTCGGGCTTGGCGTTGGGGTCGCCCTCGCGCAGGCCCGGGATCTCGGCGAACTGGCGACGGACCTCGACGATCATGAGCTGCGCTGCGCGCCCCACGGACTTCATCGTGAGCGCGGCGAACGCGAAGGTGACCATGGCCCCGAGGAACAGCCCGATGACGACCTCGACATCGGTGAGGTTGATGAGGAGTGACGTCTCGCCCTCGGGGGCGACCGCGGCCGTGTAGGAGCGGAACAACGCCAGCGCGGTGAGCGCGGCGGACCCGATCGCGAAGCCCTTGGCGACGGCGGCGGTGGTGTTGCCGAGCGAGTCGAGCGAGTCGGTGACCTCGCGGACCTCGGGCGGGAGGTGGCTCATCTCGGCGATGCCGCCGGCGTTGTCGGAGATCGGCCCGTAGGCGTCGACCGCGACGACCGCCCCGGTGGTGGCGAGCATCCCGATGGCGGCCAGGGCGGCGGCGTACAGCCCCCCGGTGTTGCCGGCGAGGTCGGTGCCGGCCTGACCCAGGGCGTACGCCCCGCCGATCGCCCCGACCACCAGCAGGACGGACGCGACGGTGGAAAGCATCCCGTCGGCGACGCCGCCGATGATGACCGTGGCGGGACCGGTCTCGGCCTGTCCCGCGAGCTTCTTGACGGGCTTGTAGTGGTCGGAGGTGTAGTACTCGGAGGTGAACCCGATCGCATAGCCGGCGATCAGGCCGACCACGATCGTCAAGGAGATGAACAGCGGGTTGGTGATCTCGGCGACGTCGCCGAACACCCAGTAGGCGCCGGCGATCGACACGATCGCGGTCAGCACCATGGCGACGTTGGTCCCGAAGTGGAGCTGGGCCGACAGGCTCTTGCCTTTGCGGCCGCGGACCAGCAGCGCCCCGATGATCGACATCAGCATGCCGAGCCCCGCGACGAGCAGCGGGTAGAGGAACGTGGACTGCTGGAGCGCGCTGAACTCCTCGGCGAGCTGGCCGTCGCCGCCGACACCGCCGAACAGCAGCGCGGCGAGGATCATCGGGGCGACGATCGACCCGGCGTAGGACTCGAACAGGTCGGCGCCCATCCCGGCGACGTCCCCCACGTTGTCCCCGACGTTGTCGGCGATGGTGGCGGGGTTCCGGGGGTCGTCCTCGGGGATGCCGGCCTCGACCTTGCCGACGAGGTCCGCGCCGACGTCGGCGGCTTTCGTGTAGATCCCGCCGCCGATGCGGGCGAACAGCGCGATCGACGATCCACCCAGCCCGAACGCGGCCACGACCTGGAAGGCGTCGTCAACCCGCAGCACCTGCACGAACAGGATGTAGGCGATCGCGATCCCGAGCAGGCCGAGTCCCGCGACCGTGAAGCCCATGACCGCCCCGCCCCGGAACGCGAGCGGCAGGGCCTTGGCCGGGCCGGTCCGGGCGGCGTTGGCGGTGCGGACGTTGGCGGCGGTGGCGATGCGCATGCCGACGAACCCGGCGATGGCCGACGACACCGCCCCCATCAGGTACGCCAGTCCGCCCCACGGCCAGCCGTAGTCCAGCACGAACACGATCACGAGGAACATGGCACCGACGAACACGGCGACCCAGCGGTACTCGCGCTGGAGGAACGCCATGGCGCCCTCGCGGATCGCGTGTGCGATCTCGCGCATCGCCTCGGTGCCCTCGTCGGCACGCTGCACCACGCGGGAGAAGTAGAAGGCGAGTGCCAGGCCGGCGATGGCGGCGGCAGCGGACAGGTACGGGATGGAGCTCACGGTTCGGGCCTTTGGTCGCTGGTCTCACGGCGCGAGGGCGCGCTCGACCGCGGTCGAAGGAAAGAGGGAGGTCGGCAGGGGAGGTTAGCGACCGAGAAGTGTCGGCTGCATCGGCGACGCGTCCGGCGGTACTGGCATGGTGTGCGCCCTCTGCACAGAACGGCCGTTTCGACGGGGTCCCGATAGGGACCCCGGCCGGCGACGGGTAGGAACGGGGCGCGGGAGGTGTTTGACAGGTACCACCAGCACCCCGCACCTTCCGCCATCCCGTCCCTCCGAACTGGACAAGGCAGTGGCAGAGAACCTGGTGGTCGTCGAGTCGCCGGCGAAGGCGAAGACGATCGAGCGCTACCTGGGCGCCGGCTTCAAGGTCGTCGCCTCGTACGGCCATGTCCGAGACCTGCCGCGGTCGGACTTCGCTGTGGAGGTCGAGGGCACGGACTGTCACCTGGTCTACGAGGTCCCGTCGAAGTCCAAGAAGTACGTCGATGCGCTGCGGCGCGAGGCCCGGGACGCACAGACGGTCTGGCTCGCTCCCGACCTGGACCGCGAGGGCGAGTCGATCGCGTGGCACGTCGCCGAGCTGCTCGACCTCGACATCGACCAGACCCGGCGGGTGACGTTCGACGAGATCACCAAGCCCGCCATCGAGGCGGCCTTCGACGCGCCCCGTTCCATCAACAAGGACCTCGTCGACGCGCAGCAGGCCAGGCGCGCCGTCGACCGGATCGTCGGCTACCGGCTGTCGCCGGTGCTGTGGCGCACGGTGTCGTCGGGGATCTCGGCGGGGCGCGTGCAGTCGGTGGCGCTGCGTCTGATCGTCGACCGCGAGGACGAGATCCGTGCCTTCGTGGCGCAGGAGTACTGGTCGTTCCACGCCGACTTCGCGAAGGACGAGGACGCCCCGCCCGACGTCGAGGCGAAGCTCCACAGCGTCGGCGGGAAGCGGCTCGCGACCCCGAAGGACCTCGACGACGCCGACGACGAGAAGCTCGCCCAGCGACTGCTCGTGGACAACGAGGACGCCGCCGCCGACCTCGAGGCGCGGCTGCGACCGCTGACCTACACGGTGGCGGAGGTGCGCCGCACCGAGGCGCGGCGAAACCCCAAGCCGCCCTTCAAGACCTCGACCCTCCAGGGCGAGGCGTCCAAGATCGGGTTCTCGGCCCGCCAGACGATGGCGGTCGCCCAGCAGCTCTACGAGGGCATCTCGCTCGGCGGCGAGCAGGTCGGGCTCATCACCTACATGCGGACCGACTCGCTGAACCTGTCGAACCAGGCGCTGGGCGAGATCCATGGGCTCGTGCAGGAGAAGTTCGGCGACCGCTACACGATCGACAAGCCCCGTCGGTTCGCGGCCCAGGCGAAGGGCGCCCAGGAAGCGCACGAGGCGGTGCGTCCGACCTCCGTCCGGCGGGAGCCCGCCGCGATCCGCCGCTATCTCACCGGGGACCAGTACCGGCTGTACGAGCTGATCTGGAAGCGCACGATGGCCACCCAGATGGCACCGGCGATCTTCGACCGCGTGTCCGCCGACGTCGTCGGCACCGAGGAAGACGGCACGGACGCCCTGTGGCGGGTGACGGGCCAGGTCGAGAAGTTCGACGGCTGGCTGCGTGCCTACCGCGCGGTCCGTGACGAGGACGAGGAGGACGAGGACGACCAGGTCAGCGACCGCCTCCCCGATCTGACCGAGGGCGAGACGCTGGATCTCCGCGAGCTCACCGCCGAGCAGCACTTCACGAACCCACCGCCCCGCTACAGCGAGCGCACGCTCGTCGAAACCCTCGAGGAGGAGGGCATCGGCCGCCCCTCGACCTACGCCTCGATCATCTCGACGCTCGAGAACCGCGAGTACGTCCGGAAGGAGAGCCGCCGGTTCTTCCCCACTCCGCTGGGAGAGGTGGTGGTGTCGTTCCTGAAGGCGCACTTCGCCGAGGTCGTGGACGTGAACTTCACCGCCCGCATGGAGGAGACCCTCGACGAGATCGCCTCAGGGGACGAGCGCTGGTGCTCGACCGTGAGCCGGTTCCTCCACGAGGTAGACGAGTGGGTCGAGGAGCGCAAGCCCGAGCGTCCGCGCCTGCCGCTCCTGCATCCGGCGGACTGCCCCGAGTGCGGGGCGCGGATGGAGCGGGTGTTCAGCGGCAAGTCCAAGCAGTGGTTCGCGTCGTGTTCCCGGTGGCCCGAGTGCGAGGGCACGCTTCCACTCGAGGACGACGGCCGCGTCGGTGAGCCGGAGCCCGAGCCCGAGCCGGACGAGAAGGTCCGCTGCCCCGAGGACGACGCCCCGATGCTCCTGCGGGACGGCAAGTTCGGACCGTTCTACGGCTGTGTCAACTACCCCAAGTGCAAGGGAATCCGCAACGTCTCGCAGCGGGCGGTCTACCTCGACCGCACGGGCGAGCGTGACACCTGGGAGCCGTTCCGGTCGCCGACCGACGTGCACTCGTTCATGGAGCTGCGCAAGAGCCGCTACGGCAAGCAGTTCCTCGGCTCGAGCGGCTACCCCGACGACCAGTTCGCGATCTGGTCGATCCCGCTCGCGGATCCGTGTCCCCGGTGCGGGGCGCCGGTCCGCCAGCCCCCGAAGAACCGCAACGAGCCGGTCGGGATCTGCGCAAACCCCGAGATGGAGCACAAGTTCGCGCTGGACGACTTCGATCAGGAGACCGTACGCACCATCGAGGTGGTCCCCGAGGTCGAGGACTACGACCCCGAGCTCGGTGGTCAGCCCCTCTCCGGCTGGCCGGAGCCCTACGACGCCATCGAGTTCGACTTCATCGGAGAGCAGAAGCCCAAGCCGAAGAAGCGCCGCAAGAAGAGCAAGAAGAAGAAGAGCAAGAAGAAGTAGCGGCACGGTGCTGCCGGTGCGCTCCGGCGGCGCACGGCTGACCCTGGCTCTCGGACCTGATGCCGGTAACGTCACGCGCCGTGGATGGTGAGACGGTGGACGACGGCCGCTCCGGCGGCGCCGATCAGGATCTCGCGCCCGGACTCGGTGCCGAGGGACGCGAGGCCTACTCCGACCTGCTGAAGAACGGCGACTTCCGCAACCTGTTCTTCGCGATGCTCACCTCCAGCCTCGGTGACTGGATCGGTGTTCTCGCGATCCTGACCCTCACCGACGACATCCTCGGCGGCACCCGCGCTGCCGCGTTCGGCGTGTCGGTGGTGATGATCGCCCGCATCGTTCCCACGCTCGTGCTGGGCCCGGTCGCCGGGGTCTACGTGGACCGTTGGGACCGCAAGCGCACGATGATCGCCACGGACATCGGGCGGGGCGCGGTCATGGTGCTCCTGGCGTTCGCCGGCGACATCTGGGCGCTGATCCTCGCCACGCTCGTCATCGAGGTGATGTCGACCCTCTTCATCCCGGCCAAGGACTCTGCGCTGCCGAACCTCGTGGCCGAGCGGCGGCTGGTGCACGCCAACCAGCTCTCGCTCGGTGCGACCTACGGCACCTTCCCCCTCGGTGGGGTGGTCAACGCGGTGCTGATCGGGGTGGCCACGACCTACCTGGCCACGACGTGGGCGTTCCTCCAGGACCGGCCGGTCGCCCTGCCGATCTGGTTCAACGCTGCGACCTTCTTCGTGTCCGCGGTCTTCATCGCGCGGATCCGCTCGATCCCTGTCAACGGACGGCGCGATGATCGGCGCAACGGCCCCTCCGAGGCCGCGTCCGCAGACCGGCCGAGCGCCTGGCAAGAGCTCAAGGAGGGGTTCCGGTTCATCGCCGACCAGCCGCTCGTCCGGGCGCTCGTGGTCGGGGTCATGGCGGCCTTCCTCGCGGCTGGTGGGGTCATCGCCACCGGCGAGTTCTTCGTCGGGGTCGTCAACGCCGGCGACAGCGGCTTCGGGGTGCTCGTGGCCGTACTCGGCTCCGGGCTGTTCCTCGGCCTCGTCGGCGTCGCCCCGCTCGCCCGACGCATCGACAAGGAGCGGCTGTTCGCCCCGGGCATCGGCGTCGCCGGGGTCGCACTCGTGGTCGCCGCGCTGATGCCGCGTCTCGACCTGGCGTCGATCCCCGCGTTCGTGATGGGGGTGGGGGCCGGGGTGAGCTTCATCTCCGGCTACACGCTGCTCCAGGAGAAGACCGACGATGACATCCGCGGCCGAACCTTCGCGGCCTTCAACACCGGTGTGCGCATGGCCTTGTTCGTCTCGCTGATCCTTGCCCCCGCGCTGGTCGGTGTCATCGGCCGGGAGGGTGCCGGCGTGGCCGGGCCGACCCCCTACACCGTCGGTGGCGTCCGTATCACGTTGATCCTCGCAGGGCTCGTGGCGCTGGCGGGGGCGGTGTGGAGCGGCCGGTCGATCTACGAGGTGCTCACGCGTGACCAGGCGGCCGGTCGCCCATCGACCCGTGAGCTGTTGCCGGGCACCTTCGTGGTGTTCGAGGGTGGCGACGGAGCCGGGAAGTCGACCCAGATCGGACTGCTCCGCGGGGCGCTGGAGGAGGCCGGCTACGACGTCGTCACGACCCGGGAACCGGGTGGCACCGAGGTCGGCGAGCGGGTCCGCGATCTCCTCCTCGACCACGGGTCGGCCGGGCTCACGGATCGGACCGAGGCGTTGCTCTACGCAGCGGCTCGGGCGCAGCACGCCGAGGAGGTCATCCGCCCTGCCCTCGAGAAGGGCGCCGTCGTGCTGAGCGACCGGTACGTCGACTCGTCGGTCGTCTACCAGGGAGGTGCCAGACAGCTCGGCGAGGAGAAGATCGAGGAGCTGAACCGCTGGGGGACGAAGCGGCTCGAACCGGATCTCGTGGTGCTGCTCGACATCGATCCGGAGGAGGGGCTGGCGCGGGCCGGTGGCGAGGCACCCGACCGGCTGGAATCCGCCGGGCTCGCGTTCCACCGCGCCGTGAACGACGCGTTCCGTCGCCGGGCACGATCGGAGCCTGACCGGTACCTCGTCGTCGACGCCTCGCGGCCGGCCGAGGACCTGCACGCCGAGATCCGTGAGGTGGTCCTCGAGCGCTTGGAAGTGACCGAGGAGCCCCCGACGTGACGCCACCAACCTGGGGCGAGGTCATCGGCCAGGAGCCGGTCGTGCGGGCGTTGCGGGCGGCGCTGGATCGGGGCGAGGTCGCGCACGCGTGGCTCTTCGTCGGGCCGCACGGCGTGGGCCAGCTCGCGGTCGCCAACGCCCTCGCGGCGGCCCTGAACTGCCCGGAGGGCGAGGGCGTCGAGGGCTGCGGCACCTGCTCCGTCTGCGCCCGCATCGGCCGCGGGACCCACCCCGCGGTCCGGACGTTCGAGCCCGAGGGCGCGATGCACGTCGTCGATGCGGTGCGCGAGGACTGGATCCCGGTGGCGATGCGGACCCAGACCGAGGGCCGTCGGAAGGTGCTGCGGATCGCCGCGGCGGAGCGGATGAACGAAGCGGCCCAGAACGCGTTCCTCAAGGTGCTCGAGGAGCCGCCGGCCTCGGTGGTCTGGCTGCTCGATGCGGAGGACGACGGGGCTCTGCTCGACACGATCGTGTCGCGGTGCCGACGTCTCGACTTCGTCCCGTGGGGGCCGTCCGATCTCGAGGAGCTGGCGGGGCGGCTGGAGGTTCCGGCTGACCGTCGCCCCGTGCTGGCCCGCGCCGCCATGGGCTCACCCGATCGGTTGCGGGATCTCGCGGACCCGGACATCGCCGCGGCCAGGGACCGCCACCTCGAGCTCGTGGGACGCCTCCACAGCGAAGGCCCGGGAGCCGTCGTCCCGCTCGCGAAGGAGCTCGTGGACTGGACGAAGGAGCGCAGCAAGGCGGCCAAGGAACGGCACGCCGAGGAGATGGAGCGGCTGGAGGAGGCGTACGGCGTGGAGGACGGGCGCGGCTGGCCGACAGGTGTCAAGCAGCGCCTCACCAAGCGGTTCCACCGGCTCGAGCGCGAGGAGCAGCGTCGGGCGCTCGACACGATCCTCGACGATCTGGCATCGTGGCTGCGCGACTGTCTCGCGGCGACCAGCGGCAGCGACGCCGCCACCTTCGTCAACCTCGACCGGGTGGAGGAGGCGCGGGCGGATGCGGAACGGCTCGGGGCGCCGGCCATCCTCGCTGGTCTCGAGGCCATCGAGACCTGCCGGGAGGCCCTCGACCGAAACGGTCAGCCGCAGATCCAGCTCGAGCGGCTGCTGATGTCCCTGGCCCTCCCGCTCTACGCCAGGTCCGCATGACACCCCGGTACTCTCCGGCCCCCGGCGCGCCTGCGCCGTCTCGCTGGAGTAGCTCAGCTGGTAGAGCAATCCCCTCGTAAGGGATAGGTCAGGGGTTCGAGTCCCCTCTCCAGCTCTCGGTCACCCGCTCGGCCATTGCCGTCGCAGGGGCGTTACGTTCGCTGCGTGACCTCCGATGGCCCGCTGCTCGATCCGGCGACCGCGCCGGCCGATCCACTGGTGCTCTTCGAGCGGTGGTTCGCGGCGGCACAGGATGCCGAGGTGCCGCTGCCGCACTGGATGGCGCTCGCGACGGCGGCCCCCGACGGCGCCCCGTCGGTCCGGGCGGTGCTGCTGAAGGGGCACGGCCCCGATGGTCTCGTCTTCTACACCAACCGTCGCAGCCGCAAGGGCCGTGAGCTCGCCGTCAACCCCCATGCCGCGGTGTGCTTCGTCTGGACCCAGCTCGATCGACAGGTCCGGGCCGAGGGGCCGGTCGAGTTGGTCGACGCTGCCACCAGCGACGAGTACTGGGAGTCCCGCCCCCTCCGCGCGAGAGCGGGGGCCGCGGCCTCGCCGCAGAGCAGGATCATCGCCTCGCGGGACGAGCTGGTGGCCGAGGTCGAGGACCTCGAGCGTGAGCACCCCGACGGTGTTCCGCGCCCCGATCACTGGGGCGGCTACCGGATCGTTCCCGTGCGCTGGGAGTTCTGGCAGGGGCGCGACGATCGGCTGCACGACCGGTTGCGCTACGAGTCCACCGGCGAGGGCTGGGTGCGGGAGCGGCTCGCGCCCTGAGCACGGTCAGTCGCGACCCTCCGCGGCGAGCCAGACCGAGACGGTGGTGGGTTGGACGGTGGTGGCGGCGGTCTCGGCGGTCTGGCGGCGGATCTGGTCCTGGTCGACCTCGTCACGGACCTGCTGGGTGAAGGCTTCGACGGCTTGGCGGGCTTCGTAGCCGGTGCGGTTGAAGCGGCGGTCGACGGCGGTCTG
>JAWVZB010000026.1:0-31012 GCA_033722375.1 Nitriliruptorales bacterium | reverse complement strand
GCCGTCGAGGACGTCGACGACAGCTACCTCGGCAAGTTCCGTGAGATCGCCGTCGCCGCCAAGCTCGACGACGAGCTCTCCAAGGACGAGATCCTCGAGTTCTACCTCAACTCGGTGCCCTTCGGCCGCGGGGCGATCGGGCTCGAGGCGGCTGCCCAGACCTACTTCGGGGTGCCGGCGACCGACCTCGACGTCAACCAGGCCGCCACCCTCGCGGGGATGATCGCCGCCCCGTCGGCGTTCGATCCCGGACGCAACCCTGAAGACGCGACCGTGCGGCGCAACTTCGTGCTGAACGGCATGGTCGAGATCGGGGCGCTGTCGCGTTCCGAGGCCGACGACCTCATCGACTCGGACCTCCCCGAGATCAACAACGACCCGTTGGTGGCGTTCGGTCCCAGCGCGTACTTCCTCGACGCCGTGCGCGAGCAGCTCCCGTCGGTCCTCGACGAGGGCGAGGCGAACGACCTGTTCAAGAACCTCGTGGTACACACGACGCTCGACCAGCGCATCCAGAAGCTGGCCATCGACCAGCTCAACGCCTCGCTCGAGGACCTCCCCTACTCCGGGGCGATCGTGACGGTCGATCCGGAGACCGGGCAGGTGCTGGCGCTCGTCGGCGGACGCGACTACGAGGAGCAGCAGTTCAACACCGCCATCGAGGGCAGCAACCAGGTCGGGTCGTCGTTCAAGACCTTCGTCCTCACCGAGTTCGTCGCCCAGGGACTCGATCCGCGCTCGTCGACGGTCGAGGCCCCCCGGATCCGCGAGGTGCCCTCTGGCAGCGGGACGGCGGAGATCCGCAACTACAGCCGCACCGGCTACGAGCCCGACCCGACGGTCCGCGAGGCGACGGTCCGCTCGATCAACACGGCGTACGTGAACCTGGGGCTCGAGCTCGGGATCGACAACGTCGTGTCCCGCGCCCACGAGCTCGGCATCGACTCCGAGATCCCCGAGGTCCCATCGGTCGCCATCGGCGCTGCGGATCTGACACCGTGGGAGATGGCGGAGGCGTACGCGACCCTGGCCGCCCAAGGAACGCACCGTGACGCCCACGTCATCACGAAGGTCGAGACCCACGACGGCGAGGTGCTCTACGAGGTCGAGACCGAGGAGTCCGAGGTCGTCGAGCCCAACGCGGCCGCGGTCGTCACCGACACGCTCCGCGCCGTGGTGGACGGCGGGACGGGAACCGCCGCCCGGCTCGACCGGCCGGTCGCCGGCAAGACCGGGACGACCAACGAGAACCGCGACGCCTGGTTCGTCGGCTACACCCCACGCTTCGCGACCGCTGTGTGGATCGGGAACCTCAACAACGAGCCGATGGACGGCGTGACCGGTGGCTCGATCCCCGCTTCGCTGTGGGGTGCCTACATGGCCGAGGTGGTGGCACCGTTCGAGCGGCTGGAGTTCCCCGAGGCGGACTACAGCGGGCTGGACGTGCGCTACGGCATCGACGGTGATCCCGACACGAGCGACCGCGAGAGCCCCACACCGTCCCCGACCCCGTCACCGACACCGTCGCCGTCTCCCTCGCCCAGCCCCTCGCCGTCGCCGAGCCCGTCGCCGACCCAGAGTCCGACCGCGTCGCCGAGCCCCACCGAGACCGAGACGCTGGACCCGACCGAGACCGAGACCACCCCGCCCGGGGGCGGCGGGGGCGGAGGCGGTAGCCCCTCCCCCACCGAGTCGGAGACGGGCTGACCAGTGGTAGCGTCGACCACCGTGAACGGGGTGCCAGTACCACGAGCCGTGGCCGTGCTTGCCGCAGCAACGCTCTTGCTGGGCGGTTGCACGGACGAACCGGAGCCCGAGCCCTCCCCCACGCCCACGGCCGCGCCGTCGCCGTCCCCGACACCCTCACCCACACCCGAGATCGAGCCGGTCGACGGCCAGCTCGAGGTCGAGCTCACATCGGTCAGCGTCGCGGGGAACCGGGTCTTCGTCGAGGGTTCGGACCGCGACCGTGCGGCCGATCCGGACGCCGCCGCGATCGACGCGTTCACGGCCGGCATCAAGACCTTCCTCGACGGCTACCTCGACCGCATCCAGAGCCGGCAACCAGACGCGACCGAGCCGGTCCTGCCGTTCGATCTCGGCGACGACACGGTCCTGCTGGCGGCGATCTCGACCGATCTGGCGTCGCCGTCCGATCCCATCCGGAACGTCGTCTACGACACCACGGTCTACGTCGACCAGGCCCCAGAGTGGGCATCGGTGGTCGCGTCCATCACCACCGATGACGGCACGAGCACGCAGGTGACCTACGTCTTCGTCCCCGGGGAGGCCGAACCAGAGCTCATCGCTGCCGCACCGGGGGGTGGGGGATGATCCGCCGCGCCCTCGTCGCGTTCCTGGCTCCGCTGCTCGTCGCCGCCGGCCTCCAGGCCGCCCCGCAGCTCCTCTACCAGCCGGTGGAGGACGACGTCATCACCGTGCTGCTCCTCGGCGCCGACCAAGGGCCCCCGCGGGGCGGGTCCCCGCTGGATGCCCGTGCGGACGCCTTCCACCTCCTTGTCGTCAGCCCCGACCGGAAGCACGCCAGCTTCCTCAACTTCCCCCGGGACTCGTGGGTGCCGGTCGCGGGAGTGGGCACGACCAAGATCAACGCGTGCCTCGTCGGCGGTCCAGAGCGGTGCGTCGCCACCGTCGAGAACCTGTTCGACACCAAGGTGGACGCCTGGTTCGTGACGAGCATGCACGGGATGGCCGACGCCTTCGCGGATTTCGGCGGGGTGGAGGTCGACGTCGAGACCCCGGTGTACGACGGAGGAGCCGACATCACCGAGACCGGACCCCAGGTCCTGCGCGGGGAGGCTCTGACCTTCGCCAGGGACCGCAAGAACCGCTCCGGGGGTGACTTCCGCCGGACCGAGGCCCAAGGGGAGCTCCTGATCGCCGCACACCACAAGCTGCTGGCGGAGCGTCGGTCCGTGGCCGGCACGCTCGAGGCAGTGCGGATCCTGCGGAGCCACAGCGTCACCAACGCGACCCCCGCGCAACTGCTCCGGTACGGCTTCACCGCGCTCGAGGTCGAGACCGTGCACAACGTCAACGTGCCCGGCTACGCGAGCACCGCCGGGGCTGCCAGCGTCGTCCGGCTGACCGATGACGCCTTCCCCCTCGTGCGGGACGTCCTCCAGGACGGGAAGCCGCCACAGGACTGACACGGCAGGTCCGTAGGGTGGTGGCGACGGGAAGGGACGACGTGGCTGACGAACACGACCTCGAACCGGCGGACCCGGCCGAAGAGGGGGTCTCGGAGGAGGATGCCGAGTTCTCGCGCACCGAAGGGGCCCACGTGCTCGCGAGCCAGGCCAGGGAGTCGCTCGAGGGAGAGGGCTTCAGCGAGCAGCAGATCCTCGACTGGGCCGAGGCCTTCGTCGCCGAGGAGGAAGGCGGCGACGTCGAGGCGTTCCTGTCCTGGGTCGAACGCCAGCAAGAGCAGTCGGGAAGATGAGGGCCGTTCCCGGTGTTGTAGGTACCGAGACTCCACTCCATCTATGAAGGCAGCCACCCCATGGCCACCAAGGAACTGACCAAGGACAACTTCCAGTCCACCATCGACGACAACGACATCGTCCTGGTGGACTTCTGGGCCGAGTGGTGCGGCCCCTGCCGCATGTTCGCACCCGTGTTCGAATCGGTATCGGACGAGCACGACGACATCGTGTTCGGCAAAGTCGACACCGAGGACCAGCAGCAGCTCGCAGCCGAGTTCGGCATCCGCTCGATCCCCACGCTGATGGCCTTCCGCGACAACGTGCTGGTGTTCTCCCAGCCCGGCGCGCTCCCCGAGTCGTCACTCGAGGAGCTGATCCGCCAGGTCAAGGATCTCGACATGGACGAGGTCCGCGAGAAGATCGCCGAGCACGAAGCCCAGCACGCCAGCTAGGTCTCGCGTTACGGCTGCGGCGTGACGGTCGTCACGAGCGGGGCGCGGACCACGTTGCCGTAGGCCTCGCCGACGTTGGTCGGTGACTCCATCGGCACCGCGAACTGCCACTGGCGACCGTCGATCTCGTTCACGGGCTTCGCCGTACCCACGAACCCGTTGTCGGAATCCTGGGTCACGAGGAAGTGCAGGCCGTGCGCCCCGTAGGCGCCCTGCTTCTGGTGGCACTCGAGCTCCTCGTAGGGCTGGCCCCAGTAGTCCTCGTAGCCGGCCTTCACCCGCGGGTCGGTCGACTCCTCGCCGGGCCAGGGACGCGGAACCGGGTTGTCCCCCGTGCCGTCATCGAGGCAGGCGTCGTCGCGGTAGTAGGGAACGACGAGCGGGTTCGCGAGGGTGGTCGCGCCGGTCATGTCGAAGCTGTAGACCAGCGATCCGGCGTCGTCCCTGCCGGCGACCTGCTCCCAGCGGTACATCGCTGAGGGGAGGTCGAAGGTGGGGTCCGGTGCGTCGAAGAACGCCGGGTTGCCCCCCACCTCGTCGACCTGGCCGACGTCGTCGTTGTTGCCGTCGATCGCGACGCCGTCGGGGCGCAGCGCGTTGAAGTACGTCGAGGCGACACTGCGGTTGTAGTCCCAGGAGGTGTACAGGCCGTCCGGCGGGATGGGGTGGACACGGACGTAGTAGCGGTACTGGACGAGGTCGCGGTAGAACGTCTCGACCTTGGTGACGTTGGTGCCGGAATCGGCGCCCCAAGTCTCCCGGATGGCGCGGACGGGTCCGACCTTCCAGCCGAGGAGGGCCGCGTTGGCCTCCCAGTTGACCTGCTCGTCCTCGAAGCCGACGAGTGAGATCGACGAATCCGGGCTCTGCTGGAAGGCGCGCCCCTTCCAGCGGTCGACGAGGTCGGGGCCGTACTCCCGCGCAGCGAAGCGGGCCCCGCCGGGAACCCGGCCGGGTTGGGTGTTGGCGACCGCGGCCCGGTTCTGGTCGGGCGAGGCGACCCGCATCTCCCGGATCATCCAGCGCCCCGACG
This sequence comes from Nitriliruptorales bacterium, assembly GCA_033722375.1. Lineage (GTDB taxonomy): Bacteria > Actinomycetota > Nitriliruptoria > Nitriliruptorales > Nitriliruptoraceae > JAWVZB01. The sequence goes on along the minus strand of JAWVZB010000026.1, from coordinate 26,081 downwards.
CGTGCCACTCGTAGGCGGCGGTGTTGACGGTGGTGGTGTCGAGCGGGAAGCGGTCCTCGGAGCTGCGCACCTCGCGGTCACCGTTGCCGTCGAGGTCGTTGGGGTCGTCGCAGACGGTGCCGGGGAGGTTTGGGCCGTAGCCGGTGTTGGACGTGCCCAGCTTCTCGGGGTCGTCGGGCTGCCAGGACCCGCGGTCGTGCCAGACGTCGGCATCGTCGGAGCGGCTGAACTGCACGTAGCCGGTGCGGTGATCGAACGAGGAGCCCTGTTCGTCGAGGAACAGGTAGACCGCACGGGTGTCGGCCGGGTTCAGGGGGTCGCTGACGACGACCTCGTGTCGGGAGCTCGCGGTCTCGGTGGGCGGTGGCGCATCGAGCGGGGCGAGGTCGCCGGCGTCGGAGGCCATGAAGACGATCTCGTCGTCGGCGTCGACACCGGGGACCGGATCGGCCATCGGCCCGGTGTAGTCCGCGGCGGTCTCGCCGATGCCGGGGGTGATGACGCCGTCGGCGACGAGCTGGTCGAGCTCATCGGGGCTCGGGTAGCGGGCTTCGCACTGCCCGGCGACCTTCTTCCACGCTTCCTCGCCCACGCTGGTCGCGGTCGGGTTCCAGGCGTAGGTCAGCTCGGTGTCGGTACCCGAGTACTGGCCGAAGTCGGAGCGGGCGTTGGCGAGGAAGTAGGGGAAGCGCTCGTCGACCTGCACCGGGATCTCGGTCCAACCGCTCGCGCTGTCGTAGCGGTAGGCAACGACGTGGTCGACCGGGGCGCCCTCCTGCCCGGTGGTGACCAGGATCCCGTTGTGGGCCGACCGGACGCCATCCCCGGCCTCCGTCCCCGAGGGGTAGGGCGCCGGCTGTCCGTCGGCGGGCGGGGCGGACCAGTCGGGAAGGTCGGCGCCGGTCAGGACCACGGGCTCCGCGTCGCGGGCGGGCGGGACGCCCACCTCGCTCCCAGCGGGAAGCGCGGCAGCGGCTCCGAGGGCGAGACTGCCGGCGAGCGCGAGCGTGACGTAGCGGTGGGAACGCACGGGTACGGCCTTGGTCGTCGGGCACTGGAAGGTGGGGCGTGCCCGCAACGCGATGGCGTCGTCACGGGCACGTTCACCTGCGACAACGAGCCAGCGAGCCGTTCGTTACGGCGGCCAGGGTCGGGGCGGGCACCGATATCGTGGATGGCTGGTCGAGACCTGGAGTCGACATGGACGTGAACGGGAAGGTGGCGCTCGTCACCGGATCCTCGAGTGGCATCGGCGAGGCGATCGCACGCCGACTCGCCGAGCAGGGCGCCAAGGTGGTCGTGAACTCCCGGTCGAGCGTCGACGAGGGTCAGGCCGTCGCGGAGAGCCTGCCCGACGCGGTCTACGTCCAGGCCGACATCGGTGATCCCGACAGCACGAAACGCCTCATCGACCAGACACTGGACACCTGGGGGCGGCTGGACGTCCTCGTCAACAACGCAGGCGTGACCCGGCGGATCGACCACGCCGATCTCGACGCGGTGACTCCCGAGATCTGGCGGGAGATCTTGAACGTCAACGTCGTCGGGACCTTCGAGACCACCCGGCTCGCCGTGCCGGCCCTCCGTGAGAACGGCGGCGGATGCGTGATCAACATCACCTCGCTCGCGGGCCTGCGACAGGTCGGATCGTCGATCCCCTACTCCACGTCGAAGGCTGCGCTCAACCACCTCACCGCCCTGCTGGCCAAGGTGGTCGGACCCGAGGTGCGGGTGAACGCGATCGCCCCCGGGCTCATCCACACCCCGTGGACCGAGGACTGGGACGAGATGCAGGCCGCGGTCGAGGCCGGTGCGCCACTGCGCCGCGTCGGTACCCCCGACGACATCGCGGACGTGTGCGCAGCGGTGATCGGGGCGGACTACATGACCGGAGCCGTCCTCCCCGTCGAGGGCGGCCTCGGCCTCGTGCTGTGATCAGGGCCACTCCGTCACGGCGTCCCCCAACAGTTCGATCAACGTCAGTGCGTTGGCCGAAGCTCTGGCCGGGAGATCCTCGTGGAAGAGATCCGCTGTCTCGTTCCAACAGCCCTGCACACCGTACGGAGGCGGGTGGTCGCTCGCGGGTGCATCGCAGGCGCGCAAGGTCGGCCCTGGTCCCACCCTTGTCGGTGACAACGAACGGCACCGCAACGAACGGGGAAAGCCATGGGACACAAGAGGATCATCGAGACCGCTCCGGTGAAGCTCGCCGTCGACGCCGAGACGTTGGGCGAGGCGATCCACACCTTCCAGGAGTGCGCTGCCGCCTGCACCGCGTGCGCGGACGCGTGTCTGGCGGAGGACGACGTCGAGGGGCTGCGCGACTGCATCACGCTCGACAACGTCTGCGCCGAGATCTGCACCGCGACGGCGAACGTCATGAGTCGCATCGCGTACGGCAGCTACGACGTCCTGCGGGCACAGCTCGAGGCGTGCGTCGCGGCCTGCCGGGCGTGCGCTGACGAGTGCGACTCGCACGGGGACATGCACGACCACTGCCGCGCCTGTGCGCAGCAGTGCCGGGAGACCGAGAAGGTCGCACGCGAGCTCCTCGACGCGCTCCCCCGCAGCGCCTGAGGATCAGCCTGCCGGGCACGTCTCGGTGTGGAGGAACCGCCGGCACTCGGCGGTGGTGAGGCTGCGTGTGGCACGTTCGTGAGCCAGCGCGAGCAGTTCGTCGACGTCCATGGCGAACAGCCGGATCGTGCCGTCTATGCCGCCGGTCACGAGGTAGCGGCCGTCGGGCGTGAAGGCCAGGTCGCTGGCGCCGCCGTCGTGGCCGGTGACCAGGTCGAACCGGGGCTCACCGGTGACGAAGTCGACGATCGACACCGCGGGCGGGGTCACCGACGCCACGATGCCATCCCCCAGCCCTACCGCGAAGATGCCACCCGGGTAGTCGGTGATCCGCCGTAGCCGCTGGCCCGTGGCCGGGTCCCACTCGTCGATCCGGCCTTCGATGTCGCTCGTGACGAGTGTCCCGTCGGCGGTGAGACGGTCGTCGATGAGGGTCTCGTCGGCTTCCTCGAACGTTCGAAGCTCTTCGCCGGTCTCCGGGTCGATCACGTAACCGGCGTCCTGTCCGCCGACGAACAGCCCGTCCGGGGTGAACTCGACCGCGACGATCGAGCCTTCGGTGAAGTCGTAGGTGGACACGATCTCACCCGAGGCGACGTCGATGACCCGGGCGAGCCCCTCGTTGTCGGTGCCGGTCGCGATCAGTCGCCCGTCCGCGCTCCAGGCCTGGTCGGTGATGAACGGGGCGTGCCCTCCGACCTCGAGCACACGCTGACCGGTCTCGACGTCCCACACGACGAGCGTGCCGGTGCTGCCGGGACCCGGCGGGAGCGGCAGGAGCCCGGCCGCGAGCCGACCCCCGTCGGGGCTGAAGGTGACGTCGACAGCGGCTGCCGGGCCGAGCGGCAGCGTTCGGACGACCTCCCAGCTTCCGACGCGGTGGAGCCGCACGCCGTCCGGGCCCGTGGTGGCGATGAGCTTCCCGTCGGGACCGGCATCGACCGCGCCCCGCGCGGGCGGTTGCGGACCGGGCAGCGTGGCGATCTCACGCCCACCGGGGGCTGCGATGTCCCACCGCCGGGTGGTGCCGTCCTCGGCCGAGGTCACGAGGGTCTCGGCGTCGCGCGAGAACGCGACGGCGGCGACCGTGGCGGTGTGCCCCGGCAGCGCCATCAGCTCCTCACCGGTGGCGGGATCGAACAGCTCGACCCCGGTCCCGCCGACCGCGACGCGGGAGCCGTCCGGGCTGAACGCCACCGCGAAGATGTCACCCTCGTGGCCGTGGAAGGTCTCGCGAACCTCGAGCGTCCCGGCGTCGCGGATCTCGACGAGACCGTCGCCGCTGCCCACCGCGAGGAGCGTGCCGTCGGGCGAGAACGCGACCGCCTTGGCGCCACTGCGGTCCTGCATCACCAGCTGCTCCCCGGTGTCGACATCCCACAGGCCGATCCGTCCTCCGGCCCCCGAGGCGGTGGCGAGACGGGTGCCGTCCGGCGAGAACGCGTGGGTATTGACACCGAACTCGTGACCCTCGAACCGTCGCACGAGCTCACCCGTGTCGGCATCCCACAGCCCGATCGTCCGCGCCGCGTCCCACAGCCGATCGGTCCCTTCCTGCGCCATGATGGCGGCGACGTAGCGACCGTCGGGGCTGAAGCGTGGCCGTGCAGCGTCACCGTCGAGGGTGGTCACGATCTCGCCGGTCGCGAGCTCGCGCAGCTCGACGGTGAAGTCGGCGGTGGTGCTGGCCACGATCGCGGTCTCGGGGTGCACGTCCGCACCGGGGGTACGGCCGAGGAAGACGCGCGGGGCGCTCTCGCCCGGCAGCATGAGCGGCCCCGTCGCGCGGTCGCTCCGCTCCCAGAGCAGCTCACCGGCCGCGTCGAGCACCCGCATCTCCCCGTCCATCCCGACGACCGCCAGCTCGCCCTGCGGTCCGAGGGCCACACCCGCCCCGACGTTCAGCACGGACTCGACCCGGGACAGACGCACGGCCTGGTGGAGCGCGGACTCCGCCTCGGGGAGCACGGTGCCGTCGACGCGACGCGTGGTCTCGACGGCCTCGATGGCGAGGAGCAGGCTGCGCTCGGGGTCGACGTCGAGCTGCGTGAGGGACTCGGCGGCCAGCTCGCGCGCGGTCGCGACCCGGCCCTGCTCCTCTGCGGCTGCCCGCTGTGTCTCGGCGAGCTGCCGCTGCTCATCGGCGGTGCTGCGCTGCTCGAGGGCCAGCCACGCCAGCACGCCGGCCGCGGCGAGACCGAGCACGAGGACGGCGACGAGGCCCCGCATGCGCCGCAGCGACCGCCGCTCCAGCATCCGCTCGCGCTCGCGGCGCTCCTGCTCCTCGCGCTCCCGACGGTCGCGCGCCTCGACGCTGCGCTCGAGGTAGTCCCGCTGTGATCGGGTCAGCATGACCGAGGTGGTCGCCGCCCAGTCCTCGACCGCGTCGAGACGCGATCCGACCAGGAGGTAGCTCGGCTCCTCGTCCGAGCGCCGCCAGTCGTCCGCGGCCGCGAGCAGCCGGCGGTGCATGACGAGGTCGTCGCGGGCGGCGTCGATCCAGCCCCGCAGACGTCCCCACGCGTGCATGAGCGCCTCGTGTGCCACCTCCACGGTGGGGACACGCGTGAAGGGGTCGTGGTCGAAGGTCAGCAGCCGGTGGGAGCCGAACAGCTCGAGGACCTGCTCGACGGTCTCCTCGTCGCCGAGGTCGAGGAGCTCGGGACGCAGGACACGGCGGCGGGTCTCGGCCACCTGCTCGGTCACCACGACCAGCCGCAGGAAGACCTGTCGGCACACCTCCCGGCCCTCCTCGTCGAGCTGGCCGTAGAGCGTCTCGGCACGCCCCGCCAGCGCCCCGTGCAGGCCACCGAGCTCGCGGAAGTCGTCGAGCCGCAAGGTGTCGCCGGAGCGTTCGTCGCAGAGCTCGGTCAGGGCGTACTGGAGAGAGGGCAGGCTGCCCGGGGCGTCGACGACGTCGGCGACGAGCTGCGCCGTCAGCTCGGGCTCGACGCGGAGCCCGACGGCCTCGGCCGGGCCCGTGATGGCGTGCTCGAGCTCGTCGGGTGTCAGAGGGGTGACCGGGACGGTCCGCTCGGCGACCACGGACCCCATCGCAGGGTCCAGCAGGAGCTGGTCGTAGAAGTCGGCTCGCAGGGTCATGACCACGTGGAGCGGACCACCGGGCCGTGACAACGCGGCGGCGAGCTGCTCCAGGAACGCGGCCCGGTCGGGGGCCGGGGCGAGCGCGAAGAGCTCCTCGAACTGGTCGACGACGAGCAGCAGGCTCCCCCCGGGCGCCGAGAGCTCCTCCGCCACGTCGGCCAGGCCGCCGTCGGCGGCGAGCGAGGCGCCGAGGTCGTCACCCTGGTCTGGCGCGAGCTCCTCCAGGGTGTGCTCGAGCTCGGCCATCGGCCACTCGCCCGGCGTCATCGTGGCGATCCGCCAGTTCCCGGGGGTGTCCCGCAGCGCCGGGAGGAGCCCGGCCCGGACCACGCTCGACTTCCCCGATCCGCTGGGACCGACCAGGGCGATGACCCGGTCGCGCTCCAGTCGGTCGAGGAGCTTCTCTGCGAGCCTGGAGCGCCCGAAGAAGTCGTCGGCATCGGCCTCGCCGAAGGCCCGCAGCCCCTTGTAGGGGTTGCGGATCTCGGCGGCCAGGAGATCCGGCTCGGTGCCGGTGACGGCCCCCCGGAAGGCGGCCGCGAAGGCGCCGGCCGTGGGGAAGCGCCCGTCGGGTCGGCGGACGGCCCGTTCGAGGACGCGCCCCGCCGCAGGCGGGAGGTCGGGGCGCAGGTCGCGCAGGTCGGGCGGCGCTACGTGGTCGTCGCCGGCAGGGACGGGCACGCGCGCCCCGGTGAGGAGCCGGTACCCGAGGCGTCCGAGGTCCCCCACTGCCTGCGCAGCCGGATCGTGGCTGGCGCCCTCCTCCGTGACGAGCGCGTCCGCGTAGCCCGCGATCACGGGACGGTCGTCCTCAGCCAGCGTCACGCCGTCGGTCCCGAGCGACCCGAGCCACGCACCGTGGCCGAGGGCGTGGTCGACGGCCGCCGCCAGGTCGTCGACGAGGGACACGGCGCGGTCGGGTGTCCACGGTCCCCGCTGGAGCGTGTCGGACAGCGGGTCGCCCTCGACCGTCTGGGTCACGAGGTAGACGTGACCGTCGTCGGTCCAGTGGTCCAGTACGTCGGGGAGGTGGCGGTGGTCGAGCCGCTGCGCCCGCTCGATACGGCGCGCGAGGTCGCCGACGGGGAGCCCGATCGCGTCCGTGTCGAACTCCCGCACGTCGACCGGACGGCCGGTTCCCGGCTGCCGCGCCCGGTAGCGAGTCGCCCCGGCCGGCGTCGTTCCGAGCTCCTCGAGCAGCGCGTAGCCGCGGACGGTCCGGAGAGGCTCCGCGTCGCGATCGCTCCGCAGGGAGGGGGCTGCCAACCCGGGGTCCTGGCGGAGTATCCGCGCGTGGAGGTCCTTCAGGGCCGGCGACGGGTCGGAGCCGAGCTCTTCTGCGAGGAGGCGTCGCGCGCGCTCGAGGGTCCGCAGCGACTCTGCCGGCTGCCCGGTGCGGTACTGCACCAGCGCGAGCTGGCCCCAGAACGGCTCCCGGAGGGGGTGGCTCTGCACGAGCGTCTCGAGCTCCTGGTGGAGCCGTTCGTGGTCGCCCAGGGCGAGATCGGCGCCGATGCGCTTCTCGAGTGCCCGCAGGCGCTGCTCCTCGAGGCCACGCACGTCCGCGACGAGCGCGGACTCGTCGGCGAGGTCCCCGTACGGCCGCCCCCGCCACAGGCTCAGGGCGTCGCGGAGGAGGGTGGCGCCCCGTCGTGGGTGGCTCGGGACGAGCCGTACGCCCTCGGCCACGAGCGCCTCGAACCGGTGACGGTCGATCGCCGAGGGATCGAGCTCGAGGACGTACCCGGGCGAGCGGTGGGTGATGGGCAGCCCGTCGCCGGTCTTCCGCAGGCTCGAGATGTTGACCTGGAGCGTCGCGCGCGGGTCGGCGGGGGGATCGTCGCCCCAGACCGCATCGACCAGCTTCGGGGTCGGGACGATGCCACCGGCCTCCTTGGCGAGCAGCGCGAGGATGAGCCGCGGCTTGGGTCCTCCCAGATCCAGACGGACGTCCCCGTCCCACGCCTCCATGGCCCCCAGCAGGAGCAGCCGCATGGTCCCCCCTCCAGCGCTCGGACCGATGATGGTCGGCGCGCGTGGCTCTCGCAACTCCATGACCGGCTCCCTGGCCGCTTCGAGGTCTTGCGAGATCGTGGCCAGCGCCCCTTCGAGCCGGTCTTAAGGGGGGTGGGGTTGGGTTCCAGACGACCCCGACGGCCGAGGAGGCCCAACGTGAGCGAGACCAGAGAGCAAGAGGACATGCCACCCCCGGAGAAGGACCGGGAGCAGGGCGACGCACCGCGCCACACCTACGTCGATCGACGGACTGCGCGCGACGTCCAGAGCAAGCGGGTCGGGTCCGCCCCACCCCCACAGGACGGCCCTGACGACGTGGAGGGTGCCGGCGGTTTCTTCCAGCGCCTCAGACGGCTGCTGGGCGGGCGATCGTCCGCCTCGCGCAGCGCAGCGGGGGCGTTCCTCCTGCTGGCCGCCGTCGGGTGCGAGTCCGCTGACCAGACCGACGCGACCACGAGCCCGTCACCGACGTCGACGGCTGCCGCGCCCTCACCAACCGAGGGATCGGCGCCGACGGTGTCCCGCTGCGAGGACGAAGAGGACGACCTCGTGGTCTTCGAGGATGGCGCCCCGACCGACCAGCCGGCGAGCGCGACCGGCAGCGACACCACGCAGGTGACCCTGATCGAGGACGACTTCGGGTTCCGTATCACGGGAAGCCGCGCGGAGGGAGGTCCCGCAGGCAGCAGTGATGCGCAGCTGGAGCTCCACCTGCGCGAGGCCGGCGGCGGAGCGGCCGGCGTCGTCGTGCTGGGGTTCCCGTCAGGGCCGGGCCAGCCGTTCGACATCAGCGTGGGACCGTCGACCGACGAGCTCCACGAGGTGGAGACGCTGGCGAGCAACATCGGTCACACGTCGGCGAGCGCGACCATGTCGGTCGAGGATCTCCCGGTCTCGCCACCCTTCGAGTGGTACTTCGTCACGCCCGAGGGAGACGTCGGTGATGTGTGCCCCAACGTGACCGGCTTCGACGACGGCCAGCTGCCGGTGTTCCCGCCCGAGGACGGCGAAGACACCTGACGCCAGGTCCTACGCCTCGCTCCCAGGGGAGCTCGCCGCGACCGTGGGACTCCCCTGGTGCGTCTCCCCGTTCGGCGAGGGAAGCTCGACCACGAAGCGTGAGCGCCCGTCGCGCTCCTCGTAGCGGACCTGTCCACCGTGTGCCTCGGTGAGGAGGCGGACGATCCACAGTCCGAGCCCGACGGAGTCGCGTTTCATGCCGCGACCGAAGGCGTCGAACAGCTTCTGCCGCTCCTCGGCCGGGATCCCGCCGCCCGCATCCGACACCTCGAGAACGACCCCCCAGGCGCGACCCTCCCGTGCGGTGATCCTGACAGGGGGGCGACCGTGCTTGAGCGCGTTGCCGACCAGGTTCGCCACGATCTGCTCGACGCGCATCGGGTCGACGTAGGCGCGGAGATCCGGCGGGATGTCCACCTCGACGTCCTGCGAGGTGTCGAGGTCCTCGAGGACCTCGCTGACGACCCTGATTAGCGGCACCTCGCGACGGTCCAGCTCGAGGCCTTTCGCGTCGGTAGCCCGCGCCAGCGCCAGCAGGTCATCGGCGAGCCGCAGCACCCGTCGTGCTGATCTGACGCTCGAGGCGAGCAGCTTGAGCTGGGTCTCGTGGTCGAGCCGGTCGCCGCGGTCACGGAGGGTCTCCATCGAGCTCACCGCGCTGCCGAGTGGGGACCGGATGTCGTGGGCGAGCATGTCGACCAGCTTCCCACGCCAGTTGCTGGTCTCCCGCAGCTCCTGAAGTGCCGCTTCGAGCTCCGCCGTGCGACGTGCCAGACCACTCGCCATGAGCCCCAGGATGAGGCTCACGATCAGGAGGATCCCCATCCGGAAGTTGATGGACACGAGGTCGAAGGCGAACCCGTACTCGACCGCCGCATAGGCCTCGCGGCCGATGTAGAAGGCAGCGGAGACAGCCCACACCGTGATGACACCGCGGAGACGGAAGCGCCAGGCTGCCTCCGCCGGGAGCACGAAGAGCAGCAGGAACAACGCTGAGGTGCCGTCGAACGCGTAGAGCCACAAGATGCCGGAGACGAAGACGATGTCGATGGCCATCGCGGTGACCGACAGCCGGCGCCGAGCCTGGTCCGTCGAGATGCGCCGGATCGAGATCCAGATCGCGAGGTTGGCGACCGCGAGCGCACCGACGAGCGTGTAGGCCGCCGCCTGGATCCCGGGGGGGTAGGGCATCGTGTTGTAGGTCGTGACCTGGAGGAGTCCGAAGGCCACCCCCGCCCAGCGGGCGACCACGATGGAACGCTCGCTGTGCAACGACTCAGACGCGCGAGAGACCCCGCGCGCGTCTTCGCTGGTGCCAACCATCACCGGACTCCAAGACATGGCCGCCACGGAACGGCGCGACGCCGCGCGGGCAACGGTAGCGACCGACACAATCGACGTGCCCGACCCGCTGCGAACGGTCGGAACGGCTACGGCCCGCCGTGATGTCTGGCCAGGGCAACCTCCACGGCCTCGGCGGGACTGCCGTGGTATGGATCCCCGTGGCCGGGGATCACCACCTCGGCGTCGAGTTCGGCCAGAGCTCCGAGCGAGGCGGCAGCTTGACTGTGGTCGGTGTTGAACTGTGGACGGATCAGTTGCGGACCCGTGTCGGCGTGGTTCCACACGTCCACGGTGATCAGCGCGTCACCGCTCAGCAGCGCCCCCCGATCAGGGAGGTGCAGGCCCACGTGGCCGCTCGTGTGCCCTGGGGTGTGGATCGGGACGGGGTTGCCGGGCAGGTCGGCAGGCTGGCCTTCAGACAGCGCCTGCAGGTCGCTGACGTGCTCGAAGCTCAACGCCCCGTTCCGGACCGCGTTGAGGGTGAAGCGGAACACGTTCGGCTGCCAGATCCGCTTGAAGAGCTCGAGCTCGCTGATGACTTCGCTGACCTCACCCCGGGCGTTGGGATGCTCACTGGAATGGGCCTGTACGGGCACGCCGTGCTGGCGCCGCAGCCACTCCGCGGAACCGAGATGATCGACGTGGCCGTGCGTCAACACCACGGCCTCGACATCCGCGAGCGAGTGCCCGGTCGCTCGCAGTGCCGACTCGAGCAATCCCCGATCTCCGGGGTAGCCGGTGTCGACCAGCGTGACCGCTCCGTCCTCCTCGAGGATCACGAAGTTGGTGTGGGAACCGTGCACGAGGTGAACCCCGTCGGCGATCTGCACGACGTTGGTCTGCACGCCGTACCTCCTGGGTTGGGACACCCAGGAACGATAGGCGGGCACAGCTCGGGCTGCGTCGTTGCCCTTGCTCGTCAGCGACGGCCGGTCAGATCGGGATGACGCGGTCGTTCGCGCCGCCGCCGCTGCCACGCCGGTTACGGAAGCGCGGCTGCGACCGCAGCTCATCCTTGGTCAACCCGAGGCGGACCACGCCGTCTTCGACCGCGATGATCGCGTCACCGGCCACCTCGTACTTCTTGCCGAGGAGCGAAGGCTTGACGACCAAGTGCTCCTTGTCGGTCTCGTAGGTGTCCTTGGTGACCTTGCCTGCTGGACCGTCGCTGGCCTCCACCTTCATCCCGACGTAGTCGTCGAGGAACCGAGAGCTGGCCTGTTCCGTCGCGCGTGCCATGGCTTGCCTCCCTCAGGGTCGCACCAGAGGATGCCGCCACCGTGCACGACGGATACGCCCCCCGGGGGTCCGACCGGGCCTCCACCAGCCGGCCGTTGGCCATCCGGTGGTGGGCGATGGCGTGGTCGTGGCCATCTGCCGTGTCCACGCGTCCCAGCAGATGACAGGCCGACGTGGCAGGCTGTAGGGGAACATCGGGTGACAGGAGTTCGCGGTGACCAGGCGTGTCGGAGAGATCCTCGACTCGAAGGGCAGCGACGTCGTGACGATCAGGCCCGACGCCGACCTCCACGAGGCGTTGGCGACTCTGGCCGAGCACAGCATCGGCGCGGTCGTCGTGTCACCTGACGGCAATCACGTCGACGGGATGCTGTCGGAGCGTGACATCGTGCGCGCGCTCGCTCGGACTGGCTCCGAGGTACTCGACGAATCGGTCTCGTCGGTGATGAGTAGCCCGGTCTCCACCTGCGGACGGGAGCACAGCGCCGACGAGATCATGGCCACCATGACTTCGAGCCGCTTCCGGCACATGCCCGTGGTCGACAACGACGTGCTGGTGGGGATCGTGTCGATCGGGGACGTGGTGAAGTCGCGGATCGACGAGCTCGAGGTCAAGGCGACCAACCTCGAGGAGTACGTCACCGGCTCGAGCTACTGAGCTCTCAGCGCCACCGGGTGCTGTCCGGAGCCGGGCGCGGCTCGTAACGCTTCCGGAACGGCGACCTGGGATCCTCCGTGCGACGAGAAGGAGGACCCGTCATGCCGACCGTCACCGAGAGCATCGTCATCGCCCGTCCGCGCCAGGAGGTCTGGGACTTCCTCGAGGACGTGGGCAACACCCCCCGATGGAACCCGATGTTCGTCCATCAGGAACTGGTCGACGCGCACGAGCTCGCCCCCGGGGTCACGATCCGCTCCACCGCGAAGATGGTCGGACGGACCATCCACGCGGATGCGGTGATGACCCAGGTCGACGCCCCGCACCGATCGACCCTGACGACCTCGACGCCCTTCCCGGCGACCGGCAGCTACGTCTTCGAGGAGGTGCCGGGCGGGACGCTCTTCACCTGGCACATGGACGCGGAGCCGGGTCTCGGCGGGGTGTTCGGCATCCTCGCGGACGGGATCGTCATCGCGATGGTGAGGATGCAGCTCCGGCGCTCGATGCGGCGTCTGAAGCGCCACCTGGAGAGAGCCGGCAAGCCTGCACTCGAGGTCTGAGGTCAGGCGGCGGCCGCGAGGTCGTCGATCAGCGGCAGCGCCGGGTTGTTCGTCGGAGGGACCCGCTCGTCCTCGGGCGGCGGTGGGGGCGGGCTCCCTTCACCGAACGGTGACCCACGGAGTTGCTCGCGTCCGTGGGGTTCGGCCCAGTCCCTGACGTCGGGACCCTTGGGAACGACTCCGGACGGGTTCAGGTCGGTGTGCACGAGGTAGTAGTGCTGCTTGATCTGCACGAAGTCGATCGTGTCGCCGAACCCGGACGTCTGGAACAGGTCACGCGCGTAGGCCCACAGCGCCGGCATCTCCGTGAGCTTGTTGCGGTTGCAGCGGAAGTGGTTGTGGTAGACCGCGTCGAACCGCACGAGCGTGGTGAAGAGGCGTACGTCGGCCTCCGTGAGATGGTCGCCAACCAGGTAGCGCTGATCCGTGAGTCGCTCCTCGAGCCAGTCGAGCCGGTCGAAGAGCCGGTCGTAGGCGTCCTCGTACGCCTCCTGGGTCGCCGCGAACCCCGCTTGGTAGACGCCGTCGTTGACGTCGTGGTAGACGGCCTCGATCACCGCGTCGATCTCGTCGCGCAGCGGTTCGGGATAGAGATCGGGTGCCCCCTCACGGTGGAACCGCGTCCACTCGCTTCCCAGGTCGAGCGTCATCTGCGGGAAGTCGTTCGTGACGACCTGACCTGACGGGACGTCCACGATCGCAGGCACGGTGATGCCGCGGTCGCCGTCGTCGTAGCCGGGGAAGCGTTCGAGGTACGCCTGCCGTAGTCGTTCGATCCCGAGGACGGGGTCGACACCGCCGGGGTCGAGGTCGAAGGTCCACGACCGCCAGTCGTGGGTGGGGCCGGCGACGCCCATCGACAGGGCGTCCTCGAGACCGAGGAGTCGCCGCACGATGATGGCGCGGTTGGCCCACGGGCAGGCCCGCGCGACCACCAGCCGGTAGCGCCCCGCCTCGACCGGCCAGTCCGCGTCCGGGTCGTCGAGGATGCGGTCCTCGATGTAGTCGGTGTTCCGCTCGAAGCGGTCTTCGAGGTACGTGTTGGCGTTTTCGTTCGTCATGCAACGACCGTACGGCGCTCCTCCTGAGGCGAGGCGCCCCGACCCCCGCCGCTCGGCCACGCCCCGCACCGCAGAGGGCGGGGGGTCAGAAGGTGGTCGTGGTCTCGTTGGAGCAGACGCCGGTCTCGGCTCCGGAGCTGTCGACCTCGCAGACCTTGTGGGTGTAGGTGCCCGACCCCTTGGCGTCGATGTGGTCGGTGTAGGTCGAGCCCGACACATCCGAGGCGACCCGGGTTTCGCCGCGATAGACGTTGACCGTGCCCGCCCCGCTCCAGGTCAGGTCGACGTGGTGGACACCCCGCACCTTGTAGCCGCTGGCTTCCAACGTGATCGTGCTCGGGGCCTCCGGTGCGGATGTCGCGCCGGACTCGGACCTGATGAAGAGGTGGTCGACGGCGATGCTGTCGAGCGTCCGTGCCCCCTGGGTGCGGTTGGTGTCGACCACTCGCACGTGGACCGTGCCGCTGGTTGCGGGGTCGAGGCTGGCCGAATAGGTGCCGGACCCGCCGGCGGGAACTGTCAGCACCGGCTCGTAGGTCGCGCCGCCGTCGACCGAGTAGGCGAACGCGAAGTCGTCCCCGTCGTCGGAGCTCGTGGCACTGGCGTCCACGAACAGGGTGACCGTGTCGCCGCCGGTGACCGGAACCGTCCAGACGTGTTCGAGGTAGGACGTCCGCCGCGAGGGTCGGCCGCCGTCCTCGACCTCGGTGAGGGTCTCTGCCAGTTCGTCGTCAGCGACGGTGTCGAGGTAGGTGCCGGAGACGGTGCCGGCGACCGACTGTTCACCGGAGGCGACGTCATCGACGGTGGTGGTGGTGCCTTGCTCCACCACCTGCACGGTGATGCTGTCGCTGCCGCTCAGCCCTTCCGTGTCGGTGGCGGTGGCGGTGTAGGTGTACTCACCGACGGCGAGCGTGGCCTCGAAGGAGGCGCTGGTCGCAACGGTGGCGTCGGCGGCGTCCGTCCACTGCCAGCCGAGGGTCGCGTCCTCGTCGGTGGCGTCGGCGGCGAAGGTCAAGGTGGCCCCTGCCCCGGCACTCGTCTCCTCGACGGTGTAGCTGTCGGCGTCTGCCGGCGACGTGATGGTCACCACTGGCGCCCTGTTCGCGCTCATCGCCGCGGTGACGTCGGTGCGGATGTTGGGGAGATCCTCGTAGAGGAGCCCCCCTGGGCACTTGGTGGACGTGAAGTCGCGGTGGCCGTTGATCGTGTCGGTGGTCTTGGCGTTGACACCGTTGTCGTAGTCGACCGTTCCCTCGGGGTCGAGGCCGTGCCGATCTGCGAGCTCGGCGAGGTACTCGACCAGTGCATCCCGCGCGCCCTGCTTCGGCATGACGTCGGTGAAGGTGCCGAGCAGCGCCACACCGTAGTTGCCGGTGTTGTAGCCGCCGGTGTGCGCACCGGTCACCATCTCGGCGTTCGCCGCAGTGCCGTAGTGGCCGAACTCCCAGCCGGTTCCACCGCTGTTCAGGCAGGACGGGCTGTCGCTCCCCGACCAGCGGCCCTCGTAGACCGTGCCGTCCTCGCTGATCAGCGCCTGGTAGCCGATGTCGTCCCAGCCGTTGGTCTGCGTGTGGTACTCGTAGATCGCCCGAACGCGGGTGTCGGGGTCGGGGTCGTCGTTCTGGGTGGCGGTGTGGTGCACCGTCATGATCTGGATCGGGGCGTAGCTGCGGTTGTCGGTTCGCAGCGACTCGTCGGCACCCCAATCGGAGCGGGACTTGCAGGTCGTGACCGCGTCGGCACTGCCGGCAGGCCGGAATCCGATGACCCGCTCGGGGCCGTCGGTCGTGTTCAGTGCGGCGGCCCGCGCCTTCAGCGCGAAGGCCGGCACGCCCCGCACCTGGTAGGCGTCAGCGTCGCCGCCGGAGACGAGCGCGCCGGTCCACTGCCCCTCGGCCTGGGCGCCGTCCTCGATCATCTGCTGCCACGGTCCCCAGACACCGTCGTGACGGAACCGCACGGCCAGCCCCTCGGTTCCCTCGTGGAGGTCGTCCGCCCCGTGGTCGTGCCCGTGGTCAGCGTCATGAGGGAGTTCGAAGACCACCCCGACGTGATCGATCGGGAAACCGGGCTCCACGACCCCGGCCGTGACCGGCTGCTCGTGGTAGAGGGTCTCGGGCACGGTCACCGCCTCGGAGGTGAACGCGGTCGCACTCAAGAGCCCGACGACCAGTGCGAGCACGACGGCCAGTCGCGTCGTGGCAGCGGTCCTGGGATGGGTCGGTGAAGTGGTCACGTGCGTTCCCCCGTGGGGCGAGCGATCGAGGGGGTCGGCCCCGACCGGTCAACGCACGGGTGGAACCTGCGAGTTCCCGCTTCGCCTGCTCCGCCCGGGCCACCGCACGTGCCCGTCCCCATGCCTTCGCACCCTACTCCTGTGCCAAGTTGCGCGGAAGGCCCCGCACCGCTCCGCTTGAGGCGATGAAGGGACTGCGGATCGGCGTGACCGGCGCCCGCAAGGCGCCGCAACTCGCCGCTGCCCTCGAACGTCGTGGTGCGATCCCGGTGATGGGCCCGCTCGTGACCACCGACATCCCGGCGGACACGCACGACATCGTCGCCGCCATCGACAGGCTGATCTCCGCGGAGCCGGACTGGTTCGCCGCCTCGACGGGTGTGGGGATGCGGCTGCTGGCCGAGGTGGCCGCGGACCACGACCGGCTGGACGAACTGACCCGGTCGCTCGCGGAAGCACGACTGGTCGCGCGAGGCGCCAAGGCGGTCGGCGGGTTGGCCGCGTTCGACCTCCGCCCCGAGCACGTCACCGACTCCGAGACCGACCACGAGGTCGTCGAGTGGCTCCTGAACCGAGCCAGGACCGGCGAGACGGTCGGCATCCAGGTCCACGGCAGCACGCAGGGTGACGACACCCGTGTGGGGCTCGATCCCACGTTCGCCCCGCTCCCGGAAGCGGGACTCACCACCGTCGAGGTGGCGCCCTACGTGGCGGGGAGGCTCCCGGAGGACGAGGTCCGTGCCCGCAGCCTGGTCGAGGCGGTCGCGTCCGGGGCGCTGGACGTGATCACGTTCACCTCACCGGGAGCTGCCAGGAACCTGTTCACCCTCGCCGAGGAGATGGGTGGCGACGTCGCCGAGCGCCTCGACAGTGCTCTGGAGCGTGAGGTCGCGGTCGCGGTGATCGGCTCCGTGACCGGCGCGGTGTTCGAGGAGCGGGGTGTGCCGATCGCGATCCAGCCGGAGCGCCACCGCCAGGGCGAGCTGGTCCGCGCGATCGGACGGTGGACCGAGCGACGAGAGGACGACTGATGGTGCAGGTGGTTCAGAGCCGCATGCTGCTGCGGCCGAGCGACTTCGGCGCGTCCCTGCTGTTCTACGAGGAGCAGCTGGGGCTCGTGCGCTACCGGGAGTGGGGCGAGGAGCCGCATCGGGGCGTGGTGTTCTTCCTCGGTGGCGGGTATCTCGAGCTCACCGAGTCCAGCTCGACGGACGTGAGGACCGACGGGATCCGGCTGTGGCTACAGGGACCCGACCTCGAAGCCGCCGTCGCCGAACTCCGCGATGCCGGGGTCAGCATCGACGAGCAACCGGAGCAGAAGCCGTGGGGGCTGATCGAGTCCACGATCCACGACCCCGACGGACTCGAGATCGTCCTGATCGAGACCCCGATCACCCACCCGCTCCGTCGGCGGCAGTGAGCCACCGGAGCCCCCGGCGAGCCTCAGCCGACGTAGGTCAGCCGCCCGGCGGCGTGTAGTCCACGTCGATGTTCGCGGCCTCGTCGATCTCCTCAGGGGTGATCAGCACGGTGGTGCTGACCGACACCACCCCACTCCCGCTGATCGCGAGTGCCAGGGCAGCGACGGTCGCGTTGTCGGGCATGTCGACGATGCCGTACACGTCGGTGTGCCCGAAGGCGTAGTAGAACGCCTCGACGGTGCCACCGTGCGCCTCGACGAGCGAGGTGATCGCCTCGCGGCGGGCGGTGCCGCCCTCCTGCATCGTCCCCCGAACGGATTCGGCCGTCAGGTGGCCCTCGAACAGGTACTTCGCCATGGTGTCTCCCTTCTGTCTGCCCCCGGACCGTCGAGTCTGCGTCCGCCGATCCGATCCCGTCAAGTGCCGCTGCACCGACCGGCAGCGTTGAACCGACGGGCGCCCGCATCCGTAGTACACAGTGACCAACGAAGATCGGATCTGGACATGAAGCGCATCGCCGTGCTGCTCGCTGCTGTCCTGCTGCTGGCCGCCTGCGGAGGCGACGACACGGGACCGGCAGCCGAGGACCCCACCACCGACACGGGGACCACCGCCCCCGCTCCCGGCGAAGGGACCGACACCGAGACCGAGGCCATGGAGGGTGCGGTCCTGGCAACGGCGGACAGCAACTTCGGGACGATCCTCGTCGACGGCGAGGGGATGACGCTCTACGTGTTCGACAACGACGGCGACGGGCAGAGCAACTGCACCGGCAGCTGTGCGGACACCTGGCCCCCGTTGACCGGGGAGGTCAGCGCCGAGGGCGACGTGGACGCGGCCCTCATCGGTTCGACCGAACGCGACGACGGATCCTCCCAGGTGACCTACGACGGCCAGCCGCTCTACTACTACGCCGCAGACAGCGAGCCAGGCGAGACCAACGGCCAGGGCGTCGGCGACATCTGGTGGGTGGTCGGACCCGACGGGGAGAAGATCACCGAGGCTCAGGGCGCCGCATCCAGCTCCGAGGACGACGGTTCGGTCCCCGGCTACTGACGCCGACACGAGGACGCGCACATGAGAGCGAAGGAGGGACCGCTCGGCTCGATCGAGCAGCTCCACGCCGACTTCGCTGGCCCGCTCTACCTGTTCGCCTGGCGGCGGCTCGGTGACCGGCGGCTCGCCGAGGAAGCCGTCCAGGAGACGCTCCTGCGCGCGTGGCGGAACGCCGATCGCTTCGACCCCGAGCGGGGCACGCTGCCGGCCTGGCTGTTCACGATCGCGCGCAACACGACCACCGACCGGCTGCGTCACGACGGAGCCCGACCCGACGAGGTCGCCACGCTCGACGACGTGGCCACGCCCCCCAGTGACGGAGACATCGACCGGGCACTCGAGGCCTGGCAGCTCGCGGATGCGCTGCACGAGCTCAGCGACGAGCACCGCAACGCGATCGTCGAGGTGCACTACCTCGGCTACACGGTCCGCGAGGTGGCCGAGCGCTACGACCTACCGGAAGGGACCGTCAAATCCCGCGTCTACTACGGCCTGCGGGCCCTGCGACTCAAGCTCGAAGAGAGAGGGGTGACCGGATGACCGACCCCACCGACCACGGATCCGAGGACCGCCACGTGAAGACCGAGCTCGGTGCCTACGTGCTGGGCGGGCTCGAACCCGCCGAACGCCGCGCCGTCGACGCCCACATCGAGCACTGTGCATCCTGCCGCGACGAACTCAGCCGGCTCTCGGCGCTCCCCCCGCTACTCGACCGCTTGACCGTCGAGGAAGCGACCGCGGACTACACCGAGGTCCGACAGGGCCTTGCCGCGACGGTCGCCGAAGCCAGCGAGCTGGAGCGCCGACGTCTCCATCGTCAGCTGCGCGTCTGGCGGACCGTCGCCGCCGTGGCGGCGGCGATCGCGCTGATCGTCGGTCTGGTGGCCTGGCAGCCCTGGGAGGACCCGCCCGACCGGCTCGTGGTTCAGGTGGTCCCCGTGACCGAGCTGGCCGGCGGCGTGGACGGCACCGTCGCGGCGTACGCCTGGGAGTGGGGCACCACCGTCGAGCTCCGGGTCAGCGACCTGCCACCCGCAGCGAGCTACGAGATCTGGGCCGTCAGCGAGGACGGCCGTCGCGAGCGCGCCGGCACCTGGGGCCCGACCGAGCACCGCGGGGCGCTGGTGCGGGGCGCGAGTGCGATCCAACGTCACGACCTGGCACGCGTCGAGATCACCGACGAGGGCGGGGCGGCGCTGTTCGCGGCGGAGTTCCGCGAGGGCTGACGTCAGCCCTCGACCGTCAGATCAGTGAACATGCCGTTGTCGTAGTGTGCCGAGCCGTCGGGTTCGACCAGGTTGCAGATCAAGGCGTAGTTGCCCGGCTCGAGCTGGGCGCTCACGCTGCCGGACTCCCCACTCGGGAGTGCCGAGGTCCGGGCGATCAGGTCGTCGCCCAGCGCGGCTTCGTCGACCCTGCCGTCCTCGGTGGTGGGCAGGTCCGCTGCGCTGTCGGTCCGGATGATCACGAGCTCGTGGTTGACGGAGCCGTTGTTCTGGGCACTGAAGGTGAGCTCGCCGGACGCCACCGATCCGGACGCCGGCTGCACCGACCATTCGACGAGCGTCACGTCGAGCCCGTTCCCCCCGCCGCAGGAGGTGAGACCGAAGACCGCGATGGCGAGCGAGGCGAGCACGAAGGCGAGACGGCGCACTGCAAGCTCCGTTTCTGGCGTTCCTCCACCGTAGGGGCGCGGCGGAGTTCGGTCGCGTCTACTGCCCGTCGGAGAGATCGACGCCGACCCGTTCCACGAGTTCGCGGATCTTCCCGAGGAGTGGGGCCGCCCCGAGTTCCCGAGCGGTGTTCGCCGCCGACCGCGCCAGCTCGCCGACGTCGTCACTGCCGGCAGCGAGCTCGGCTTCGGCCAGCCGGTAAGTGGCGTACGCGGTCTGGTAGGGCCAGTCGAGCTCCTGCCAGGCGTCTCGCGCCTCGCGCCACGTGTCCGGCGACGGGTGGTCGACGATCCGGCTGTGCTCCGCGACTGCGGTCAGGCGCCACGGCTCGGTGTAGGCGATCCCGGCGGCTAGCTCGTCGCCGGTCTCGCTGAGGAGTTGGTCTGCGAGCTCCCTGATCTCGCCCTCATCGACGTCGTGGTCGGCTGCGTGGAGCCGGTCGGCCTCGATCTGGAGGGCCATGGCCCGGAGCTGGTTGTCGGTGGCGCCGTGTGCCTCCCTGGAGAGGTCAACGCGGCCGAGCACCAGCTCGTGGCCGCGCTCCAGGTCTCGCTCCAGAGCGGCGAGCGCCAACCATCCGGCGAAGTACTTCGGGTCACCCGGCCGGATGGTCTCGGCACGGTCCAGGAGGCGGTGCGCTTCCTCGAACTCGCCACGGTGGGCGCGGAGGCGACCCTGAAGGAACAGCAGCCACGAGTCACCCCACGTCCCCCCCACGACGTGCTCGACGAGGTCCAGAGCCTCGTCCCACCGCCCCGACCAGAACATCGCCGAGGTTGCCATGCCCGCCATCGTCGGACCTTCGAGCCGCTCGATCCCGAGCTCCCTCGTCCGCTCCAGCGTCTCGAGGGCGATGTCGGCGGCCTCGGAGGCCCGCGCCCCTCGGATCAGGATGATCGTCAGCGCTTCGGAGGCGCGGATCTCGGCCAGCGGCTCATCCTCTTCAGACGCGATCCGCCTGGCTGCTCGCAGATGCTCCAGGCCCTCGTCGACCTCGCCGAGTGCCCCGAGGGTCATCCCCACCGTGACGAGCGCCGCGGCTTCGGTCACGCGGTCCCCTACCCGACGAGCGATCTGCACCGCCTCGTCGGCCACCTCGAGCCCTTCTTCCGGCGAGAACTCCCATCGGCGCTGGGCGTAGGTCGCCAGGATCCTGGCCCGGGCTGCGGTCGGCGGGTCCTCCGACACGAGCTCGAGCGCCAGGTCGAGCGCCTTCCTGGCTCCGTCGTAGTCTCCGCTGAGCGATCGGAAGCGACTCAGTCGCTCGAGTCGCAGCGCGCGCTCCGTCGGCGTGAAATGGGCGGTCGAGAGGTCCAGCGCCTCTTCCATGAGCGTGGCGGCTCGCCGCCCCTCGGCAGCGAGGTACGCGGCCTCGGCGGCTGCCTCCAGCAGCTCGGCCTGCTCCCGGGTCCCGCCCTGGTCCCGGACCTCGTCCCACAATGACAACGCACGCTCGTAGTGGCGCAGCGCCTCGGTGTAGGCGGCGGTGGTGGTGGCCCGCTCGGCGGCCCTGACGGAGGCTTCGAACGCCTGCTCGAGGTCGTTGGCGACGGTGTAGTGGTGGGCGAGCTCGGCATCCACGTGCTCGCGACCGCCGACGGCGACATGGGGATTGCTCCTCAGTGTCTCGGCGATGACGCGATGCAGCGAGCTCCGTTCCCCTGGGAGAAGATCGTCGTAGATGACCTCACGGACCAGGGCGTGCCGGAACCGGTAGCCCTCACCCTCGGGGACCAGCACGTGGTGCTCGACCGCCTCGCGCAACGCCCCGACCAGTCCGCTTCCGACCCGGTCGACCGCGTCGAGGAGCCGGTGCTCCACCCGCTCGCCAGCGACAGCGGCTACCGCGACCACCTCGCGAGTGTCATCCGACAGTTGCTCCACCCGGTCTGCGACGACGTCGTGGAGCGCCGGCGGCAGGTCGTCCGCACCGGGCGGACCGGCCGCGCCTCCCGCAGCGAGCAGCTCCTCGACGTAGAAGGGGTTGCCACCCGACCGCTCGGTGATCCGATCGACGAGGCCTTCGTCGGGCTCGTCGCCGAGGATCCGCTCGAGCTGGTCGGCGACCGCCTGGCGGCCGAAGGGTGCGAGATCCAGCCGCTCGACCTGCGGGAGCCGGGTGAGCTCCGCGAGCGGCCGCCGCAACGGATGCCGACGGTGCAGCTCGTCGGTCCGGAACGTCGCCACCAGCACGAGACGCTCCACCGACAGGTTGCGGGCGAGGTAGACCAGCAGGTCCAACGTCGAGCGGTCGGCCCAGTGGATGTCCTCCACCGCGAGCAGCGCGGGGCGCTGCTGCGACATCCGGTCGAGCGTGTCGAGCACGGCGGCGAACACGACGGCGCGTTGCGAGTCCGCATCGACAGCGAGGCCGCTCGCTCCCTCCTCTGCGAGCTCCGGCACGATCCGGGCCAGCTCCGGCCGCGACCGCCCCAGCACCTCGTCGACCTCCTCGGGGTCCGATCGGCGCTCGAAGGCGCGGAGCACCTGCGCGATCGGGGCGAACGGCAGCGCACTGTCGCCGAGGTCGACGCAGTGACCCATCATCGCCCGGTAGCCCCGCCGCTCGGCACCGTCGAGGAGTGCGGCGAGCAGCCGCGACTTGCCGATGCCGGCCTCACCGCCCAGCAGCACGACCCGTGGCCGTCCCGCCGTGGTGTCGGACAGGATCGTGTGGAGGCGTTCCACCTCCGCCTCGCGTCCCACGAGCTCGCGGCTGCTCAACTCGGACGGCGCGGCCAGATCCGAGCTGGGCACACGGTCCGCTGCCGCTGCCTCCGGTGTGTCGGCCTGGAGCGAGGGGTCCTGCCGGAGGATGCGCTGGTGCAGCTCCTGCAGCTGCGGCGAGGGGTCGATGCCGAGCTCTTCCGCCAGCGTCTCACGCGTCTGCTCGTACACCTCGAGCGCTGCCGCCTGCCGCCCCGCCCGGTACTGCGCCAGCATGAGCTGCGCCCGGAATCCCTCCCGGAGCGGATGCGTGACGACCAGCTCCTGGAGGTCACGGATCACCTCCCGGTCGCGCCCCAACTCGAGCAGCGTGTCGAGGCGACGCTCGGTGACGTCCAAGACCTCCTCCTCGAGCCCCGGCCGTGCGGTGTCGGCGAACGGGGCGTCACCGACCCCTTCGAGCGGGGCGCCCCGCACCAGCTCGAGCGCACGGTCGAGCAGGCGCAGTCGCTCGGCCGGCCCGTCGGTGTCGCGCGCCTCGGCGGCGAGAGCTCGGAACCGCTCGATGTCCACCTGCCCGTCGGCGACGTCGAGCACGTAGCCCGCGCCGCGCTGCTGGATGGCATCGGTACCGAGGGTCTTGCGGAGGCTCGACACGTAGGTCTGGAGCGACCGGCGGGCGGAGCCGGGCGCCTCGGAACCCCAGACACCGTCGACCAGACGATCGACCGACACGACCTCGCCGGGCACCAGCGCCAGCATCGCGAAGACGGCCCGCGGCTTCGGACCACCGAGGTCGACGGTCGCCCCACCGTCGTCGACCACTTCTATCGACCCGAGCAGACGCACGTCGCGCCCCGTCACGGTGTCGCCTCGGCGAGCTCGACCCCATGCTCACCGGCCAGCTGCTCGACATCGCGGAGCAACGGCTGCGCGCTCAGGCGCCCCGCGATCCCCGCTGCCTCCCGGAGCGGGGCGCTGCCGTCGTCGCCGGCCTCGAACTCGGCTTCGGCCAGCCGGAACGCGGTGTAGGCGACCTGGTAGGGCCACTCGATCCCGCGCCACGATCCCAGCGCGGCACGCCACTTCTCGGGCGCGGGATGGTCGGCGATGCGGCTGTGTTCCGCCACGGCGGTCAGCTTCCAGGGCTCGGCGTGCCCGAGCCCGCCGCTCAGATGATCGGTCGTCTCCGCGAGGATCTCGTCGGCGAGATGGCGCAGCTCTGAGTCGTCGAGGTCCCGATCCGGATCGTGGAACCGGTCGGCCTCGACCTGGAGGGCCATCGACCGCAGCGAGTTGACCGTGGCGGCGTGGGCGGGCACGTCCTCGCTGCGCGCCGAGGTCGCCAGTCGATGCGCGGCCTGCAGCTCGCCATCGAAGAGCTCGACCGCGATGGCGATGGCGGGGTAGCGCGCGTCCCGGTCGGCCCCGAAATCGACCGCGGTCTCGAGCGTGCGCCGCGCCTCCTCGAGGTCACCGCGGTACGCCTGGAGCCGAGCCTGGAGGAGGAGCAGCCACTCGACGCCCGAGGTGCGCTCGCCCAGTTCGTCGAGCAGCGCGGCGGCCTCCTCCCAGCGCCCCGCCCAGAACAGCCCCGAAGTGGCGTTGCCCGCCATGCGCGCCCAGTAGAGCCGCTCGACGCCGAGCTGGGCGACGCGATCCTTGCCCTCGAGGGAGATCTCGGCACCCTCGTTGGCGCGTCCGGCCCGGATGAGGATGGCCGAGAGGCTCAGATAGCAGCGGCCGATCTCGCGCGGATCTCCCCGCCGCTCGGCCAGCGCGAGCCCCTCGCGGAGCCGCGCGACCGCGAGGTCCAGCTCTCCGGCGGGAGCCAGGTTGTGGCCGAGGGTGAGGAGCGCGACGACCTCCGCATCC
Organism: Nitriliruptorales bacterium; assembly: GCA_033722375.1. Classification (GTDB taxonomy): domain Bacteria; phylum Actinomycetota; class Nitriliruptoria; order Nitriliruptorales; family Nitriliruptoraceae; genus JAWVZB01. Next base: position 1,567 of record JAWVZB010000026.1, on the reverse strand, counting down.
TCGTCGCCGATGTCGCGCGCGATGTGGAGCGCCTCCTCGGCGATCTCGACTCCCTCGCCAGGCTGGAAGAGCGCCACCCCTCTGGCGTAGCTCGAAAGCACTCGCGCCCGCGCAGCGGTGGGGGGGTGCTCCGGGACGAGTTCCTTGGCCCGTTCCCAGGCCGAGAGCACCTGCGCCAACTCGTCCACGTGGGCGAGGTAGTTGCCGAGCCGCTGGTAGCGGAGCGACATCACGACAGGATCGGCATCCGCGGGTGCGGAGTCGATGACCTCCTGCATCAGGCTGATCGCCCGCCGCGGCTCGCCGGCGAGGTGGGCCGCGTCCGCCGCCGCGTCCATGACTTCGGTTCTCGTCTTGTCCTCGACGGCATCGGGAGCGCCGTCCCACAGTTCGAGTGCGCGCTCGTAGTTGCGGAACGCCTCGGTGTAGGCGGCGGCCTGGGTCGCGGCGTCCGCGGCGCGGAGCGAAGCACGGAGCGCTCGTGCGCTGTCGTGGGCCACGTACCAGTGGTGAGCGACCTCGGCATCGACCGTCCCCGCCCCGCGAGCAGCCGCATCTGGGTGCGCCTCGAGAGTCTCCGCGATGGCGCGGTGGAGCGACGTGCGCTCGCCCGGCAGGAGGTCGTCGTAGATGACCTCGCGGACCAGCGCGTGGCGGAAGCGGTAGCCCTCGGCATCCGTGAGCAGGACGCCGTGTTCGACGGCCTGCCGCAGCGCCCCGACCAGGTCGAGATCACCGAGGCGGTCGACGAGCTCGAGGAGCCGGTGGTCGACGCGCTCGCCCGCGACCGCGGCGACGGCCAGCACGCCCCGAACGTCGTCGGGGAGGGCCTCGACGCGCCCCGCCACCACGTCGTGCAGCGCAGGAGGCAACACGTCCGGCCGGAGCTCGCCGTCCTGGTCCCGCACGGCAGCCAGGAGCTCCTCGACGTAGAACGGGTTGCCGCCGGACCGTTCGCTGATGATCTCGACGAGTTCGGGGTCCGGTGGCCGGTCGAGGATGCGCGCGAGCTGTGCGGCGACGTCGTCGGCGCCGAACGGGGCGAGGTCGATGCGCGTGACCCGGCGCAGGCGCCCGAGCTCGGCCAGCGGCACACGGAGGGGATGGCGGCGGTGGAGCTCGTCGGTGCGGAAGCTCGCCACGACCAGCAGCGACTCGGTCAGGAGGTTGCGTGCGATGTAGTCGAGCAGGTCGAGGGTGGAGCGGTCGGCCCAGTGGATGTCCTCGAACGCCACCAGCAGTGGTTGGTCGGCGGCGATACGGCCGAGCATGTCCATCACCGCAGCGAACACGTGGGCCCGTGCCTCGCCCTCCTGGCGGACGTCCGAGGCAGAGCCGTCCGCCAGTTCGGGGAGGATCCGCGCGAGCGCGGAGCGGCCAGGCCCGGTGACCTGATCGACGGCGTCATCATCGACGCGTCGGACGGAGCTACGTAGCGCCTGCGCGACGGGCGCGAACGGCAGCGCCCCCTCGCCCATGTCGATGCAGTGACCGACCATGGTCGTGAACCCTCGCCGCGCTGCCCCGTCGATCAGCGCGGACAGCAGCCGCGACTTCCCGATGCCGG
>JAWVZB010000025.1:0-32200 GCA_033722375.1 Nitriliruptorales bacterium | reverse complement strand
CGTCCTCGAGATCATGGAGCGCTCCGAGCAGCTCGAGGACGCCATCTCCACCCTCCAGCAGCAACGCGACGAGCTGGCGGGGCGCATCGACGACCTCCGCGCGAAGCGTGACGAGGCCGCACAGGGGATCATCGCCGAGAAGGCCGAGCTCGAGGTCGAGCGCGACGGGCAGATGGAGGAGGTCCCCGACGATCTTCGGGAGCGGTACCACGCGGCCGCCGAGCGGTTCGCGTCCGCCCCGTTCGGGCGGCTCGTCGACGGGATGTGCACCGGCTGCCGCATCGAGCTCCCCGTGGTCGAGGTCAACGAGCTCGAAGACGGGCCACCGCTGGCGACCTGCCCGCAGTGCCGTCGTCCGCTCGTGACCGTCTGACCGCCCCGAGAGCCTCCGTTCCGACCCGCGCAGCTCAGTCGCCCGCCTGGCCGATCTCTCCGGGGCCGCGCAGCTTCGCGTCCTCGACGGCGGCGTCTGCCTCGCGCAGTAGCGAGACCTCGTCGTCAGCGTGCACCGGGTAGGCGGCCACCCCGTAGTAGGCGTGCACGTCGAAGCGCTCCCCGTCGGGCAGCGTGATGGGTTCGTCGGCGAGCTGGGTCGACAGTCGCCGCGCCGCTGCCAGTGCGCCCTGTTCGTCCGTGTCCACGAGCGCGACGGCGATCTCGTCGGAGCCGAGCCGCGCCACGAGGTCGGTCGATTTCGTGTAGCGCTGCAGCACGTGGCCGAGCGCCCGCAGCGCCTCGGTCCCGGTCGGGTGTCCGTACTGCTCGTTCAGATCGCGCATGCCCGCGATGTCGGCGATGAGGATGGCATAGGGCCGCTGCTCTTCCCGGAGCCGGCCCAGCTCCTTGTAGAACGCCCGCACGTTCAACAGCCCCGTGATGGCGTCCTCGGTCGCTTGGCGGAACGTCGCTTCGTCCCGCTCCTCCTGGAACCTCGTGACGACCGCCCCGATCACGCCGCTCGCGGCCAGGACCAGCAGCCGGACCACGATCCCGACGACCTCGGCGCCGTCCACGCCGAGCGCCAGATCGACCCCACCGTGGCCAGCTCCGGCCACGACCCCCGCGAAGAGTCCGAAGCTGGAGCCGCCTGCCAGCCCGGCGACCGCCACGATCGGCAGCGACAGCCACGCGACGCGGGGGTCCCCGACCGCCGAGTGGAGACCGACGGTCACGATGATGCCGAGACCCACGATCAGCCACCGGCGGGCGACGGTCCGCAGCGCCGGTTCGATCGTCACCAGTTGATGGGCGACCTTGCTGGTCAGGTCCTCGCTGCTCATCGTGCTCCCCTCCTCATGGCTGCTCCACCGGTGAGAATCCTGCCAGGCTCCGGGACCGTCCGCGAAGTTCCTCGTCGATCGCGGTCGCGGCGGTGATCAGCCCCATGTGGGTGAAGCCCTGTGGGAAGTTGCCCAGGTGCCGTCCAGATTCCACGTCGATCTCCTCGGCGAACAGCCCGAGCGGACTCGCCCGCGCGAGCAGCGCTTCGAACAGGCGGATCGCCTCGTCCAGCTCGCCCATCCTCGCCAAGAGCTCGACGAGCCAGAACGAGCACATCAGGAACGCGCCCTCGCTGCCGGGGAGCCCGTCCTCGGTGCGGTACCGCAACAAGAGCCCGTCGGCGACCTCGAGGTCCTCACGGATCGCCTTCACGGTCGACCGGGTGCGTTTGTCGCCGGGCGGGACGAGACCGCGGAGCGGCAGCGCCAGCAGGGCCGCGTCCAGGTCCGACCCCCCGTAGGACTGCACGAACGAGCGGCGCTCCTCGTCGTAGCCGTGCTCAAGCACGCTGTCGCGGATCTCGGACGCCACCGCCTCCCACTGTTCGTAGGGCGCATCCAGTCCGAGGTCCTGGCCGATCCGGATGGCGCGGTCGACGGCGACCCAGCACTGGAACTTCGAGAACGTGTGATGGCGCGGTTCGGCGCGGATCTCCCACAGCCCGGCGTCAGGTTCCTGCCAGCGCTCTATCACGGTCGTGACGAGCTCGCGGATCACCGGCCACCGGGCAGCCGGGATCTCGCCTCCGAGCTGCTCGTTGAGGTAGGCGAGCTGCACGGCAGCGCCGTAGATGTCCAGTTGGAGCTGGGTAGCGGCGCCGTTGCCCACCCGAACGGGCTGAGAGCCTGCGTAGCCCTCGAGGTGGGCCAGCTCGTACTCGCCGACCTCCTCCTCGCCGGTGATCCGGTAGAGCGGCTGGAGCGCGTGCGCCCCGCCGATGCGGTCGGTCAGCTCGGACAGCCAGCGGACGAAGGTCTCGGCCTCGCGAGTGTGGCCGATGCGGAGGAAGCATTCGAGCACGTAGGCGGAGTCGCGGATCCACGCGAAGCGGTAGTCCCAGTTCCGCACCCCTCCGAGACGCTCCGGCAGCGACGTGGTGGGTGCCGCGACGAGGGCGCCGGTCGGCTCGAACACGAGCGCCTTCAGGACCAGTGCCGAGCGCACGACCTCCTCGCGCCATGGCCCGTCGTAGTCGATCATCCGCGCCCACCGCCCCCAGGTCCGCAGGGTCAGGTCGAGCAGGTCGGCGGGGGACAGGTGGGCGTGGGGCCCTCGCTCCGCCCCGGGGGTGGTGAGCTTGAACCACCGCTCCTCCCCGGAACGCAGGACCACCGTCGCCCGGGCCACGTCCCCCTTGCCGTCGTCGTGGGGGAGGATCCCGAGGTCCACGTCGCAGCGCAGGTCGAGGTGCTCGTTGCCGGCGGAGGCCCGCAGGACCCCGTCCTGCGCCGAGAGGCGTGTGACCGCCCGGGCGTAGTCGAAACGGGGCTGGAACTCGACCTCGAGCTCCACCTCGCCGTACGCCTCGACACGTCGGAGCAGGATGTGTCCGGTGTAGGCGAGGTCGAACGCGTTGACCCGCGAGAAGACGAGCAGATCCGTGATCGTGAGCACGGGGTCGCCGTCACGGGTGAAGCGGGTCACGAGAACATTGGTCTCGCCGAGGTAGGTCCGCTGCACCTCGAAGTCGCCGATCGGTCGGATACGCCACCGTCCGCCCCGCTCGGGATCGAGCAGCGCCGCGAAGACGCTGGCAGAGTCGAACCGGGGGAGGCACAGCCAGTCGATCGATCCGTCGGGCGAGACCAGCGCCGCGGTCCGCGAGTCACCGATCATCCCGTACGACTCGATCGGGTGGAAGCGCGCATCGATCATGCGCCGGCCGCCGCGAGAGCGTCGAGGAAGGCGACCACGTCCTCGGGGCCGTCGAGACGATGCTCGGCCGCGGTCTGCCGCTCCGGGGCCCCGACCAGGATCGCCCTGCCGCCCCGTTGCCGGGCGGCCCGGAACGCGTCCTCGTCCGTCACGTCGTCGCCGACGACGAGCAGATCGCGGTCGGGGTGGCGGTCCGCGAGCCAGGCGATGGCGGTGCCCTTGTCGACGCCGGCGGGGCGCAGCTCGGTGACGGCCTTGCCGTCGAGCAGCTCCCAGTCACCGTCGGTTCCGTTCATCCGCTCACGCACCCGGGTGAGGAGCCCATCCCGGTCGGGGTCGTCGACCCGGCGGTGGTGAACGGCGATCGAGGCCGGCTTGCGCTCGACGAACCAGCCGTCGGAGGGGTCCAGCAGCTCGTCGAGATCCGCTTCGAGGCGGTCCAGAGCGGGGCGGCGCTCATCGAGGTCGACGAAGCTCTGACGGGTTCCGTCCGCCTCCGCCACCTCGGTGCCGTGGCCACCGAGGAGCAGCACCGGCAGGTCCTCCACGCGCGGTGCCAGGTCGTCGAGATGCCGGCCGGACAGCACGGCGACGTCGGTGACCGCGACGAGTCGTTGCACGGCCTCGTACGCCCCCGGGGCGAGCGCGGCGTCGTCGGGGTCGTCGACGATCGGGCTCAGCGTGCCGTCGAAGTCCAACACGACCAGCAGGCCGCGGGGATCACCGAACGACGCGGCGAGGTCGGCCGCAGTCTCGGTCGCCATCAAGCCTCCCGCACGGTGTCTTCGAGCAGGCCGAGCTGCCCGTCGACCCAGCGGAAGACGTCGTGCTCGCGCACGCTCGCAGCCATCCGCTCGATGCGCTCGCGCCGGTCCGCCTCGTCGAGCTCGAGGCAGGCCTGCATGAGGTAGGAGAGGCCTTCGACGTCGAACGGGTTGCAGCGCACCGCGTCCTCTCCGAGCTCGCGGATGGCGCCGGTGAACTCCGACAGCAGCAGCGCCCCGGATTCGCCGCCGGCGTCCTGGCAGGTCGCGAACTCCTTCGCCACGAGGTTCATGCCGTCCTTGAGCGGGGTGACGCACATCACGTCTGCCAGACGGTAGTAGGCGGCGAGCCGGTTCTTCGAGACCCCGCGGTAGAAGTAGTGGACCGGGACGTCACTGCCGGGCTCGGTGAAGCGCCCGTTGATGCGCCCCACCTCCCGTTCGATCTCCTCGCGCAAGGCCTGGTACTCAGCGACGTCCTCGCGACTCGGGACGGCGATCTGGATGAACGCGAAGCGGTCCCGGAGCTCTGCGTTGCGCTCGAGCAGGACCTCGATGGCCTGGAGGCGGTGGCGGATGCCCTTGGTGTAGTCGACGCGGTCGACCCCGAGGAACACGTGGCGCCCCGCGAACTGCTCCTGGAGGTCCTCGAGCTCCATCTGGGTGGCGGGCTCGTTGGCGATCCGGGTGAACTCGGTGGTGTCGATCGAGATCGCGCTGGCCGTGGTGTGGACGGTCCGGCCGTTGTCGAGCCGGATCTGGTTCCCGTCGATCTCGGTCCCGAGCAGGCGGTGGACGGCACGCGCGAAGTTCTCGCGGTAGGGCTCGGTGTGGAACCCCACGACGTCTGCACCGAGCAGACCGGTGAGGATCTCGTCCCGCCACGGGAGCCGAGCGAACAGCTCCGGGTGAGGCCAGGGGATGTGGATGAAGTAGCCGATGTCCGCGTCGGGCTGCCGCCTGCGCAGCAGGTCGGGGAGGAGCGTCAGGTGGTAGTCGTGCACCCAGAACAGGGGCTTGCCGTCGCTCGTGACCTGCTCGACGCCGTCGGCCATCGCCTCGTTGACCTCGCGGTAGATGTCCCACCAGCGGCGCTCGATGACGGGGTCTTCGATGAGGTCGTGGAACAGCGGCCACAGGGTGCGGTTCGAGAACCCGTAGTAGTAGCCCTGGATCTGCGCATGCGAGAGCGAGACCGGGTGGAGATCCACGTTGAGGTCGTCGACCCGCTCGGGGACGTCGCGGTCGCCGCCGTCCCAGCCGACCCAGGCCCCGCCGACCTGTTCGACGACGGGGCGCATCGCGGTTACGAGCCCCCCCGTCGACGCCTTCCAGTTCCCGTCCTCATCGCGCGAGACTGGCAGCCGGTTGGCGACCACGGTGAGGGGCCGTGTCAGCTGCGTGCGGTCTCCCACGCGTCTCCTCCATACCTGTCCGGTCCACGGCCGACCGTAGCCGGCGGTGTGAAGCGCCAACGCGTGCCGGGGTCGCCCGGACGTCAGGGTGGATCGTCGAGGTTGTCCTCGATGTGGGCGTCGAACTCCTCCTGGAGCCTGGCGGTGGCCTCGCCGGGGGAGGGGAACTCGCGATCCGCGACGGCGTGCACGGGGATGACGGGGCGGGTCGCGGACACCACGAAGACCTCGTCGGCGGCGTACACGTCGTCCACGGTGAGCCGCGTCCGCTCCACGCCGGCGAGGTCGTCGAGCTCCCGGACGGTGACCGAGTCGAGGATCGGCTGCCGGCCGGGGTCGGGGCTCGCCACCGCGCCGTTCCGGACCACACAGATCGCCGCCGTCGGTAGCTCTTGGACGAGCCCGCCGTCGACGATCAGCGCGTCGTCGGCGTGTGCCGCCCGGGCGATCCGCAGCGCGTGCTGGTTGGCGGCGTAGGACAAGGTCTTGACCCCCGACAACGCGGTCCGCCAGGGCAACTCGACCGGGTGGAGCGCGAGGCTGGCAGGGTGCTCCACGACCTGGATGAGCCCCCGGAGCGCTCCGGACCGGGTGACGATGAGCTTCAGGGCGCCGTCACGGTCGCCCCACGCAGCCAGCAGGTCGCCGACCACCCGTGTGACCACCGGCACACGGATGCCGACCGCCTTGGCGGACGCGCGGAGCCGAGCCAGGTGACGGTCCAGCGCATGGGTTCGACCACGGCGAACCAGCACGCTGTCGAACACCGCATCGCCCCGCAGGAAGCCGTCGTCGAGCAGTGGCACGGTCGCCTGCGCGGCCGGCAGGACCCGGCCGTCGGCCCACGCGATGGCGGCACCACGCGACACCTGCCGGCCAGCGGAGCCTGTTTCGTGGCGCATGTGGTCTCGGTGGTGGTGACAGCCCGGCAGGGTAGGAGCTGGGTGCCGGGTGGCGGGGGCCGGATGCGCCCCGCCGGCGTACCCTCGTCGATGTGAGGGCGAGCCGGTCGGGCGGCCGCGCCCCGATCTCGATCGGGGTGAGGAAAGTCCGGGCTCCACAGGGCAGGATGCTGGGTAACGCCCAGGCGCGGCGACGCGCGGCCAGTGCCACAGAAACGATACCGCCGGGGGTCACCCCGGTAAGGGTGGAACGGTGGTGTAAGAGACCACCAGCGTCCCGGGTGACCGGGGCGGCTCGGCAAACCCCATCCGGAGCAAGGCCAAGCAGGGGCCGGGTGCCCGCCCGATGGCCCCAGGTAGGCCGCTCGAGGCACCGGGTGACCGGTGTCCCAGAGAGATGGTCGCCTCCCGCACGCGGGTGACCGCGTGCGGAGACAGAACCCGGCTTACAGACCGCTCGCCCTCACCCTTCGGCCCCCCGATCGTTGAGGGTTGGTGCGCGGCAGGCGCATGGCTCGGCAGGAACTGGGGTTGTGGGCGTCGAAGCATGGCGATAACCGGACCCCCGTCGGAACGACCCGAGGTCGCCATGAGACGCCACCTGACCCTGCTCGCTGTGCTGCTCGCGCTGGTGCTGCCCGCCCTGGTGGCGGCGGTACCCACAGCCGACGACGCCGCCCGCGGCGCCGCCGCCCCGACCGTCCACCCCGAGATCCGGGCGCAGCTGTCGGGCGATGCTGCCGAGGCACGCCTCGACGTGATCGTCACCGCGTGGGACCAGCGTGGTCTCGCCGCGCTGGACGAGGTGGGCGTCGAGCACCGCAAGCTCCGCACCATCCCGATCGCGCTGGCGCGGCTCACCGCCGTGCAGCTCGAAGGCCTGCGGGACGACACCAGGCTGCGCTCGCTGTGGCCGGTCGAGGAGTTCGAGCTGTTCCTCGACGAAGGGACGCAGTTGGTGGGTGCCGACCGCGTCGCACAGGACCACGGCGTCCGGGGCGAGGGCGTCGTCGTCGGGGTCATCGATACCGGTATCGACACCACCCACCCCGACCTCGATGGGGACAAGGTGCTCGGCAACTTCCAGGTCGTCGGCGATCTTGACGGCCCGGTCCTCGTTGACTCACCCTTCACCGACGACCACGGCCACGGCACCCACGTGTCCTCCACCATCGCCGGCGACGACGAGTTCAAGGACGACGCCAACGGGGACATGAGCGGGGTCGCGCCGAAGGCGCAGCTGTACGGCTACGCGATCAACGTTGGCACCACGGTGCAGAGCAGTCTCGCGATCGTCGCGTTCGACGATCTGATCGCGCGGAAGCAGGCCGGCGAGAACATCGTCGCGGCGTCGAACTCGTGGGGCGGCGGCGACGGCACTTACAGCCCGAACGACCCGCTGTCCGTCGCCACCAAGGCGCTGTTCGACAACGGGATCGTCCCCGTGTTCGCTGCGGGCAACGACGGTCCGGGCCTGATGACCGCGTCGCGCCAGTGCACGATCCCCTGGACGTTCTGCGTCGGCGCCATCACCAAGGGGCGGACCCTGGCCGGGTTCTCGTCTCGTGGCCGGACTCCCACCGAGACCATCGAGACCCGTCCCGACGGCGTCGAGAACGCCATCCTCGCCGGGAACCACGACGTGGCGCTCGGTCAGGCGCTCGAGGTCGGGGTCTACCGGCCGAACGTGAGCGCGCCCGGCGTCGACATCGAGGCCGCTTGCTCGGCTGCCGCTGGCTGCCCTGGTGGGTACCAGTTCATGTCGGGTACCTCGATGGCCACCCCGCACGTGTCCGGGGTCATCGCGCTGGTCCAGTCCGCCCGCCTCTCGCAAGCCGGCACGCTGCTGTCCGCCGACGAGGTCACCCGTCTCGTGGAGGGGACCGCCAACCGCATGCCCGGCTACGAGCTGTGGGAGGTCGGCACCGGCGAGGTCGATGCGCTCGAGGCGGTGAACCGCGTCTTCGCGGCCGGCACCGACGCTGTTGACATCCCCACCGCCAACTACGGCGCGACCACCGCCGACGGTGGAGCAGCGACGACCACGACCCATTCGGGCCAGGTCATGACCAACAGCTGGCAGACCGGCGAGGGCGCGTACGTGGACACCTTCGAGGTCGCGTCGGGGACCGGGAAGCTGACCGCGCTCCTGACATGGGGGCGCCCGACCGACAACATCTACCTGAACCTCTACGCCCCGGGTCTCGTGCCGGGTGAGGATCCGCCGACCGCGCAGTCCGCCGGGCTGCTGGACGGCACGGGTCCCTACATGCGGATGTACCGGGAGCTCGAGGTGCACTTCCCGCAGGCGGGAACCTGGACGCTCGAGGTCCACGGTCGGACCAACGCCCCGACCGAGGCCACCGTCGAGATCACCCGCTTCCCCGTCGAGCGACCGGATGTGACGCTCGAGACCAACGGCGAGCTGCTCGAGGGCACGACCACCGCCCAGGACCTCACCGCCCCGGCCTTCACGGGTGTGACACGGACGGCGATCCCGGGGACGACCCAGGCCCTCGAGGTCACCGGAACCCCGACGGACTTCTACCTCCACTCCCTGGCCGGCAACGCGGACAACCTCGCTGGGGTGATCCTCGTGGATCCGCCCACCGAGGGCAGCTTCGACACCACCGCACCCACCAGCCCGGTGTCGAAGGTGTCCGAGATCACCCAGATCGCCAACGATGCGTACGCCGGGAACTTCCTGACCGCCTACTGGCGGGGACAGGTCGAGGGTGCCATCTCGGGTGACGTCACCTTCACGGCCTGGGTGTCGAGCCCGACCTCGGCGGCGTTCTCGAGCTCGTTCTCCGCGAAGCTGTTCTCGGTTCCCGAGGGCTATACGGGCATCGACGAGGCCCGACAGATCGCCACCGGTGCCACCACCGCCGTGATCGATGGCCCGCCCACCGAGGTCACGCTCACGTTCGAGAACGTGGTCTCGGGCGATCTGACGGGTCGCGACCTGATCCTCCAGCTCCACTCGACGTTCATCGACACGGGTCACATCCAGGTGTGGCATGACAGCACCACCCATCCGACCCGCCTCACGATCCCGGTTCTGGATCCGGCCGACGTGCCCCTGGTGCCACCGGCGGGACTCGAGGTGACTGACCACGTGGGGGGCGGCGCGACACTCGACTGGCAGGGCGTCGCTGGCGCCGACAGCTACGTGGTCGAGCGTTCCAGCTCACCGGATGGCGGCTTCGAGCAGATCGGAACGACCAGCGAGACGAGCTTCGTCGACGGCACCGCTCCGGTGCGCCAGACGAGCTACTACCGCGTGCGGTCCATGGGCTCCAACGGTGCGTCCTCCGCATCCGCACTCGCCTACGCCACGCCGGTCGACGACGCTGCCTTCGTCGAGGTCAAGTTCGGGACCTACGGTCCGTGGGAGCTGGCGCTCCTACGGGACGACGGCACCTGGGTGTACCCGGACGGAACGTCGTCCACCGAGTGCACGCAGGACACCACGTTCAAGGGCCCGGACAAGGCCCGTGAGAAGGCGAAGAAGGGCAAGGGCTGGCAGGACCGCTTCGGTGGATGTGAGGGCGACGCCGTCACCACCGGCGGGCTGCCGGATGGTGAGCCGCATGTCCGCGCCAGCCGTTGGTTCACGACCTCGTCGGTCGTGACTGCCGCCGAGTGAACGAGCGGCCATCCGGATACCGAGCGGGGGGCACCGCGATCGCGGTGCCCTCGGCTCGTGTCAGCTCGCCTTCTCGACCCAGACCGTCTTGGCGTTGACGAACTCCTTGATGCCGTAGGCACCGAGCTCGCGCCCGTATCCCGAGTCCTTGACACCACCGAAGGGGACGCGGGGGTCGGACTTCACGAGCTGGTTCACGAACAGGCAGCCGGCGTCGACCCGGCCGGCGACACGCTGACCGCGCTTCAGATCGCTGGTCCACACGCTGGCGCCGAGACCGAAATCGCTCGCGTTCGCGAGTGCGATCGCCGCCTCCTCGTGCTCGGCCGACATGACCACTGCGGCCGGGCCGAACGTCTCCTCCTGGGCACCCGCCATCTCGGCTTCGACGCCGGCGATGACGGTCGGCTCGTAGAAGAAGCCCGGTCCGTCGATCGGTTGACCCCCGAGCACGAGCTTCGCACCGGCCGCGTCCACGGTCCGCTGGACCTGGTCGTGGAGGTCGTCCCGGAGATCCTCGCGAGCCAGCGGGCCGACGTCGGTGTCGGGATCCATCGGGTCGCCGACCGTGACGGAGGCCATCTCCTCGACGAAGCGGTCGAGGAAGTCGTCCAGGATGTCCTCGACGACGATGAACCGCTTCGCGGCGATGCAGCTCTCGCCGTTGTTGATCAGCCGAGACTGCACCGCCAGCGGCACGGTGTGGTCGAGGTCGGCGTCCTCCAGGACGATGAACGCATCGGACCCCCCGAGCTCCAGCACCGTCTTCTTGAGGTTGGCCCCGGCCTGCTCGGCGACCGCGCGCCCCGCCCCCACACTGCCCGTCAGGGTGACGGCGCGGATCCGCTCGTCGGCGATGACCTCGCCGGCGTCACGGCTCTGGATCATGAGCGTCTGGAACAGGCCGTTCGGCGCATCCGCTGATGCGAACAGGTCCTCGATCGCCAGTGCACAGCCGGGGACGTTCGCCGCGTGCTTCAGGAGCACGGTGTTTCCGGCCATGATCGACGGCGCGGCAGCGCGGAACACCTGCCACAAAGGGAAGTTCCACGGCATGATCGCGAACAGCGGCCCGAGGGGGTCGAACCGCACGTAGCTGGTCTCGGCGTCGGTGTCGATCAGGTCGCGTTCGAGGTAGCCCTCGGCGTGCTCGGCGTAGTGACGGCACACCCAGGCGCACTTCTCGACCTCGGAGCGTGCGCCCGCGATGGGCTTGCCCATCTCGGTGACCATCAGCTCGGCGAGCTCGTCCTGACGCTCGTCGAGCAGATCAGCGACCCGCGCCAGTAGCTCGCTCCGCTGGTCGAAGCTGGTCTCCCGCCAGTCGTGGAAGGTCTCTTCGGCCTTCGCGAGCCGCCAGGCGATCTCGTCGGCATCGTGCTCGTCGTAGCTCTCTCCGGGCTCCCCGGTCGCGGGGTTGACGGTCTGGAACGCCATCGTGATCCTCCTGTGCCTGCGCTCGCACCGTACGGTCGACTTGGTGTCCGCCACCCCCGTCGGGCACCGTACGGGCGACCCCCTCACGCCGAGCCTTGACGAAGGTCCCATGACCACTGAGCCGGAGTTCCTGTTGGCCTGCCGGGGGCTGCCCCACGAGCGGATGCCCGTGTGGTTCATGCGTCAGGCGGGGCGTGCCCTGGCGGAGTACCGCGCGATCCGGGAGCAGCACAGCTTCCACGAGGTGGTCGAGACTCCGGACCTCGCGACGGAGGTCACGCTCCAGCCGGTCCGGCGGTACGGCGTGGATGCGGCGATCCTGTTCTCGGACATCATGACGCCGGTGCAGGGGATCGGTCTCGAGGTCCGCATCGAGGCGGGTGTCGGACCGGTCCTCGACGAGCCGCTACGCGGGCCTGCCGACCTCGACCGCCTCCGTGACCTCGAGCCCGACGACGACATCCCCTACGTCCTCGAGACCGTGCGGACCCTCGTCGGTGAACTCGAGGTCCCGCTCATCGGGTTCGCCGGCGCCCCGTTCACCGTCGCGAGCTACCTGGTCGAAGGCCGACCCTCGCGTTCGCTCACCCGCACCAAGGCGCTCATGTTCGGCGACGAGGCGACGTGGCACGCGCTGCTGGAGCAGCTCGCCGACATCACGATCGCGACGCTGACCGCGCAGGCCGAGCACGGCGCGGCTGCCGTCCAGCTCTTCGACTCGTGGGTCGGGGCGCTGTCGCCGGTGGACTACGAGCGCTACGTGCTGCCCCACTCCCGGCGCATCTTCGAGGCGTTGGCGCCGCTCGACGTCCCGCGGATCCACTTCGGGGTCGGGACGGGCGAGCTGCTGCCGCTGTTGGCCGCCGCTGGTGCCGACGTTGTGGGGGTGGACTGGCGTGTTCCGCTGGACCAGGCCCGTCGTCGCATCCCCGCGGGCGTCGCTACCCAGGGCAACCTCGAGCCGGCGGCCTGTCTGGGCCCCCGGGATCTCGCGGTCGAGCGCGCACGGGACGTCCTCCAACGAGCGGACGGGCGCCTCGACCACGTCTTCAACCTGGGACACGGTGTGCTGCCAGGCACCGATCCCGGCGTGCTGGCCGACGTGGTCGAGATCGTCCACCAAGAGGGCCTCTCGCGATGAGAGTGATCGTCGTCGGGGGTGGGATCACCGGGCTCGTGGCCGCCCACGAGCTGGCCAGAGCGGGCGTGGAGGTCGAGCTCCTCGAACGCGAGGACCGCCTCGGGGGCAAGATCCGGACCGAGCGTCTTGCGGGGACCGCGATCGACGTGGGGGCGGACGCGTTCCTGGGGCGACAGCCGGAGGCCCGACACCTGGCGGCACGGCTCGGGTTCACGGCCGCACTGCGGGCTCCCTTGACCGGTCGGGTGTGGCTCGGGGTGGAGGGGGGACCTCGGCGGTTGCCCGCGAACACGGTCTTCGGGGTCCCTACGGACCCGGTGTCGCTGGCGCGCTCAAACGTGCTGTCGCCATCGGGGCTCTGGGAGGCGATCCGCGAGCCGTTCCGGCCGCGCTCCGAGCCGTTGTCGGGAGACACCTCGGTGGCGGAGCTGGTCGGGGAGCGGTTCGGGACCGAGGTCGTGGACCGGCTGGTCGAGCCGTTGCTCGGTGGCGTCTACGCCGGTCGCGCCGACGAGCTCTCGGTGCGTGCCACCATCCCGCCGCTCGCCGCGGCTGCGGAGCAGCCGGGGAGCCTCCGCCGGGGGCTTCGGGAACACCGCTCCGCGCCCAGCGACGATCCGGTGTTCCTGACGCTCGACGGCGGACTCGGCCAGCTCGTCGACCGGCTCCGTGACGGCGTGCCGAGGATCCTTCCAGGGGTGGAGGCTCGGTCCGTGGTCGCCACGGCGGACGGCTGGTCGGTGGTGGCCGACGATGGCGAGCGGGAGGCTGATGCGGTGGTGCTCGCCACCCCGGCGTGGGCAACTGCGTCGATCCTCGAGGACCTCAGCCCGATGGCCGCTCGCGAGCTCGGCCAGATCCGCTACGCCTCGGTCGCTGTGGTCTCGTTGGCGGTTCCTCGTGCGGCCATGCGTCGCGTCCCGTCGGGGTCGGGCTTGCTGGTCCCGAGGAGTCGTGGGACGCTCGTGAAGGCCGTCACCTGGAGCTCCTGGAAGTGGCCACACGTCGCACGGGCGGCCGACCCGTTCCTCCTGCGCGCCAGCGTCGGGCGGGTCGGAGAGCCGCCGCCGAAGGTGTCGGACGAGGATCTCGTGGGCCGTGTCGTGCGAGAGCTCAGCCAGTTGGCCGGGGTGTCGGGCTCACCACTGGCGTCGCGGGTCACCCGATGGGACGACTCCCTCCCGCAGTACGAGGTGGGTCACCGGGCGCGCGTCGATCGGATCCGGGTGGCCCTCCGTCGCGATGCGCCCGGGGTGCACGTCACCGGTGCCGCCTACGACGGGGTCGGTATCGCGCACTGTGTCCGGCAGGGCCAGGAGGTGGCCGCGCTGCTCAGCCGGTGAGGCTCACGGCCGGTCGACCTGGATGTGCACGTGCGGACCCGCGTGACCGACCCACTTGTCGATCTGCGAGCCGAAGGGGAGCGGCCGGGGTCCCGCGGCCACCACGGTCTCGCCGGCGATCACCTCGTCGCCGGGACCGACGGCGGGGTGTGTCACGTGGAAGAGCGTGACGGTGACGTCGGGGTTCGCCGCGGGCCGGATGCGGATCATGACGTCGCTCAGCTTGCCGTAGAGCGCGTAGCGGGAGACGTCGATCACCTGTCCGGTCACGGGGCTCGCGATCGGCGTGCCCTCGGCGACCGCCACGTCGACCGCTGACGTCGGCGAGGTGGCGCGTCCGCGCGAGGTCATCACCACGTAGTCGACGCCTTCGTCGGCGGCAGGCGGCAGCTCGATGCCGCGCTTGTTCGCCACCGGTCGTCCCACGGGGGTCAGCTCGAGGCTCCGGGTGGAGCCTTCGTGGAAGCCGTGAGCGGCGGAGTCGGGCGAAACGCTCAGGAGCTCCACACCCGCGACGGTGGCCAGCACCGACGGGGTCGGGGCCGGCTCCGGGCTCGCTTCGACGGCGGGGGCCGCAGACACCTCAGCTGTGGCGGCCACTGCGTCGCGGGCGCGGTTGGTGACGGGATCGTGGAACGGCGATCGCCGGACCGGGTCGACACCGCTGACCTGGGGACTCGGTGCGCCGGCGGCCAGGAAGGGGAGCGCCATGAACAGGCCGAGGAGGGTCGCCAGGGCGCGTGGTCCGGCAGACGGGGTGGTGGCTGACATGAGGGATCCTTGGTGCGTGTCCCACGCGGCGTGGACAGCAGACGTGAGGGACGCCGCGGCCGGGCCGGGCCCGAGCGCGGGCGGGAGGCGGGCAGGGTGGGGGGCCACCTCCATCGGCTCCACCGGTGCGCGACGAACGCACAGCGGTCAGGTGGCCCTACTCAGTTCGTACAACGCTCGGACTGCCGGGGGAGTTCCCCGCGATCGGTGACCAGCTCACTCCACCTCCCCGGGCTCGAGCAGCTCGGGACCGTCGTTGCGCACGTTGTTGACCCGGTCGGTGACGGTGTAGGCGACGAGGTCGGGCTCGCCGAGCGCCGTGATGGTCTCCTCGAGCCGGCGCGGTTCCACGTCCTCGCCGAGATAGGGCTCCCACAGGCGGGTGGGAAGGATCACCGGCATGCGGTCGTGGATGTCGGCGATCCCGCCCCGCGCCGCGGTGGTCACGATCGCGCAGCTGTACAGCGCATCGCCGTCGGCGTCGCCTTCGGGGCGCCAGGAGCTCCAGATGCCGGCGAAGGCGAGTGGCTCGTCGTCCGGGTGGTGGAAGTAGTACGGCTGCTTCTTGCCGGTCTCGCGATCCAGCCACTCGTAGAAGCCGTCCGCAGGGATGAGGCAGCGTCGCCGGGCGAACGCGTCCTTGAACATCCCCTTCTGGTGGATCCCCTCGACCCGCGCGTTGATGGGCGACGGCCCCTTCTTCGGACCGTCCGACCAGAACGGCACGAACCCCCACCGCAGGGTCCCGAGCCGACGCTCGTCGTCGCGCTCGATGACCGAGTAGACATCGAGCGTGGGGGCCACGTTGTAGCGCTCGCCGAGGTTCTCGGTCCGGACGTCGTCGACGTCGAAGTGCTCGGCGAGCTGCTCGGGAGTGGAAACGGAGACGTAGCGACCACACATGCGAGCCAGCGTACGCGCGTTCAGCAGGGGGTCGTCGAGGCCTCCGCCGCGGGGTCACCATCGGTGATCCACACGTCCTCGAACCACGGCGGCTCGTCCGGCACGGGACCGGGCTCGGGGAAGTGCTCGCTCGCGTCCTCGGACAGGTCGAGGGTGAAGGCGTAGCCGGTTCCGGACGGGAACGTCACGTCGAGGTCGGGGCGTCGCACGAACCCGAACCGCTCGTACAGCCGGTGGGCTGACCGCATGAAGAACATCGAGTGGATCATCATGCGCCGACAGCCCCGCGACCGGGCGGCGTCGAGACAGCGTTCCACGAGGGCGGTCCCGGCCCCCGATCCCTGCGCCTCGGGTGCCACGGCCAGGAACCGGAAGCCGCAGTCGCCGAGTGGTGGGTCCGTGCTCTCGAACTCGCGGTCGCCCGGCAGCACGAAGGCCACGCATCCCGCGACCTCCCCGTCGACCTCGGCGACGTAGGTGGCGGTCGTGTCCTCGACCCAGCACGACGGCTGCCGCAGGAACGACCGGTACTCCTGGCTGAACGGTCCGACGTCGTCGTAAGCGGCCAGCAGGAGCTCCCCGACCCGGTCGTGTTCCTCCGGGCGGATCTCCCGGACCCGGACGGACCGGTTCACAGGCCGTAGGTCTTCGCGACGATCTCCCGCATGATCTCGTCGGTACCGCCACCGATGGGACCGAGGCGGGCGTCGCGCCAGAACCGCTGCGCGGGGTACTCCATCATGTAGCCCGATCCACCGTGCACCTGGACGCACTCGTCGGCGACCTCGAACGCCATGCGCTGGGTGAACAGCTTCGCCATCGCGGTGGCACGGACGATCTCGGAGCGATCGACGTCGCCACCCTCGACCCCCTGCACGTGGAGGCGCAGCGCGTGCTCGGTGAGGGCGCGGCCCTTCGCGATCTCGGTGCCGAGGTCCGCGAACCGGTGTCGCCACACCTGGAACTTCGCGACCGGCCGACCGAACGCCTCACGCTCCTTCGCGTAGGAGATGGCCGCCTCGAGGGTCCGCTCGGCCCCGGCCACCGCCCCGAGCGACATCGACAGCCGCTCCCAGGCGAAGTTCTGCATGATGAGGCCGAACGCCCCGCCCACCTTCCCGAGGAGCTGCTCCTCCCCGAGGCGGACGCTGTCGAAGTGCAACTCGCCGGTGTGCGACGTCCGCCAGCCGAGCATGCGGAGACGGCTCTGCTCGAAGCCGTCGGCGTCGGCGTCGACCAGGAACAGGGTCACCTGCCCGTGGGGGTCGTCCGCCCCGCCGTCCTCCGGCGACACCTTGGCCGCCACGACCGCGTAGTCGCACCAGGCACCGTTGGTGATGTAGGTCTTGGCGCCGTCGAGCACCCATCCGTCGCCCTCGCGGCGAGCGCGCGTGCGGATGCTGGCCACGTCGCTGCCAGCATCGGGCTCGGTGATCGCGAGCGCCCCGATCAGCTCGCCGGTGATGGACGGGGCGAGGTAGCGCTCTTTCTGCTCGTCCGTGCCGGCCCGGGAGACGTAGAGCGCGGCGAGGTCGCTGTGGGCGCCGAGGTCGGCGGCGACGCCCCCGGATCCACCTCTGGCGAGCTCCTCGATCCACACCGCCTGGGCGAGCAGGTCCGGCCCCGACCCGCCCCACTCGGGGGAGAACTTGAGGCCGAAGAAGCCGGCCTCGCCGACCGCGGCGAACAGCTCACGCGGGAAGTCCTCGTCCTGTTCCCACTGCTCGACGTTCGGGGCGATCTCGGCCTCGACGAAGCGTCGTGCTGACTCGCGCAGGGCGTCGTGCTCGTCGCGGTAGAGCGGGATGGCCGACTCGTCGGCGGAGGTGGTCGGGGTCAGGTCGATCGTGCTCGCGTCTGACATCAGAGTCCCATCAGCTTGGAGATGATCTCGCGCTGGACCTCGTCGGTGCCGCCACCGATGCGTCCGAGCCGGCTGTCCCGCCAGGTCCTGGCGATGCGGGAGTCCTCGGAGTAGCCGAACCCGCCGTGGAGTTGGAGTGCGGCGTCGGCGATCTCGAAGCTCATCGTGGCGCACGCGAGCTTGCACTGGGCGATCTCGGTGATGGCGTAGATGCCGCGGTTCCACTTGTCGCAACAGTCGTAGAGGAGCCGTCGGCAGGCCTCGATCTGGGTGGCCATGTCCACGAGCTTGTGTCGGTTGACCTGGAAGCTCGCGATCGAGCGGCCGAACGCCTCGCGCTGCCGGGTGTACTCGAGGGTGGCCTCGAAGGTCCGCTGCGCCCCGGCCACCGCCTGGATCGAGGCGATCAGCCGCTCGCCCTGGAGCTCCCACATGATCTGCTTGAACCCCTGTCCTTCGACCCCGAGCAGGGCCTCCTCGGGAACCCGGACGTTCGTGAGGTAGATCAGCGCGGTGTCGGACGATCGCATCCCGACCTTGTCGAGCTTCTTGGCGACCTCGAAGCCCTCGAGGTCGGTGTCCACGAGGAACAGCGAGATCCCCGACCACGGGTCGGGTTGGCCGTCGGGGGTCGTGCCGGGCTCTCCGGTGCGCACGACCATGGTCACGAAGTCGCCACGCACCCCGTTGGTGATGAACATCTTGGAGCCGTTGATGATCCAGTCGCGGCCGTCGCGCTTCGCGTGCGTGCGGATGCCCGCGACGTTGGAGCCGGCCTCGGGCTCGGTGATGCCGATGCACGCGATCTTCTCGCCCCGCACGGCGGGTGCGAGGTAGGCCTGCTTCTGTTCCTCGGTCCCAAACTTGAGGATCGGGGGTGTGGCCATGTCGGTGTGGGCGGCGACGGCCATCGGGACCGAGCCGTTCCCGCAGCCCATGATCTCCTCGCCGAGGACGACGGTGGCCCAGTAGTCGGCGCCCTGGCCCCCGTACTCCTCGGGCACGGTCAGGCCGAGGAAGCCGAGCTCACCCATGCGTGGGAACACCCAGTCCGCGAACCAGCCGTCCCGTTCCCACTCCTCGGCGTGCGGAGCGAGCTCGTCCGCGACGAAACGGCGGATCGAGCGCCGGAGCTCTTCGTGGTGCTCGCCGAACGGGTCGGTGCTGACGGTGGGGGTGTCAGTGGGCGTGTCGGTGGTGGTCAACTCGTGGTCCCTGTCGGTGCCCCACGAGTGTTCCACAAGACGGTGCCTCAGCCAGATTCGCTCGGTCCGACCTCCTCGACGTCCACCCGGATGATGACCCGGCGCTGGTCGCGCATCGCCTGCTCGTACTCCTCCCAGTCGTCGTGCTCCCCACGGGCGCGCCGGTAGTAGTCGACGAGCAGGTCCATCGCGTCGGGCAGGTGGACGATCTCGGCTTGCCCGTCGACCCGGATCCACGGCCCGTAGAACTCGTCGGTGAACACGCACAGCGACAGCCGCGGGTCTCGGGCGAGGTTCTTGGCCTTGACTGCGGTCTCGCGGGTCGAGATCAGTGGCCTGCCCTCGTCATCGACCACCACCACGACCGGGGACAGTTGCGGCGAACCATCCTCCCGGTAGGTGTGCAGCACCGCGCGGTGGTGTTCCTGGATGAACTCGGTGTGATCTGTCATGGCTCCTCCTCATGGGGCCTGCTCCTGGTGGGTCGCCCGTTCGTCGGTCGCGTTCGGCGGCCACTACTGCTACCAACGTGGCATGGACACCTTGCCTTCCGAACAGATCGAGCAACGGCTGACCGACCTCGACGGTTGGTCGTTCGAGGACGATGCCATCACGAAGACGTTCGAGTTCGACGAGTTCATGGATGCCGTCGGGTTCATCAACGCGGTCGCCGCCAAGGCCGACGCCGCCAACCACCATCCGGACCTGCACAACTCCTACACCACTGTCAACGTGACGCTGACGACCCACAGCGCGGGTGGGGTCACCACCAAGGACTTGGACCTCGCCCGCGAGATCGAGGAGCTCGAGGCCATCTGAGCCCTTTCAGGCTCGTCGCTGGTCCCGTCTCGACGACGGTGGACTACCGCGTCACCGACCAGTAGGACTAGCCGCCTCGTACATCGAGTGAACCCACAGAACGGCTCGTCCGAGCTACGCAGCGGCGCCCCGGTGACGCCGATGTTTCCTGGAGACGCCCATGGAAGGCACGGGGAACATATGGATGCAACCGCACTGGTCATCGCAGAGTTCGAATCCGACGCTCGCGAGTACAAGCGACAGCTCGAGCAGGCGGGCTTCACCGCGGTGGTTCCATCGATGGGCGAGGATCCCCTCCGCGCCTACCTCGACACACGCCCCGAACTCGTCGTGATCGACCTCCTGTCAGAAGACACCGAGTGCTCACTGCTCGGCAGCATCCGGGTGGGCGGTTGGCGCAACGTGCACGTCCCGGTCGTCGTGGTGGGCGAGCACAACGACCGCTACCTCGCGGCCGGCGCATCGACGGTCGTCCGGCACGACGAGGCCGAAGAGAGCATCCCGCTCGTGGCGGTCGCCCTCTACGCCGAGCGTTGTCGGCAGCTCCTCGAGCGTGCTCGTGAGGAGCGTGCGGCGCCGTCGCCCCTGCGGCAGCCCGCCTGAGGGGCGGACTTCCACCCGCGGCGGCGCTACTCGTCCCCGAAGTCGGGGACGTAGGTGACGTCCACCGGGCGGGGAGTGGGAACCTCCACGCAGCCAGCGTCTTCGCCGACGGCTGCCAGTCCGCGCCGGTCGCCTTCGCCCCAGCGGACGGGTCCCAGATGGGGGTGGGCGAACATGAGCTGGTCGGGGTCAGAGACGTGGTCGAGCCCGATCAGGTGACCGAGCTCGTGCATCGCGGTCGCACCGAGCGAGTGGGCGCGATCCCCGAAGCCGGGCTGCAGCATCCGGTCGCTGTTGAAGACGACCTGACCCGAGACGAACACCGTCGCGGCTTCGTCGCCGACCGCGAGCGGGATCGCCACGGCCCGGTCGCGCTGGCCGAGCGGCAACTCGTTCTCGCCAGCAGGTGACCAGGCCACGAGCACGGGTGCCCACTGCTCGCTGCCGTAGCGGTTGGGCTGGTAGGGCGAACGCGAGCCGTGGGGGCGCTCGTCGGTGTGTCCCACGAAGTCGAACCGGAGGCCCGAGGCGTCGGTGATCGAGGTCATCGCTGCCTCCAGATCGGCCATCGCGCCCGGCGGGGCACCGGAGGAGTTGAGCACCCAGCGGAGCGGCTCGCAGGAGTTCCAGCGGACGGGCGAGCCGTCGTCGTTGGTGGCCCACAGCTTGAAGCCGTCCTCGACGACCGGCCCACCCGCTGGTCGGGAGCTCGCCACCGCGCTGTCGTCGTCCTCCGTCGGGAGGAGCACGGCCGTGATCGCGATCGCAGCTCCGAGCGAGACGAGGAGCACCGCCAGGATCGCGAGCCAGCGCCCCGATCCGGCCGGTCGGGGCGGGGAGCTCGCCGGGAGGTCGGTCGGGTCGACGGTGACGAAGTAGTCGCCGGGTGGCTCGCCATCGCCTTCGGGGCGTTCGTCGTGATCCATCGGCGGCGCACGGTACCGCTCGCACCACTTCCCCCGGGGCCTGGGGGAGCGTTCCCACCTGCACTAGGGTCGCGTCCTCCTGACAGAGGTCGGTCCGTGGTCGACGCCCGTGTGGACGAGGTGGTCGTCGCCGCGGGCACGGTCCCCTACATCGAGCTCGGGGACCCTGCGGGCCCCACGGTGGTGGCGCTGTCCGGGCTCTCGGACGGGCTGGCCCCCGTCACCGACGACCGTGCCCGCGAGGCGCTCCCCGAGCTCCCGAAGCCACTCCAGTCGTTGCGGCTCGTGGTGCTGTCGTACCGCTCACCGCTGCCACCAGAGCTCACCACCGCCACCCTGGCGGTCGACGTGGCCGAGACGATCGAGGCGACCTGCGAGCCCCCCGTCGCGGTCACCGGTCACTCCATGGGGGGGATGGTGGCCCAGCATCTGGTCGCCGCCCGCCCCGACCTCGTCTCCCGCGTCGTGCTGAGCGCGACGTCTGCGACCGCGGGGGACCACCTCCGCGAGGTCATCAAGCGGTGGGACCGGTACGTGACCGCTGGTCGGTGGCGCGCCTTCTACCGCGACGCGATCGACACCTCCTACACCGGGGCCGAGCGTTGGAAGCGTCGACTGCTCCTGCGGCTCGGGGGCGCCCCGGACGCCTCCGACCGTGTCCAGCGTCACCTGGCGCTGTCGTCCGCCTGCCGCAGCCACGACGCCAGCGGCGTGCTCGACCGCATCTCGTGTCCGGCGCTGGTGCTCGCCGGCGAGCTCGACCCGGTGGTCCCCGTCGCGGAGTCCCGTCGGTTGGCCGACGCCCTCCCGGATGCCGACTTCGAGCTGTTCGCCGGCATGGCGCACGGGTTCCCCGAGCAGGGCTGGCGCCGCTACGTCGCACGGCTCGCGGGGTTCGTGGCCGCTGAGCGAGCAACACCATGACCCGGCGCCGGAGCTGGTGGGGATGGGGATGGGTGGACGAGCAGCTCGGCGGCGAGGCCCTCGACGGACTCGGGTCCATGCTGGCCGAGCGGTTCTCGACCGCGCCGACCGAGGCGCTCCCGGCTCCGGAGGTGGGCGACGTCGAGGTCGCCGAGCCGCGCGTCTCGATCCCCGATGCGCTCGCCGTCGAGGTGTCCGCCACCCCGGAGGACCGGCTGTTCCACGGCCACGGGCAGGCGTTCCGCGACGTCGTGCGCGCGGTCGAGGGGCGAGCGGCGAACCCCCCGGACGCCGTCGCCTACCCCGAGAGCCCTCAGGGGGTCGCGCGGTTGCTCGACTGGGCCTCCGACGAGGGCGTGGACGTGGTGCCCTTCGGGGGTGGCACGTCGGTGGTCGGTGGCGTCGAGCCGAGAGGCGCTCGAGCGGCCGTGTCGCTCGACCTGTCGCGCGTGTCGCGGGTGCTCGAGGTCGACGGCGTGTCCCGCGCCGCACGCATCCAGGCCGGGGCGCGCGGTCCCGAGATCGAGGATCAGCTCCGGCCGCACGGCCTCACCCTCCGTCACTTCCCGCAGTCGTGGGAGTTCTCCACGCTCGGCGGCTGGCTCGCGACCCGTGCCGGCGGCCACTACGCCACGCGACTGACCCACATCGACGACATGACCGAGGCGATCACGGCCATCACACCGGCGGGGGAGTGGGTCTCGCGACGCCTCCCCGGCTCGGGCGCGGGGCCGTCACCCGACCGCCTGCTGCTCGGCAGCGAGGGCACGCTCGGGGTGATCACGAGCGCCTGGATGCGCGTCCAGCCACGCCCCGTCCACCGCGCCAGCGCGACCGTGCGGTTCGCGGACGTCGCCGCGGGTGCCCGCGCGGTCCGGGCGCTCGGACAGTCGGGGCTCGACCCGGCCAACTGCCGGCTCCTCGATCCCACCGAGGCCGCGCTGTCCGGCGCTGGCGACGGCTCGGGCGCGGTCCTGGTCCTCGGTTTCGAGTCGGCCGATCATCCGCTCGGAGCCTGGATCGACCGGGGCCTCGAACTGTGTCGCGACCACGGCGGGGCGCACGACGATCCCGTCGTCCGCGAAGGCGACCGCACCGGGACCGCCGAGGGCGGCGAAGGCGCCTGGCGCGAGACGTTCCTGCGTGCCCCCTACCTCCGTGACGCGCTGGTGCGCCTCGGCATGGTGGTCGAGACGCTCGAGACCGCGGTGACGTGGGATGCGTTCGACGGCTTCGTCGCCGCGGTCCGTGACGCGCTGTCGCGAGCCGCCGCCGAGGTCTGCGGGGAGGCGGTGGTCGGGCTCCGCCTCACGCACGTCTACCCCGACGGTGCCGCGCCGTACTTCACCGTGATCGCCCCGGGGCGACCCGGGGAACGCCTCGCCCAGTGGGACGAGATCAAGGCGGCCGCCTCGGACGTCATCCTGGCGGCAGGCGGAACCATCACCCATCACCACGCGGTCGGGCGCGACCACGTCCCGTGGTACGAGCGGCAGCGTCCGGACCGGTTCGGGGACGCACTCGCTGCCGCCAAGAGGGCAGTCGACCCGGCCGGGATCATGAACCCGGGGGTGCTCGGCCTCGGGTAGCCGCGTCCGGCGGTTGTCACGAGCGCTTCGTGCGCTCATAGGGTGGCGGTATGACCGACACGATCGTCTTCATCACCGGCGGATCCCGCGGGATCGGCCGTGCGCTCGCCAGCCATGCTCCGCACGGCTCGCGGGTGGTCGACCTCAGCCGGTCGGGGGCGGACGGGATCGCGCACGTGACCGCCGACCTGTCCACCACCGACGGATGGGATGCGGCCGCGGCGACCTTCGAACGCGAGCTCGACGGCCGCACCGACGTCCGAGCTGTCCTGCTCCACTGTGCCGGCACGCTGACCCCGATCGGGTTCGCCGGAGAGGTGGATCACCACGACTACACCACGAACGTGGTCCTGAACGCCGCCGCGGGACCGGTGCTCGGTGACCGCTTCCTCCGCGCCAGCGCCCACCTCGGGGACGCGCGCACGCTCGTCATGATCAGCTCCGGTGCGGCGAGCTCGCCCTATCCGGGCTGGTCTGGCTACTGCGCCGGCAAGGCGGCCCTGGACCACTGGGTCAGGACCGTCGGTGGAGAGCAGCGCGAGCGGGGCGGGGCCACCGTCCTCGCGATCGCCCCCGGGGTGGTCGCCACCGAGATGCAAGCCGAGATCCGGGAGCAGAGCGAGGACGACTTCCCGCCGGTGGAACGGTTCCGCCGCCTCCACGCCGACGGCGAGCTCCGCGACCCCGACGACGTGGCCCGGGACATCTGGCGGGTGGTGGACTCCCGTCCCGAGAGCGGAGCGGTGCTCGACCTCCGCGACCTCGAGGAGAGAGGCGGATGAGCGGACCACTGACCGGCGTTCGGGTGCTCGAGATCGCAGCCATCGGTCCCGCCCCGCTCGGGGTGATGCTGCTGGCCGATCTCGGAGCCGACGTCATCCGGGTCGATCGCGTCACCGCGGTCCACGGGCAGCCGGGAGCGGAGGCGTCGATGGTGGGGCTGTCCCGCAACCGGCGTTCGATCGGTATCGACCTCAAGTCCCCGGACGGACTGTCGGTCCTCCTGCGTCTGGTCGAAGGCGCCGACGTCCTGGTGGAGGGTTTCCGGCCGGGCGTGGCAGAACGGCTCGGCTTCGGTCCGGACGTCTGCGCGGAGGTCAACCCACGCCTCGTGTTCGCCCGCATGACGGGCTGGGGGCAGGACGGCCCGCTGGCCGACCGCGCCGGACACGACATCGACTACGCCGGGGTCGCCGGAGCGCTGTATCCGATCGGTCGAGCGGGCGAGCCACCCCCTCCACCGCTGAACCTCCTGTCGGACTTCGGCGGCGGCGGGACCTACCTGGCGATCGGGGTCCTGGCAGCCCTGCTCGAGCGCGAGCGATCGGGCCAGGGCCAGGTCGTGGACGCCGCCATGGTCGACGGGACCGCCTCGCTCACCGCCTTCTTTCACGGGCTGCTGGAGCTCGGCGGCTGGAGCACCGAGCGGCAGAGCAACCTCCTCGACGGGGCGGCTCCGTTCTACGACACCTACGCCACCGCGGACGGCGGGTTCATCGCGGTCGGGGCGCTCGAGCCACAGTTCTACGCAGAGCTGCTGGACCGCCTCGAGCTGGATCCCGACGAGTGGCCCCAGCACGACCGGGACCGCTGGCCGGAGCAGAAGGAGCAGCTCGCGAAGATCTTCGCCGGTCGGACACGTGACGAATGGATCGAGGTGTTCGCGGGCTCGGATGCGTGCGTCGCGCCGGTGCTCGCACTCGACGAAGCCCCGCATCATCCGCACAACCAGGCGCGGGGAACGTTCGTCGAGACGGACGCGGGACACGCGCCCGCACCCGCACCAAGGTTCTCGCGCACCCCCGGGGCCGTCAGGTCCGCCCCGCCCGAGTACGGGGCACACACCGACGACGTGCTGGCCGAGGCCGGCTACGAGTCGTCCGAGGTCGAGCAGCTCCGCGACGCCGGCGCGGTGGCTTGACGCGTCTCAGCCGCTGCTGGTCTCGGAAGGCGACGGCGACTCGGAGGGCGACTCCGACTCCGTCGGGAGGAGGCTCGTTTCGCTCTCGGTCGGTGACGGTGACGAGTAGGGGCTCTCCTCGGGGCAGGGGCTCGTCTCACCGCTCGGGAGCAGGATCTCGCTGACGTCGCCGTCGTCGTCGCATTCCGTGGGGCTGGGCGAGGGTGTCGGTGTCGGCGAGGGTGACGGTGTGGGGGAGGGGCTCTCGCTGGGCTCCTCGTTGAGGACGCGCTTGTCGGACAGGTCCGGGCTCGGGAACTCCTCGACGGGCAGGTTCTCCACTGCGGTCGCCATGTAGGCGCCCCAGATCTCGGCGGGGACCGAGCCCCCGGTGATGTCCCCCTCGAGTGGGGTGGACGACTCGAGGTTCCCGATCCAGACCGAGGTGGCGAGCTGGGGGACGTAGCCGACGAACCAGGCGTTGGTGTAATCGCTGGTCGTGCCGGTCTTGCCGGCGGCGGGGCGACCGATGTCCGCGGCGGTGCCGGTACCACCCGAGACCACGCCCCGCAGGGTGTCGGTCACGATCGCGGCGTCGTTCGCCGCGAACGCCTCTTCCTGCTCGACGTCGGCTTCGTACACGGTCTCGCCGTCGCTGTTGACCACCTTCATCACCAGGTGGGGCTGGTTGTGGACGCCTTCGGCTGCGAAGGTCCCGTACGCGGACGCCATCTGCAGGGGGGTGAACTCGTCGACCCCGAGTGTCAGCGTCGGCACGGTCTCCATGATGGCCTCGCCGCCCCGCTCTTCCGGCAGTCCGGCGGCAGTGGCGGCATCGATAACGTTCGGTGCTTCGGTGGTCTGCTGCACCTGGGCGTAGACGGTGTTGATCGATCCGGCGGTCGCGCGGTAGACGTCCACGGTGCCGTGATCGGCCCGGTCGTAGTTGCAGATCTCGCCCTTCCCGCCCTCCTGAGAGGGGTCGTCGACCTCGAGGCACGCCGGGGCGTCGAAGCGCGACTCTGGCGAGAAGCCCTCGGTGACGAAACCGGCGAGCGTGAACGCCTTGAACGACGAGCCGACCTGCCGGGCAGCTCGGACAGCGGTGTTGAACTGCTGCTCCGCGAAGTCCGGCCCCCCGACGAGCGCCCGGACCCCGCCTGTTCGCGGGTCGACCGAGACGATCGCTCCCGTGTAGGACGCTCCGTCGAGGTGTCCCCGCAGGGTCTCCTCCGCGGCTTCCTGCATGGACCGGTCCATGGCGGTGTGGATCTCGAGCCCCCGGAAGATCTCCTCTTCGCCGATCTCGGCGGCGAGCTCTCGTCGTACGGCGTCGAGGTAGTAGGCGCCCATCCCGAACTCGACGGTGGTGCGCTCGGTCACCGAGGGGAGCCCCGCGTCGACCGCCTCGTCGTGCTGAGGCTGGTCGATCCAGCCCTCGTCCAGCATCCCCTCGAGGACGAACCGGCGGCGCTGGTCGGCCCCGTCGGGGTTCTCGAGGGGATCGAGGTTCTCCGGCGCCTGGATGATCCCCGCCAGCGTCGCGATCTCGTTGACCGACAGCTCCGACGCCGGCTTGTCGAAGTAGGTCTTCGCTGCTGCCTGGACCCCGTAGGCGCCCCGGCCCCAGTAGATCGTGTTGAGGTACATCTCGAGGATCTTGTCCTTCTCGAACCGCTGCTCGAGCTTGATCGCGAGCGCGGCCTCCTTGGCCTTGCGCGTGAACGTCCGCTCACTGCCGACCAGTGCGTTCTTGACGTACTGCTGGGTGATGGTGGAGCCACCCTGCTGGATCTCTCCCGCAGCGGCGTTGGTGAACAGCGCCCGGGCGATACCGGTGACCGAGATCCCGCTGTGGTCGTGGAAGCCGCGGTCCTCGGCCGCCATGACGGCCTGGGGGACGTACTCGGGGAGATCCTCGAGCGCGATGTCCTGACGCGCCTCCTGGGCGTTGAGCGTCCCGATCTTGTTCCCGTCGACGTCGTAGACGGTGCTCGGCGCTGCGCCGACGTCCTCGGGGAGCGGGACCGCGGCGGAGATGAAGAAGAAGGCCAGCAGCGCCACCAACGCCAACACGATGGCCGGGATGACCAGCAGCACCGCCCACCAGCGGCGGTACCAGGCCGTGCCTGACTCACTCATCCGAGGAACCTCGGCTCGTCGAAGGGTGGCTGGCGGACGCCAGCTCAGGACAACGTGGATGGTCTCCGATCGGGCGAGCCGGTGCGAGAGCTCGCCGTGGCCGGTCGGGCCCTGGCTGGCCTGTGTCCGGCTGGCCGTTGCCCGAACGGTGGATCAGAAGGCCGCGGCTGGCACGTCCATCAGGGCCGCGTCCTCGGCCTCGGCCTGCTCGCGGCGCAACTGGGCCTTCGGCAGCACCGTGCGCGCGAACCATCGTGCGGACGCCACCTTGCCGGTGTAGAAGTCCTGGTCGTTGCCATCGGCCTCGTCGAGCTTCGCCGCGGCGATCTCGCCCTGTCGGAGCAGGAGCCAGCCGATCGTGAGCTCCGCGAGGCTGAACAGGAACGAGGTCGTGTGGAGACCGGTCTTGTAGATCTCCTCGCGCTGCTCGGGGTCCATGGCCGTCATGGCGTTGCTCGCGAGCGCCCCGAGGTGACCCTGGACGTCCTCGAGTGCGCTGGCCAGCTGCGCTCGCTCGAGTGTGAACGGGTCCCCGTCCGCGCCGGCCTTGGCGAACTCGCCGATCTGGTCGAGCAGCCAGTTGAGGGTCTCTGCCTGGTCCTTCATGATCTTGCGGAAGGTGAGGTCGAGTGCCTGGATCGCGGTCGTGCCCTCGTAGAGGGTGTCGATCTTCGCGTCCCGGATGTACTGCTCGATGGGGTAGTCCTGCGTGTAGCCAGAGCCCCCGAAGGTCTGCAGCGACAGGGCGAGCAGCTCGTAGGCCTTCTCGGAGCAGTAGCCCTTCACCAGCGGCAGCAGCAGGTCCTCACGGCGGATCCATGCATCGTGCTCTTCGACGTCACCGTCACCGGCGCCCTCGTCGTCGTCCGACATGGCGAGCTGTGCCTGGTCCTGGATCCAGCCCGTGTAGAGGACGAGGGCCCGCATCCCCTCGGCGTGCGCCTTCTGCTCCATGAGGATCCGGCGTACGTCGGGATGATGGATGATGGTGACCTTGTCGGCGCTCTTGTCGCCGATGTCGACCATGTCGTTGCCCTGGACGCGGAGCTTGGCGTAGTCGAGCGCATTGAGGTAGCCGGTGGACAGCGTCGCCATCGCCTTGGTCCCGACCATCATGCGGGCGTACTCGATGACCATGAACATCTGCCGGATCCCGGCGCCGTCGAGATCTGCGTCGCCGGCCAGGTAGCCGATGCACGGTTCGCGCTCGCCGAGCCGGAGCTCACAGGTGGCCGAGCCCTTGATCCCCATCTTCTTCTCGAGGTTGGTGACGTAGACCCCGTTGCGCTCCCCGAGGGAGCCGTCCTCGTTCACGAGGTACTTCGGGACGATGAACAGGCGCAGGCCCTTGGTGCCGGGGGTGGGCTCGGGGCCGGTGGGTCGAGCCAGCACGAGGTGAACGGTGTTGTCGTGGCCCTGGTAGTCGGCCGAGGTGATGAAACGCTTCACACCCTCGAGGTGCCAGACCGACCCGAGGTCGTCGTCACCGTTCTCCTCGACTTTCGTCGCCCTCGTCACCCCGGCCCCGACGTCCGAGCCGGCGTCGGGCTCGGTCAGCACCATCGTCCCGCCCCAGCGCTGGTCGATCATGTTCTTCGCGAAGCGTTCCCGCTGCCCCTCGGTCCCGACGCGGTCGATGATCCAGGCCATGAGCGAGCCGATGGGCCACAGGGAGGCGGTGGCGTGTCCGCCGGCGAACAGCTCGGTGGCCGCCCAGCGGATCGTGGGCGGGGCGCCGTAGCCGCCGAGGTGCGGAGGGAGGGGGAGCAGGTGCCAGCCGGCGTCGTAGTAGGCCTGGAGCGCCTCGTCGAGGGAGTCGGGCACCGTGACGTCCCCGGTCTCGGGGTCGAGCTCCAGCGGTTCGCGATCGGCGGGCACGAACGACTCCGCCCAGATGCTCTCCCGCGCGAAGCGGTCGATCTCGGTCAGCAGCATCTGTCCCGTGTCCACGTCGAGGGCGGCAAAGGGGCCGGTGCCGAGGTAGTCGTCGACCTCGAGGAACTCGAAAAGGTTGAACTGGAGGTCGCGGAGGTTGCTCTTGTAGTGACTCACGGGGATCTCCTGGCCGAGGGACGGTCGGGCGGGGGGCGGGGACGCGAACGTGGAACGGGTGCTCTATCTTGTATCGCACACTACATATTGGAGTGCTTGCTCCAGTTATGCAACTCGTGGCCATGGCCGGGCGGGCGATGGCCACCCACCGGAGGTCACGATGGGCCGTTACCGCGTCGGGCTTGAGACCCGCGAGCGGATCCTCGAGGCCACTCGTGAGGTCCTCGTGGAAGAAGGGGTCGAGGGCGCCACCTTGAAGGTGCTCACGGAGCGGGCGGGCGTCGGAGCGGGCAGCTTCTACAACCTGTTCGATTCCAAGGAAGCCGCCATCCTCGAGGTGGTGCGCGAGGCCATCCAGGCGGTCGATCCCGATCCGGGGGGTCTCGGCGAGGAGTCCCCGGAAGATCTGGTCGAGGCCTACATCGCGTTCTTCACGAGGGATCCGATCATCGCGAGGATCTACCTGCAGCTCGCCGTCGGGGGCGGGCTCACCGACGAGCGGATCGCTGGACGGGTACTGCGCAGCCACCGCGCCAGGGCCGAACGGTTCACCGCCGCCATCGAGCGCAGCTACCCCGACGCCGCCGACCCCGCCGGTCGCGCGGAGCGTCTGCTCGCCGGGCTGACCGGACTCGCGATCACCCGGCTGCTGGATCCCGGGCTGCCCTTCGCCACGCATGCCCGGCAGCTCCGTGCGGATGTGTTGGAAAACCAAGGTTGAAAGACTGATCACAACGGGTCATATCGCCTTCAAAGCGGGGCGGAACACCGTGTAGTTACGTGCCATAGGGTGCCCGGTCGCGTACGTTCCGTGACAGGGGTGGCAGCATCAGCCGAGGCCGGGTGGGGACCGGCAGAGAGGAGCATCGCGTGGGTCGAGCACGGATGCTGCTCGTAGTGCTCGCGTTGCTCGTGGCCGCCTGCGGCGGCGAGTCCGAGGAAGCCGAGGTGCTCGGGGTCGTCCTCGAGTCGCCCACGCCGGCAACGACGGCGTCAACGGACACGGTCTCGTCCGGATCCAGTTCGGAAGTGTCCGGGCGCCCCGACCCAGGCGCGGGCTTCCGCGCGCCGGAGACCGCCACGGAGGCCGAACCCGAGCCGGCCGCCGAGCCAGAGCCTGAACCGGAGCCGGAACCAGAGCCAGAGCCAGAGCCAGAGCCTGAACCCGAGCCCGAGTTCATCACCTGGTCGGCGCCCGACGGCCACGTCGGCGAGACGGGGACGTCGTGGTCGGTGGCGGTCGACGACAGCACCGACCCTGCTACGAGGACCTGGGTCGAGACCTCGTCGGTCTCGATCGAGCGTCAGGACGGGGCTCCGGATCGCAACCCGCTGCGGGTGACACTGGTCCCCGACGGGGCGTCGCCGGACGCGCCCGAACGCTCCGCGGTCTGTGCAGGGGGGTTCTACGCCGACGACGAGGTCGTGGTCGAGGCGCACGGGACCATCGAGGTCTCGCTGCTGGTGGATGGCGAGGTCGTCGCCTCGAGCTCGACCCGTGTCGATGTCGCGATCGAACCCGGGAGCGGCGTCGCCGCCGCCGAGGAGGCCGGGCCGGTCGTCGTCTCGCTCGACGCCAACTCTGAGGTCTCCTGTTCCGTAACCTTCTCGGCTGGGTAGAGGTCCCGGCCGACAAGGCGGAACGAGCGAGTGGATCCCGGCGTCGCGTTGGCGGTGGCCGCGTTGCTCGTGGTCATGAACGGGCTGTTCGTCGCTGCCGAGTTCGCGCTCGTGGCCACGCGGCGAGGGCTCATCGAGGAGCGAGCGGAAGCCGGTGACGCCCGGGCGCGGATGGTGCTGCGCGAGCTGCGCCAGCTCTCGTTCGTGCTCTCGGCGGCTCAGTTCGGGATCACCGCGACGTCGCTGGTGGTCGGTTTCCTCGCCGAGGATGCATTGGGAGAGCTCTTCGTCCGCCCCGCCATGGAGGCGCTCGGACTGCCGGATCAGACCGTCACCGCGGTGTCGGTCACCGTGGCGTTGCTCCTGGCCTCGGTCGTGCAGATGCTGTTCGGTGAGCTGGCCCCGAAGAACCTGGCCATCGCCCGCCCCGAACCGGTCGCGTTGCGGCTGGCGCGGTTCATGCGTGCGTTCGGTGTGCTCTTCGGGCCCGTGATCCGCATCTTCGACCGGGCGGCGGCCTGGACCTCCCAGCACCTCCTGCGGGTGGAGTTCAGCGAGGAGCTGGTCGGCGCCCACAGCGTCGATGAGCTGTCGCGGATCATCGCCGTCTCCGGCGAGCAGGGGTCGCTCACGGAGGCGCAGGCGGAGCTACTCGCCCGGGCGGTCGAGCTCGGCGACACCCGGGTCCACGAGATCATGGTGCCCCGCCCCGACGTCTACTTCCTCGGCGCCGAGGACGGCATCCAGGCGCTGCGTGACGCCGCCCGCCGCACCGGCCACTCCCGCTTCCCGGTCCGGGGGGAGACTGGGGACGACGTCCTCGGCACCGTGCACATCAAGGACGTGCTCCAGGTCGAGGCCCACGAGGAGGACGAGCTCACCTTGGGCGCGATCGCCACGGCAGCGCTGGTCGTCCCCGAGTCGGAGCTCGTACGCCGCCTCCTCGCACAGTTCCGCTCCCGGCAGCGGACCTTCGCCGTGGTCGTCGACGAGTACGGGGGCACCGCGGGCATCGTCACGATCGAGGACGTTCTCGAGCAGCTCGTCGGTGACATCGTTGACGAGTTCGACCAGG
>JAWVZB010000024.1:0-32357 GCA_033722375.1 Nitriliruptorales bacterium | reverse complement strand
CTCACCCTCGGGGGTGACGAGGTCGTGCGGATCGAGGGCGACGACGACGACGTCTTCAGCCACGGCTACCTGTGCCCCAAGGGGGCGGTGATGGGGGAGCTGGACGCGGATCCGGACCGGCTGCGGTCACCGGTGATCCGCACTGGCGATTCGTGGTCAGAGGTCTCGTGGGACGAGGCGTTCGCGTACGTCGCGGACCGACTGTGGCCGATCATCGACGAGCAGGGTCCCAACGCGGTGGCCGTGTACCTCGGGAACCCCAACGTCCACAACCTCTCGGGTGCGCTCTACGGCAAGCCGTTCCTGAAGGCGCTCCGCACCCAGAACATCTTCACGGCCAGCACGGTCGACCAGATGCCCAAGCACGTCTCGAGTGGGCTGCTGTTCGGTGACCCACTGGCGATCGCGGTTCCCGACATCGACCGCACCGACCACCTGTTGATGCTCGGCGCGAACCCGCACATGTCGAACGGCAGCCTCTGCACCGCACCCGACTTCCCCGGCCGCCTCCGGGCACTGCGGGAGCGGGGCGGCAAGCTCACGGTGGTCGACCCCCGGCGCAGCCGGACCGCAGCCCGCGCGGACGAGCACCTGGCGATCCGGCCCGGAACCGACGGGGTCTTCCTCGCCGCGATGGCCGCGACGCTGTTCGCCGACGACCTGATCACGCTGGGCCGACTGGACGAACACGTCGAGGGGGTCGAGCAGGTGGAGGAGGCGCTGGCGCCGTTCACGCCTCAGGCCGTCGCGCCCCGCTGCGGCATCGACGCCGCCACCATCGTCCGTACCGCCCACGAGCTCGCCGCTGCGGACCGCGCCGCGGTCTACGGCCGCATCGGCACGACCACCGTGTCCTTCGGGACGACCACCAGTTGGCTCGTGGATGTCCTGAACGTGCTGACCGGCAACCTCGACGAGCCCGGTGGTGCCATGTTCGCCCGCCCCGCGCACGTGCCGGACCGGTCGGGGCGCCCACCGTTCGAGATCGGCCGGTGGACCAGCCGCGTCCGCGAGTTGCCGGAGGTGTTCGGCGAGCTCCCGGTGGCGACGCTGCCCGACGAGATCGAGACACCGGGGGAGGGCCAGGTCAGAGCGTTCGTCTCGATCGCCGGGAACCCGGTGCTGTCGACCCCGGGCGGCGAGCGGCTCGACGCCGCGCTGGGCGGTCTCGAGTTCATGGTGTCGATCGATCCCTACGTCAACGAGACGACCCGCCACGCCGACGTGATCCTGCCACCGCCGAGTGCGCTCCGCCGCAGCCACTACACCCTGCCCTTCTACCAGTTGTCGATCCGCAACGTCGCCAACTACTCGCCCCCCGTGCTACCGCCCGAGGACCGCCCCGACGAGTGGGAGATCCTCCTCCGGCTCGGTGCCATCGCCACCGGACAGGGGGCGGACGCCGACGTCCGGGCGTTCGACGACCTGGTGGCGACCACGCTGGCGCAACAGGTCACCTCCTACCCACGCTCGCCCGTCAAGGGTCGCGACCCCGATGAGCTGCTCGCGGCCGTGTCGGAGTACCGGGGCCCGGAGCGGCTCCTCGATCTGCTGCTCCGCAGCGGCCCCTATGGCGACCACTTCAACGGGAACGGCGACGGCCTGTCGCTCGAGCGGCTGCTGGAGCATCCCCATGGGATCGACTTCGGGCCCCTCGAGCCGCGCGTGCCCGAGGTCCTGAACACCCGCTCGGGTGCGATCGAACTGTTGCCGGACCTCGTCGCCGAAGACCTCGAACGGCTCCGAGCCAGCCTCGACGAAGCTCCTCCGGACCTGGTGCTGGTGGGCCGGCGTCACCTGCGCACGAACAACTCGTGGATGCACAACGTGCCGACCTTGGCCAAGGGCCAGGACCTGTGCACCCTCCAGATCCATCCGGACGACGCCGAGGCGTTCGGCATCGCGACCAGCGACTCGGCGCGCGTGACCTCCGCGGCCGGCTCGATCGTGGTGCCGGTGGAAGTCACCGAGGACATCGCCCGGGGGGTCGTGAGCGTGCCGCACGGCTTCGGGCACGACCTGGACGGGGTTCGCCTCGGGGTGGCGACCGACCAGCCCGGCGAGAACTCCAACCTCCTGAGTGACCCGGAGGCGATGGACCCCGTGTCCGGGACGTCCGTGCTGAACGGCATCCCCGTGGCCGTGGCGCCTGCGTGATGACACTGACGCCGGTCGAGGATGTGGTCGCGGCGGTCGAGCGCTCCGTGCATCCCACCCCCGTGTCGGAGATCCCGATCGCGCGATGCTGGCGGGCGGTGCTCGCCCGCGACGTCGCCGCCCTCGTCTCGCTGCCTCCCCACGACAACTCCGCGATGGACGGGTACGCAGTGCGTGCGGAGGACACGACCGAAGCACGTCCTGCCGACCCCGTCTCGTTGCGCGTCGTCGGACGTTCCCATGCCGGGTTCCCGTCCGTCGTGCCGTGCACGCCGGGCGACGCGGTGGAGATCGCCACCGGCGCACTGGTCCCCGCCGGGGCCGACGCGGTCGTGCGTGTCGAGGAGGTGGAGAAGGAGGGGGAGGAGATCCTGGTCCGTGTGCCGGTCGAATCTGGACGCGATGTCCGGCGTCGCGGTGAGGACGTTGCCCACGGGGACGTGGTGCTCGAGCGGGGCGTCACGCTCGGCCAGGTCCAACTCGCGGCGGCAGCTGCCTGTGGCCACCGCTCGCTCCCGGTCCACCGGCCAGCGCACCTGACGGTCGTGCTGACCGGTGACGAGGTGTCCCGACGGGGCGATCTCGAGCCCGGCCAGGTACCGGATGCGCTCGGAGACAGCATGATGGCCGCGCTGACCGACGAGGGTCCCGTCGACGTGGATCTCGTCGGGCCCGTGGGCGACGACCACGACCGCCTCGCTGCCACGATCGGCACCGCCGCCAGCGTCAGTGATCTCATCGTCACGATCGGCGGCGTCTCGGTGGGACCCCGCGACCGGGTGGCGGCGACCATCGAGGACCTCGGCAGCGTCGAACGATGGCGTGTGGCCGTGAAGCCGGGGAAACCGTTCGCGCTCGGGATCGTCGACGAGGTGCCGGTCCTGTGTCTGCCGGGCAACCCGATCGCGGCCCTCGTCGCGTACGAACTGTTCGTCCGAGCAGCTGTCGGTCAGCTCGCGGGGCGGCCGTTCCGGCCCGCGATCCGACCCGTACGCCTCACCGCCGCGGTGGAGGGGGATGGGGAACGACTGCGGCTCGTGCGCGGCCACGTGGCCGAGGGGGCCGATCACGCCAGCGTGACGCCCGTAGGACGGGGCGGATCGGGGCGGGTCGCCAGCGCAGGGACCGCGAACGTCTGGATCGTCGTACCGCCCGGTACCGCGCGGTTGGATGCTGGCGATGAGGTGATGCTGCGGCCGATGGCCGGGGCGTGACGAAGCTCGACGTCGTCGTGTTGGCGGGCGGACGGTCGCGGCGTATGGGCCGCGACAAGGCCCTGCTGGAGATCGATGGGGAGCGCATGATCGACCGAGCGGTCGACCGGATGAGCGTCCTCGGCGGGCAGGTGGTCGTGGCGAGCGGAGCCACCCGGAGCATCAGCGGCCTCGAGGAGCCCCAGGTACGCGATCGCGTCTCCGACGGTGGGCCCCTGGCTGGGATCGAAGCGGGTCTGGAGGTGGCGGGGTCCGAGCTGGTGGCCGTGGTCGGTGTGGATCTGCCCGACAGCTCGCCAGAGGTGCTGCGTCACCTGTCCGAAGCGTGGGACGGGAACCCGGTGGGGATCGCACCCGTGGTGAGGGGCCGCTGCCAGCCGCTCCACGCGTGTTGGGTCCGTTCCGCGAAGGCGGTCGTGACCGAGGCGCTCGATGCGGGCAAACGGTCGGTGACCACGTTGTTCATCGACGCTGGAGGGCAGCTTGCCGGTCCAGAGGTGTGGGGCGAGCTGGATCCTTCGGCGAGTTTCGTCCGCAACGTCAACCGCCCCGAGGACCTGCGTCGACGGTCGGCGGACTGACCCTCACCCCGCGGCGCCCCGATCACAGGCGCGGGCGGCCAGCGTGCGCCTGAGGGTGTCACGCTGATCGAGTACCGCTCGACGCAACGGTCCCGGCAGGTCGTCCCGGTCGAGGAACCGGTCCGTCTGCTCGAGGAGAGAGTCACTGGCCACGGGGTGGGGGAACATCCCCTCGGCGAACTCGATCGCCCAGTCCAGTTCGCGGTCCTCGAAGAGCCCGGGCAGGACCTCGAAGTAGGGGTCCACGTAGTGCGCGGAGAGCTCCGGGTGAGGGAACTGGTGGAAGGGGCCCCACAGGTGCCGCGACACCGTCAGCGAGAGGTCCTCGTTCATGAGGCGCTCCCACGCGGCCGCCTTGGCGTCGGCTGACGGGCGGGCGGTGAGCGCCGACGAACGGTTCCGGTCCGCCAGGTCGTCGTTCGGGTCGGCCTCGTGGGCCTCCGCGATGAGCCCGTCTGCCGCCGCCCCGTGGGCAGCGACCGCGGTCACCGCCCACCACCGGAGGTCGGTGTCGAGCTCGAGCCCCTCGAAGGAGAGTCCGCCGCCAGCGAACCGCACGGCATCCTCGAGCTCGTCGCCGTGCCGCGCCACCGACAGCCAGTGACGCGCCCAGGCGAGCTGCAGGTCGCTGCCCGGCTCCTGGTGTTCGAGCTGTCGCCGGGCGCGGGTCGCGAGGGCGGCGATCGCCGTGTCACGATGGTCGGGGTCCCCGTAGCGCTCCGTGCCTCCGACAGCGCGAGCGAGCAGGCGCTGGACCACCCCGATCTCGGTCTCGGCGACGACGTTGGCGCTCACCATGTCGACGTAGCGTCGGACGGGCATGGTCGCGTCCCGGACCATGTCCCAGGCGCTCGCCCAGACGAGCGCGCGTGGCAGCGGCTCCTGCAGATCCGACAGGTGCGTCGCCAGCAGGTCGAGGGTCTCCTCGCCGAGCTCGATCTTGGCATAGGTGAGATCGTCGTCGTTCAGGACCAGGGCGTCGACCACCGGCCGACCCGTGAGCTCAAGGACCTCCGTGCTCTCGCCGGTGACGTCGAGCTCGATCCGCCCCGTCCGCACCAGGGTCCCACCCTTGCGCTCGTAGAGGCCGATCGCGACACGGTGTCGGCGCAGTGTGGGGTGGCCCGGGTCAGCGGTCTGGCGCACGTGTGCCCCTCGGTAGGTGCCGTCCTCTACCTCCACGTCGAGTCGGAGCGTGTTGATACCCGTCGTCCGGAGCCACTCGTCCGCCCAGCCGCTGAGCTCGCGCCCCGACGTGGACTCGAGCACGCCCAGGAACTCGGCGAGGTCGGCGTTGCCGAACGCGTAGGTGTCGAAGTAGCGGCGGCAGCCTTCCAGGAACGGATCACGGCCGACCCAGGCCACGAGCTGCTTGAGAACGGCGGCGCCCTTGGCGTAGGTGATGCCGTCGAAGTTCTGGTGCACCGACTCGATGTCGACCATGTCCAGTGCCACCGGATGGGTGGTCGGGAGCTGGTCCTGGAACTTGCCCCAGGCTTTCTCCTTGTCGAGGAACGTGACGAACGCGTCCGTCCAGCGGGTCGCCTCGCTCTGGGCGAGGAATGCCATGTAGTCGGCGAAGGATTCGTTGAGCCAGAGGTCGTCCCACCATCGCATCGTGACGAGGTCGCCGAACCACATGTGGGCCATCTCGTGGAGGATCGTCTCGGCGCGCCGTTCGCGTGCTGCGTCGGTGACCTTGGATCGGAAGACGTAGGCCTCGCTGAAGGTGATGCAGCCGGGGTTCTCCATCGCCCCTGCTTGGAACTCGGGGACGAAGAGCTGGTCGTACTTCACGAACGGGTAGGGAGTCTCGAACGCGTCTTGGAACCAGTCCAGACCCTGCTTGGTGACGGCGAGGATCTCGTCGATGTCGAGGTGCTCTGCGAGCGAACGACGGACGTAGACCGACAGTGGCAGACCGTCGTGGTCATCGTGCGTGCCGACGTAGCCGCCCGCCACGACGGCGGTGAGGTAGGTGGGGAGCAGGGGAGTGGTCTCGAAGACCCACCGCCCCGCCCCGCCGTCGTCGGGCCGTTGCGACGGCGGCATGTTGGACACGACGACCCAGTCCGCGGGCGCCTCGACGGAGATGTCGAAGCGTGCCTTGAGGTCAGGCTGGTCGAAGCAGGCGTAGACCAGGTGGGCCTCGAAGGGCTGGAACTGGCTGTGGAGGTAGACGCGGTCGTCCTCCGGGTCGCGGAAGTGCGACAGACCCTTGCCGACGTGCTGGTAGGCCATCGAGGCGGTCACCCGCAGCTCGTGGTCACCGGGTTCGAGGTGGGGCAGCTCGAGCCTGGTTCCGCCGACGGCCTCGCGACCGAGGGGTGTGCCGTCGAGGGTCGCCGCGTGAACGGCGGTGGCCGTGAGATCGACGAAAGTCGAGCCGGGCTGCGCGACCTCGAACCCGATCGTGGTCTCGCTCTCGAACGTCTGGTCGTCGCCGGTCAGATCGAGGTGGACGTCGTAGTGGAGCCCGCGGACGATCTCCGCACGCTGTTCGGCCTGTGTGCGGGTCAGGTTCTCGCGAGACATGGGCCCCCCGGTGGTCGCGTCCCGGGGAGGCTACGGCGGGCGGGCGCTGGCGGCGTCAGCTCAGGACACGAACAGCGCTCAGCGCACGCCCCAGTGCTTCCTCGGGCTCGAGTGCGCGACCTTGCTCCCACAGCACCCGGAGTCGCGACTCGTCGAACCTGGCCTCCACGGCTTCCTGCGCCGGCTCGAAGGACAGGTGTTCGTAGGGAGGAACGGGAACGCCGATCTCATCGCGCAGCTCCTCCATGGCCCCGAGGAGCTGCGCTGCGAGCACTGCATCGTGGCGCGTCAGCAGCAGTGCGACGTTCTCGAGACAGTGGGCCATGCACAGCGCGTCCCTCACCTGCAGGTGGAGCTCGATGGCCTCGGCGAAGTGCTCAGCGGCTGCCGCGTCCTCGCCCTTTGCGGTGAGGCCCCACGCGGTGATCTCGGGGGCGTGGGCGACGAGCTGGGGGGCGCCGATCTTGCGCATCACCTCGTCGCAGTCCGCCATGATCGAGAGGCCCTCGTCGAGTCGGCCTCGCTCGAACTCGTCGACCGCGATGAACAGCAGTGACAGGCCGATGCCGACTGGGTCCTCGATCCCTCGGAACATCGCAAGGGCTCGATCCGCGATCGCACGGACCTCCTCCCGTGGTCGAGCGCCCCACGACGACCGCACGAGGTAGTGCAGCGCGTAGGCGTGCCCCCGGGTGTGATCCAGGGTCTCGTACAGCGCCACGGACCGGTCCAGGACGCTCGTTGCACGGTCGTACTCGCCCATCGTCTGCAGGAGCGATCCGTACGTGAAGAGCACGTGGGCGGCAAGGTCCTCGGGCAGGTCATCGGCGGCCTCCGCGAACGGGGTGAGCCACTCGCGTCCCTCACGGATCCCGCGGATGAACCAGAAGCGGTAGAGCTGTGAGGCAACCGTCGCCCCGAGCTCGAGGCGTCCGCTCGCGAGCGCCCAGCGCATCGCCGAACGGTGGTCGTCGAGGCGGTCCTCCAGCAGCGACAGCCATCGGAGCTGCTTGCTGGTCTCGAGCCCGACCGCGGCGCGCCGCGAGTGCTCCACGGCCCACTCGAGGTGACGCGTTCGGATCGCTTCGATCGTCTCGTCGTCGGACTCGTGGAGACGCTCCCGCGCGTACACCCGGATCGTCTCGAGCAGCCGGTAGCGCGACTCCTCGCCGACGTCGACGCTCAGCAGCGAGCGGTCCACCAGTTCCGTCACGAGGTCCAGCGCGTCCGCTTCGGACAGGGGAGGGTCGGTGCAGACCGTCTCGACGTCGGACAGCGTGAACGACGCGGTGAACACGCTGAGCCGTTGGAGCAGGAGCTGCGCATGACGGTCGAGCAGGTCGTAGCTCCAGCCGACGGTCGCCTCGAGGGTGCGCTGCCGCGGAAGCGCCGTCCTGCTCCCACCCGTCAGGAGGGTGAATCGACGATCGAGGCGGTCGGCGATGTCTCGGACCGAGAGCGTGCGGGCGCGACCGGCCGCGAGCTCGATGGCGAGCGGCAGGCCGTCGAGGCGGTGGCAGATGTCCCGCACGATGCGGAGTTCCTCGTCGGTCGGTTCGCGTGCACCCGAGGCGATCGCACGGTCGACGAAGAGCCGGACCGCTGCGGCTCGCCCGTCGGTGGTGAGGGGCGGCACCGCAACCACCCGCTCGGCAGGGATGCCCAACGGCTCGCGACTCGTGGCGATCACCCGGATCCCTGGAGCGCGTTGCAGGAGCTCGTCGACGAGGCTCGCCACCGGATCGAGAAGATGCTCGCAGTTGTCGATGACCATCAGCAGCTGTTGGTCCCGCACGTGGGCCACCAGACGCTCCCGGGCGGGGTGCCCCGGCGCGTCGGGCACCCGCAGTGCGTTGGCGGTCACCTGGGCGACGAGCTCGTCCTCGGAGGTGGAGCCGAGCTCGACGACCCAGGCGCCGTCCGCGAACTCCTCGAGCTGTTCCGCAGCGACCTGGTAGGCGAGCCGGGTCTTGCCGATCCCGCCGGCACCGGTGAGTGTGAGGAGCCGTTCGTTGGCAAGCAGCGCCCCGACCTCGTCGACCAGAGCGTCTCGACCCATCAGGGGGGTGGCGACGTGGGGGAGGTTGTTGGGGGTCTCGGCCAGAGACCGCAGGGGCGGGAACTGGCCCGGAAGCCCCGGATGCGTCACCTGATGGAGGCTCACGGCGCGATCGAGATCCTTGAGTCGGTGTTCCCCGAGCGCCTCGAAGTGGAGCCCGGCCACGTCGGCGCAGCGCTCGACGACCGCGGAGGTCGCCAGGATCTGACCGCCATGCGCCACCCCCATGACCCGCGCACAACGGTTGACGACCGGGCTGTGGTAGTCCCCGTCAGCCGGTTCTGCTCGGCCCGTATGGAGCCCGACGCGCACCTCCAGAGGAGTTGCCTGCCAGGTGGCGCCCCGGAGCCCGCGTTGGAGTTCGACCGCTGCTCGCACGGCGTCGCCTGCGAGGTCGAACACCGCCATGAAGCCGTCGCCGGTGTCCTTGACGACCCAGCCCCCATGTGCGTCGATGGCGCGTCGGCTGACCTCGTGGTGGACGTCGAGCGCCGAAGCCATCGCGTCGGCGTCGTGCTCCCACCTCCGCGTGCTGCCGACGATGTCGCTGAACAGGAAGGTGACCTCTCCTGCCGGCAGCTGTGTGGCGGAGCCCACGTGAGACCTTCCTGCGCCCTTCTGCGCTGTCCTTCGCCGACGCTAGTCCTTCGGGCCAGGTCCGGTGAAGGTTCCTCCCCGTCGGGCCCCGCTGCCTTATGCTGCGCCAGGAACCCATGAGGAGGCGATCATGGCGCGGTTCGGGCGGAAGTCACAGAAGGCCGAGGCGCTCAAGGAGATCCCGCTGTTCCGCAACCTCAGCCAGGACGATCTCGAGGCGCTCGCGTCGCACGTGGACGAGGTCAGCG
Organism: Nitriliruptorales bacterium; assembly: GCA_033722375.1. Lineage (GTDB taxonomy): Bacteria > Actinomycetota > Nitriliruptoria > Nitriliruptorales > Nitriliruptoraceae > JAWVZB01. The sequence continues at coordinate 22,966 of JAWVZB010000024.1, read as the reverse complement.
TCGGTGAAGGCGAGGTGCTCGCCCGGCAGGGCCGGAAAGGGCAGCAGCTCTCGTTGATCGTGGAAGGAGCGGCGAGGGTCGAGCGCAACGGCAAGGAGCTGGCCATCCTCGGCGACGGTGATGTGGTTGGCGAGATGTCGCTCATCGATCGCGGCGAGGGGACGGCGGATGTGGTGACCACCGAACCGTCCGTGCTCCTCGTGATGCACAGCAAGGACTTCTCCGAGTTGCTCTACGAGTCTCCGGCGTTCGCTCGCAAGATCATGACCGCACTCGTCGAGCGGCTCCGCGCGGCCGACGAGAAGCTGGTCGGCTAGCACCCAGCGGGCACGTCACTCGTCGAAGCTGCCGTGTCGTCCGGCGCCCTGGACGAACCTGGCGACCCCGGCCTGCATCTCGCCGTCCGCCATGCTCGCCACCCCCCTGCGGTGCTCGGCGAGGAGAGCCTCGTCGAGTGGCGCTCCGAAGCTCGTGATAGCCGTGGTCCGGTCGGCACGGAGGCAGGCCTGGGGGAACGCTGCCAGCTGGCGTGCGAGGTCCATCGCCGTCGACAACGTGTCCCCGGGTGGCACGACCCGGTTCGCGAGCCCCATCCGCGCGGCTTCCTCGGCTTCCACCCCCCGGCCCGTCAGGATCATGTCGAGAGCTCGCGACAGGCCGATCAGTCGCGGCAGCCGCACCGTTCCTCCGTCGATCAGCGGCACCCCCCATCGACGGCAGAACACGCCGAAGACCGCGTCCTCGGCGACGACCCGGAGGTCACACCACAACGCGAGCTCCAGCCCGCCTGCCACCGCGTAGCCTTCCACCGCGGCGATGACCGGTTTCGACAGCATCAGCCGTGACGGGCCCATGGGCCCGCGGTCGTTCTCCTCGAGGCGGTTCCGGCGTTCGCCGGAGTCCACCGCCTGGAGGTCGGCGCCAGCGCAGAAGGTGCCGCCCGCTCCCGTCAGGACGGCGACGGACAGTCGAGGGTCCCCGTCGAAGTCACGGAACCGTCGTTCGAGGTCGTCGGCGGTGGGACGGTCGACGGCGTTGCGGACCTCGGGACGGTCGATCGTGACCACGAGGACGTCGTCGTGCTGCTCGCTCCGGACGGTCATGGCTGGGCCTCCTCGTCTGCGTCGACGCTAGTGGGAGCGACGCAGGGACCACGCAGCGACTGGATAGGATTCCCGTGACCTCGAGCCGGAGGAGCGCCGGTGCAGGAGTACACGAGCCCGGGCGAGGTGAGCGTCGCCGCGGAGCGCAACCTCACGACGAGCCTGTGGGAGCATGCCCGGACCACTCCCGAGCGCCCCGCACTGGCCCACCGAGTCGGGAACACGTTCGTCGAGGTGTCCGCCAAGCAGTTCGCCGACCAGGTCCGCGATGTCGCCGCCGGTCTGATCGGTCTCGGGATCCAGCCCGGAGCGCGTGTCTGCGTCTTCTCCTCCACACGGATGGAGTGGACGATCCTGGACTACGCCATCTGGGCGGCTGGTTGCGTCACCGTTCCGATCTACGAGACCTCCTCCGCCGAACAGGTCGAGTGGATCGTCAGCAACTCCGAGGCGGTCGCGATCATCTGCGAGAACGATGCCCTGCGGGACGTCTACGAAGGGGTCGCCGAGCGGCTGCCGGGCTGCGAGCACGTCTACGTCATCGAGGACGGGGCGATCGAGGAGCTCAAGTCCGCCGGCGCGGACATCCCGGCCGAGCAGGTCACCGGTCGCGCCGAAGCCGTCACCGGGGACGACCTGGCCACCATCGTCTACACGTCCGGGACCACCGGTCGCCCGAAGGGCTGTGTGATCCGCCACCACAGCTTCGTCTGGGAGGTCGAACAGGTCCTCTCGATCGCCCCCTTCTTCCGCGCCGGTCAGTCGACCCTGCTGTTCCTGCCCCTGGCTCACATCTTCGCCCGCATCATCCAGGTGGCCGCCGTCACCGCTGGTGTCACGATCGGCTACTCCACTGGCATCCCCCACCTCGTGGAGGAGTTGCAGCTGTTCCGGCCGAACTTCCTGCTGGCCGTGCCACGCGTGTTCGAGAAGGTGTTCAACGGGGCCCAACAGCGGGCACACGCGGACGGCAAGGGAGCCATCTTCGACCGGGCCGCCCAGGTCGCCATCGACCACTCCCGGGCCGAGACGTCCGGCAAGGTGCCCATGACGCTGAAGATCCAGCACCGGCTGTTCGACAAGCTCGTCTACAGCAAGCTCCGTGCGGCGATGGGCGGTGAGGTCACCTACGCCGTGTCCGGAGGCGCCGCGCTGGGGGAGCGGCTGGGCCATTTCTTCCACGGGATCGGGCTCTTGATCCTCGAGGGGTACGGACTCACCGAGACGACGGCGGGCGCGACCTTGAACCGTCCGGACGCCTTCCGGATCGGCACCGTCGGCAAGCCTCTGCCTGGGGTGACGATCCGGATCGCCGACGACGGGGAGGTCCTCATCAAAGGGAAGCATGTCTTCGATGGCTACCACGGCGACCCCGACGCCACCGCGGACGTGATCGACGACGGGTGGTTCCGCAGCGGCGACATCGGGGCGCTCGACGACGACGGCTTCCTGCGGATCACCGGGCGCAAGAAGGAGCTGATCGTCACGGCGGGCGGCAAGAACGTGGCACCGGTCGTGCTCGAGGACCGCATGCGAGCCCACCCACTGGTGAGTCAGGCGATGGTTGTCGGTGACGACCAGCCGTTCATCGCGGCGCTCGTCACCATCGACCCCGAAGAGTTCCCCCGATGGGCCCAGGAGCACGGCAAGGCGGGGAAGTCGGTGGCGGACCTCGTGGACGACCCGGACCTGCGGGACGCGGTGCAGGAGGCCGTCGACGACGCCAACAGAGCCGTGTCGAAGGCCGAGTCCGTGCGGACGTTCCGCATCCTGCCGGTCGACTTCGAGGTCGGTGACGAGCTCAGCAACAAGATGAGCGTCAAGCGCCATGTCGTCAGCGACAAGTACCGCGAGGTCATCGACGACATCTACGCGGGGAAGAAGGGCGGGCCCGGGTAGCTACGGGTCGGTCGGGGCTGGCTTGCCAGGAGCCGGGTCGCGACCCTCGGGCTCGGGCCATGGCTGTTCCTGCAGCAGGTCGCGTACGGGTACCTCGCCCTCCTGCACGATGCCGGTGGCTGCATCGAGGATCCGGTACCGGTGGCGCTGTCGGTGGATCGGCTGGGACTCGAGGTACACCACCCGCAGCTCCCCGGGCTCGTAGCGACACTGTGCCTGGACAGCGGCCAGGAGCTGGTCGTGATGCAGATGTCCGTCCCCGAAGTTCCAGCCGAGCACGATGCCGGCCACCGTCTCGCCATCGAGGACGTCGTACTCGTCAAGATCGGCGACCGCAGCAGGCAGAACGTGGTTCACGGCGCGGCCATGCAGGTGCATGGCGCGGAAGGCGAGCGCACGTCCCACGATCCCCGCGACGTCGTCCTCGCCGTAGAAGCGGGAGAGCTGCTTGCGGAAGGTGGCCGCCGTCTTCGTGATGTGCTCGTCCAGCTCTTCGTAGCTGCCCTTGCGGAACAGCCACAGGCTCGTGGCCCAGTTCCCGGCGTAGTAGCGCATCGAGGGCAGGAACGAGATCCACTCGGGTTTGAAGTTGCCGAGCACGGGACCGATCAGCAGTCCCACGACGAACAGCCCGACCAGGAGCGGGGAGTCGATCTGGAGAGGGCTCGCGTCGGCGTTGGCGCCGAACAGGAACAGGCCCGCGTAGATCGTGAAGACGTTCCATTCGAGCGGCACGCCCATGGGCACGCTGAACAGGATGAACAGGTGGAAGCTCACCATCGCGACGAGGCCGATCGTGGTGAGCGCCCCGCCGTCCCCGATGACCAGGAGCGCGGGGAAGGTGTACTCGAGCGCGGTCCCACCGTGTGCGAGCCAGCTCGCGATCCAGGATGGGCGGAGGTCGTCGGGATGGTCCTTGTACATGGCGGTGCGGATGCGCCGTGAGCGGAGGAACGGGCTGTTGCTCACCATCACGGTGACCACACCCGGGAAGTGGTGGTTGAGCTTCGAGGTGGCGGCACCCCACCAGATGGCGGCCTGCACCACCTGTGATCCGGCGATCACATCCGTGGGGAAGAGGAAGACGATCAGGAAGGACCAGTACACCTCGGCCCGGGCGGCCAGGAAGATCGTCTTGTCGCGCAACCCGATGAGGGGCAGCAGCACCACGATGGGCAACACGCTGCTGGGAGTGACCTCAGCGCCGACGAGAGCGCGCACCGCCAGTACCAGGAGAGCGCCGTAGAGCACCGCGTCGAGGACCGTGCGGCGGTGGCCCGCGGTGAACGGGATCGTGTCGGGCCACGGGGGTAGCCGTGTCGTTCCGGGGCGCAGCCAGTGGAACGGCGCGGCGACGGGAGGGACGTAGCGCCCCGTCAGCGGGCCGCTCGCGCATCCAAGCCCCAGCACCTCGAAGAGCACACTCCAAACCACGAGCTTCTGGAACGCGACCGGTTCGTCCCACCAGGTGGCGACGTCGAGGACCCCGACGTCCGAGCCGATCGACACGAACACGCCCCAGCCGACGAGGTACAGGCCGATCTTGAGGACGTAGAAGAGGTAGGCGGCCGGTGGCGTGCCGAAGCCGTCCACCGCCCAGGCCTGACACTGCCACCGCACTCGCTCCGCGTAGGGCTGCCGACGCCACTCACCGAGATCGAACTCGGGCTCCTTGGGGCTCAGCAGACCCATGCGGATCTCAAGCTCACGCGGGCGGCTCGATCATCGGGTCGCGCTCTTCCCACCACTGCTGGTCGAGCTTCCCGAGCTCGGTGACCGGTGGCGTCCCGACCACCAGCTCGTCGCGTATCGCACGCCAGTGGTTGGTCGCGTGGAGCCGGCCCAGCACGGAGTTGATGCCCCACTGGATGCGATTGAGGAGGAGGTAGTCCGGCGGCAGGTTCAGCTTGCGGAGGACTTCGGCGTACTCGCTGCGAGGATCGGTCGTGGTGCGCAGCACCTCGGCGGCGAACTCGGGGGTGAACTCGAACGGTTGCTCGGCGACGACGGGGCGGGTGAACAGCCGGAACCACTCGAACAGCCGGTCGCCGTTCACCGTCACGCCCGGCGGGATGAAGCCTGCATCACGCATTGCGGTGAGGAACCGCTCCTGGTCGTTGTCGACGACCGCGTCGTCGACGGCGCGCATCTGCGCGTAGCGCTCGCGCGTGAACATCTTGACCGAGCCGTAGTCCACGAAGGCGACGCGTGGTCGGGAAGGATCTCCGGTGTCCTCGATCAGGTAGTTCCCGGGGTGAGGGTCGCCGTTGAACAGCCGGAAGCGGGCGATGGAGCCGAAGGCGTAGCGGTAGATGGCTTCCCCGACCGCCTGCTTGAGCTCCTCGTCGTCCGAGCGCGCGAGGGCATCGAAGCTCATCCCGCGGACCCGCTCGCTGACGAGCACTCGCCCCCGGCACAGGTCACCGACGATCTGGGGGACGTGGATGAAGGGATGACCGTCGTAGCGGTTGGCGAACGCTCGCTGGTACTGCGCCTCCCGTTCGTAGTCGAGCTCGTCGCCGACGCGCTCCCGTAGCTCCTCGATGAGTGGCGCGACCTCGAGGTTGGGATTGAGCAGCCGCACGAGCGGCTTGAAGGCCTCGACGTTGCGGAGATCCGCCCGGACGGCTTCGGCGACACCGGGGTACTGCACCTTCACCACCACCTCCGTGCCGTCGTCCAGCCGGGCGGCGTGCACCTGGCCGATCGACGCCGAGGCGATCGGCTCCTCCTGCCAGTCCGCGAAGATCGTGTGCGGCGGGGCGCCGAAGTCCTCCTGCACGACCTGGGCGATGGCGTCCGGGTCGAACGGTGGCGCCTCCGCGCGGAGCTTCGCCAACGCCTCGTGGTAGGCGGTTCGGACCTCGGGGGGTAGGTCGAAGTCGACGAAGGAGAGGAGCTGGCCGAGCTTCATGGCCGCGCCCTTCATCTCCCCGAGCACCTCGGCGAGCCGCTCCGCGATCTCCTCATGGATCACGGCCGGATCGCCAGCCTCCCCGTCACGGAGCTCGCGTGCACGGGCACCAGCGATCCCCGCGAGGCCGCGCAGACCGGTGTTGGCCAGACGGGCCCCACGCTCGATCCGTCCTCCGAGCCCGCGACGACGCTTGTCGCTCACGAGGTCACTCGGCCATCTCTGCGAGCGGGTTGCCCTCCGCCCTCGCTTGCTCGAGACGGCCTGCGAGCTCCTCGCGGCGTTGTTCGCTGAGACAGTCGCAGCCCACCTCGTGCTTCGCGTAGTGCTTCACGTCGGTGCGGTGGGTGGGACAGGCTGCGACCTCGAGCCTGGTGATGGGTTCCGTACGAGCCATGATGATCTCCTGGTGGTGTCAGACGTTGAAGCGGAAGTAGCACACGTCGCCGTCGCGGACGACGTAGTCCTTGCCCTCGGTGCGGAGCCGGCCGGCGTCGCGCACGGCGGACTCGCTGCCGTGTTCGACGAGGTCTCCGTAGGCCATGACCTCGGCGCGGATGAACCCGCGTTCCATGTCGGTGTGGACCTCCCGGGCTGCGCGGGGCGCGGTCGACCCACGAGGGACGGTCCACGCGTGCGCCTCCTTCGGGTTGGCTGTGAAGAAAGTGATGAGACCGAGGAGGTCGTAGGCCGCCGCGATGAGCCGTTCCAGGCCGCTGCGCTCGAGGCCGAGCTCGGTGAGGAACGCGTGTCGCTCGTCCTCGGGCAGCTCGGTCAGCTCGGCCTCCACCCGAGCGCTGACGATCACGACCTCGGCGTCGCGGTCCTGCGCGAGCTTCCGGACCACGTCGGCGTTGCGGTTGCCGTCCGGCAGCGCGTCCTCGTCCACGTTGGCGGCGAACAGCACCGGCTTGTCAGTGAGGAGCGAGAGCTCTCGACGGAGGCTGGACTCGGGTCCCCACGAGAAGCTGCGAGCGGCCCGGCCCTGCCCGAGGTGGTCCCGGAGTGCGCTCAGTTGTTCGGCCTCGCGGAGGACGTCGGGCTCGCCGCTCTTCGCCGACCGCTCGGTGCGCTCGAGGCGGCGCTCCACCGTCTCGAGGTCCTTGAGGGCGAGCTCGGTGTCGATGGTCTCGATGTCACGCTCCGGGTCGACCGAGCCGGAGACGTGCACCACGTCACCGTCCTCGAAGCAGCGGACGACGTGGCAGATCGCGTCCACCTCCCGGATGTGGGCCAGGAACTGGTTCCCGAGGCCCTCACCCCGACTCGCCCCCGATACGAGCCCCGCGATGTCGACGAACTCGATCGCGGTAGGGACCGCGCGCTCGGACCCGGCGAGCTCGCGGAGCCGATCCACCCTCGGGTCGGGGACCGGGACGATCCCCACGTTGGGGTCGATGGTGCAGAACGGGAAGTTCTCCGCCTCGGCCCCGGCCTGGGAGACGGCGTTGAACAGCGTCGACTTGCCGACGTTCGGCAGGCCGACGAGCCCGACCCTCAGTGACACGGGGAACTCCTCGGAAGCGAGGTGAGCTGATAGCGGCCCGGACGGTTGTCTCCGGCGCGCAAAGGAGCCCGGTCCGACCTCGTTCGGCGATGGTATCGGCGGCCGGTAGTGTGACTTGCGATGCGTCTCGTCGTCGCCCGCTGCTCCGCCACCTACTCCGGTCGTCTGTCATCGACCCTGGAGCCGGGCGTGCGGTTGATCATGGTCAAGGCCGACGGCTGCGTCGCCATACACGCCGACATCGGGGCCTACAAGCCGCTCAACTGGATGAACGCTCCCAACACGATCCTCGAGGAGGACGATCGCTGGGTCGTGACCAACCCGAAGGGTGAGCGTCTCGAGATCGACATCGAGGAGGTCATCGAGGAGTTCGAGGTCGATCTCGACACCGAGCGTGGACTCACGCTGGACGGGGTCGAACGCGAGCTCCAGGAGTTGCTCGCCGAGCACCCGACCCACCTCGAACCGGGGCTCACGTGTGTGGAGCGGGAGTTCCGTACCGACCTCGGACCCGTGGACCTGCTGTGCCGCGACGGGGAGGGCGGGGCGGTCGCCGTCGAGATCAAGCGGATCGGCGAGATCGACGGGGTGGAGCAGCTGACCCGCTACCTCGAGCGGATGCAGCGCGACCCGCTCATCGCGCCGGTCCGTGGGATCTTCGCCGCCACGACCATCAAGCCGCAGGCCCGCGTGCTCGCCGAGTCACGAGGGATCACGTGTGCCGAGATCGACGTCGCGCTGTTGCGTGACGAGGAAGAGGCGCAGGCGCGCCTGTTCTGAGCACCTCCGGGCCGGACGCGGGTCAGAGCTCGGTCGACTCGCCGTGGTCGAGCACGATGACCTCAGCGATGTCGCAGAAGTGATCGAACAGGCCCGGGTCCGCCAGGAACATGTCATAGTGCATCGGGATCGCCCGGGACGCCCCGACCTGCTGGAGGAACAGGTAGGCATCGCGGTAGCTGATGCTCGGACCGACGATCGGCACCGCGAGGACGTCGACCTCGACCCCGTCGATCTGCATCCCGTCCCCGGGGTGGAACAAGACGCCGTCGAACTCGTAGCCGGTGTTCGGTGGGCCGGGGGAGCCGTCCACGAGCTCGACGTGGGGGAGGTCGTGCGGGGTGACCTCGAAGCCGGCGACCTCGAAGGTCTGGCCGTCGCGGACCTCGGTGCCGCGGTCGGCGCCCACGACCTCGAGGACGTCAGCGTTCGCGTGGATCCCGACGCCCCGGTCGAGGATGGCGTCCACATGGCGCTGGTCGAAGTGGTCAGCATGCCGATGGGTGTAGAGCACGGCGTCGAGCTCGCCGAAGTCGTCGAGACTGAACGCGTCGAGCGCCAGGGTGCCGGCGTCGACCAGCACCCGCCCGTGGCCGTTGTCGAGCACGAAGCAGGATTGGGGGTACTTGGTGACCTTCATCGTTCCTCCAGGATCGTCACCCGTCACCGTAGAGAGGTGGCAAGGCGGGACCGGGGGCCGCGTGGTGGGGCCGATCCGGCCTCGCTGGGAGCCGGACGGACGCGGTATAGGCTCGGCGGCACCGTGGAACTCCTCGCCGACGCCCCGCCTTCCCCCGTCGACGGACGGGGCGGTTTGACGGTCGGCCTCTACGGTGGCCGGATGTCGGGGTCGCCCAGCCGCACGCTCCCGCGTTGGCGGGGGCGCCGGCGCCGATGGCACTATGCCGCGGCAGGCGGTGAGGGGATCATGGTCGGCGCGGCGGTCGCTCACCTGGGCTACGCCGCGGCGGCTTTCTGCTGGGCCGTCCTGGACGATGAGCTCTTGACCTGGGAGGATCGTTCCTTGTTCGGGCGGGGTGCGCGTGTCGGGCTCGAACCAGCCTCGAGCGCCTCGTGGCGCCGCCGCGAGGCCGCCCTCGTGCTGCGGGAGACGGGTGGCATCGCGTTGGACGTCCCGACGGATCGCGGGCGCCTGCGTGCCCGGGTGAGCGCCGACTCCGGTCTGCCGGTGACCTTGGTCACGGGCACCCCCGGCGGGGGGTGGAACACCACCGAGAAGTGCGCGGGCTACCGCGCCACGGGTTCGGTGGCCATCGGGTCCCACGAACGACGCTTGCAGGGCGGTGGGTGGCGCGACTGGACGCTCGGACGCCAGGACGCCCACACCCGCTGGCTGTGGGCCGCTGGCGCCGGGCGCGCCGGCGGACGCGAGGTGGGGTTCAACCTGTCCACGGGCATGAACGCCGCAGGGCCGGGCGAGAACGTCGTGTGGTGGGACGGTGTGCCGTCTCCGCTCGACGCGTCAGCGATCACGCCCGGCGGTGACCGATGGGCACTCCACGGCCCGGGGTGGGAGCTCGGTTTCGCCCCGATGGCAGAGCGCGCGGCGGACGAGCGCCTCGGTCCCTTCATCAGCAGCTACGTGCAGCCGATCGGTGTCTTCACCGGAACCTTGCCCGGACCCGATGGTGCTCCGGTCGAGGTGTTGCTCCACGGTGTGACCGAGGACCACGAGGCACGGTGGTGAGGAGACGGGGCGAGACCGGAGCGGGGCGGGGCCGATGGGGGCGTGCCCCCAGCCGCACGGCGCCGCCTCCGGAGCTCCGTCGCCTGCGGATCGCGGTGGTCGGGTTCTTCACAGTGCTCCTGATCGGGTTCTTCGGCTACCAGCTCATCGAGGGTGTCTCCCCCCTGGATTCGCTCTACATGACCATCATCACGGTCACGACCGTCGGGTTCCGAGAGATCGTCGAGCCGAGCACGGCCGGGAAGGTCCTGACGATCGGGCTCATCGCGGCCGGCGTCGGCAGTGCCTCCTACGCCGCGGTGACGGCGGCGGAGTTCGTTGTGGAGGGGCACCTCGGACGTTTCATCGAAAGGCGACGAATGCAGCGGGAGATCGCAGAGTTGGACCGCCACGTGGTGATCTGCGGCTTCGGTCGTGTCGGCCGCCACCTCGCCGATGCGCTGGCCGATGACGGGGCGCCGTTCGTGGTGATCGAGAACGACCCTGGGAAGCTCGCCGAGCTCGAGGCGCTGGAGTACCACCACGTGGAGGGCGACGCGACCCAGGAGCAGGTCATGCATGACGCCGGCATCGAGCGTGCACGGGCGGTCGCCGCGGCGGTCCACGGAGACGCCGACAACGTGCTCGTCACGCTCACCGCCAAGGGGCTGAACCCGGGCGCGGTGATGATCGCCCGCGCCAAGGCGGACGAGACCGAGGAGAAGCTGCGGCGCGCCGGTGCGGATCGGGTGATACTGCCGGCCACGATCGGGGGGAAGCGGATCGCCCAGATCCTGACGCGCCCGGTGGTAGCGGACTTCCTCGATGGCATCGGCGCAGGTGCGACGGACTACACGCTCGAGGAGGTGCCGATCGAGGTCGGGTCGGAGCTGGCGGGCGAGACGCTCCGTGAGGCCGCGATCCGGGACCGCTACGGCTGTTCGGTGCTTGCGATCCGGCACGGGGAGGGTGATCGACTCGACACGCATCCGTCGGCGGACACCGTGCTCGAGCCAGGCGACGTCATCGTGGTGGTGGGAAGCGACGACGAGGTCGTGGCGATGCGGCGACGGTTCACGGACGGCTGATCGCCCGCCGGGTCGGATCAGGGTCCCAGGAGCTCAGGCAGATCGGTACGCCGGACCTTGCCGGTTGCCGTGCGGGGAAGCTCGGCGACGACGTGGAGTTGTTTCGGCACCTTCGGCGGCGCCAGCTCGCTCCGCAGCGCCTGGCGGAGCGCGGTGGAGTCGGGGTCGGCGTCGCCCTCCGGGGTCACCGCAGCAACGAGTCGTTCCCCCCATTCCTCGTCTGGGACCCCGAACACCACCGCTTCTGCGACCCCCTCGAGCTGGCGCAGGGCGGCTTCGACCTCTGCCGGGTAGACGTTGACCCCACCGGTGATCACGAGGTCGCCGGGGCGCCCGTCGAGGTGGAGCAGGTCGCCGTCGAAGTGTCCGAGGTCGCCGACCGTGAAGGCGTCCCCGTCCCATGCAGCAGCGGTTTTGACGGGATCGCGCCAGTACTCCCACCGGGCGTGCGGCGGTGCGGTGACCCAGACGGTGCCGATCCCGTCGTCGGTCGTGTCGCGGAGCTCGAGGCGACGGCCCGGACGGGCGGCCCCGACCGTTCCCGGCGAGCGCCGCCACAGTTCTGGCGGGCAGACGGTGAACTGGCCTTCCGTCGACCCGTAGAACTCCCACACGCAGCCATCGGGCGCGAGTTCGAGGACCCGTTCCTTCACGGGAACGGGACAGGGCGCCCCAGCATGTGCGAGGAGCCGCAGGGACGCCAGATCGTCCGCTTCTAGTTGCGGCAGCCCCAGGAGTCGCTGTAGGTGCGTCGGAACGCAGAACAGCGACGTCGGACGCAACGTCCGGAGGGCGGTGCGGAACTCATCCGCGTCGAACGAGGGCAGGACGGCGACCTGGCCGCCCATGAGCACGGTGACGGCGGCGAAGCGGAACGGCCCCGAGTGGTAGAGCGGCGACACGACGAGGTGCCGGTCGCCATGACGCCTGTCGAAGGCCTCCAGCTCGTCGCGGATCACCGCTTCGCCCCATGCAGGCTCGTGCACCCCGACGTAGACACCCTTGCGTCGCCCGGTGGTCCCTGACGTGTACGCCATCGGCCGCGTGCGGGGCCAGTCGGACGACGGAGCAGTTGCCCGCGCTTGGTCGAGGACGGTCTCATCCAGCACCCGCGTCGGGACATCGTCGGGGAGCGAGTCGGCACCCGACCCCACGAGAGCGGCGACCGGTGCCGCATCCTCCACGATGGTGGCGATCTCGGGGGGACGCAGGTCGGCTGGCAACGCCACCTGGACCACGCCCTCGAGCATGGCTGCGAGCCCGACCGCGAACGTCGCGGGGGTGTTCGGGAGCAGGGTGAGCAGACGGTCACCGGGCCCCAGGCCGAGATCGTGCAGCAGGCCGGTGGCCCGGTGGACGAGGGGCTCGGGTGCGACCCAGGACGGGGTCAGGACTCGCTGCCTGGCAGTCCGAGCTCGTCGACCAGTTCGGCGGGACTGCGACGGAGGCCGACCACGAACGGCCCGAACTCGGCGAAGCGCGCGGAGGCCTCGTCGAAGCGCAAGGTGTAGACCACGTCCTTGATGTCGTCGAGTCGGTGGGCGAACAGCGTGACGCCCCACTCCCAGTCGTCGAGGCCCGTCGAGCCGGTCACGAGCTGGAGGACCCGCCCCGTGAACGCACGTCCGGACCGCCCGTGGTCGTGCATGAGCTCCCGGCGGTCGTCGAACGGCAGCGAGTACCAGTTGTCGTCGCCCTCGCGCCGGTGTGACATCGGGTAGAACCCGGCGACCTCCCAGGCCGGCATGTCCGGGTAGAGCTTGTCACGGTTGTACGCGGCCATCCGTTCGCGGAACTTCTCGACTCGACGGTCGAGGTCCTCTCCGCTCACGCCCTTGGCGGCGAGATCCTCGCGATGTTGCTCAGCGGTCGGCGTGTACTCCGACGTCTCCGTGAGACTGACGTAGGACCAAACCAGCGTCAGCGCGGGGGCTCCAGCGCGACAGATCTCGGTCTGTGCTCGCCGCAGCAGAGCGGGGTTCTCGGAGAGCGCCATGACCATGACGTCGGACTTGTGACCGAGCGTCGCGAACAGGTGTAGTTGCAGCTCCTCACCCAGCCGCTCGAGGGTCGCGACGATCTCCTTGCCTGCCGACGGCGGGAGGTCGCCCACGGCACCATGATCCAAGCGGAGGAAGAGGTGGAGCACACCCCAACCCTCGTTCGGTGCGGGCGCTTCTGGCATCAGCTCGCTCGGTGTCGATCGGTTGCGGGGTTCGCACCGGAGCGTATCTGTGGTCAGCCGTCCACCTCGATGACCCGATCGAGTTCGAAGTGCATCCCGTCGGGTCGGGCCCAGCGACCACCCCACTCGAAGCCCCACCGCTCGAAGATCTCGACGATGCGGGGATCCATGGTCGGGGTGTGGCCGAGCCAGTTGTCGTGCGTGTTGAAGTCGATGGCGAGGCCCCAAGCGTGCATCGACAGGGGCTTGGTGGGGTCCCAGTCGATGTGCCGTGGCATGTAGCAGCCCCCGAACTGCTCCGGCTTGAAGTGCCCGTACAGCCCTGCGGCTCGGATCTCCTCGAGCGCCTTCAGCAGTTGTGGAACCATGACGCGGTGGCACCGGGTCGTGCCGATGCCAGGGAGCGAGATGGTGGTGATCCAGCGCTGCACCCACGCCGGGTCGATGACGATCATCCCGTCACCGAGGTCGGTGTAGTCGAAGGGCTGGAAATCGAAGCGTCCGGTGCCGACCAGTTGCGCGCGTTGCTCCTCGGGTGCGTCCCGGACGCTGACCTCGCCGCCCCCGATCGCCGCGACGATCGCGTCACCGAGCGCAGACGGGTCTGCGTCGTCGTCCGCCCCGACCACCAGCAGGTTGGGCTCGCCCGCGCCGAGTTGTGCGCTGAGGGTCCAGGGCACCAGGACCTCCGCGAGGGGCGGAGCCCCGTTCGAGGCGAAGGCCCCGATGCGTGCGTCGATCTCCCCGTCCGGACCGAGGAGCCGGTAGGTCTCGCCGAGCTCGAGTCCGAGCTTCTGTGCGACGTCGTGGCGGACGACGACATCTCCCTCGAGGAGGCGTTGCCAGACTCCTGGCTCCTGTGCGGTGACATCTGGGGTCAGTGGGCGGAAGTCCAGGGGATTCACGCCCAGGGCCTTGACCTCGATCTGCTGGGGCGCTGGTGGGGTCGGCGGGGGAGAGGTGTCGTCCTCGTCTGAAGGGGGACGCACGACGAACCGGGCGGTGAACTCTGACGTCGCGGCCAGGTCTGCGACGCCGTCCACGGCCCGAGCGGCGTGGGCCGTCGTTGGATCCTGGCCCGCGGGCCGGACGAGGAGCGCCGGACGATGGGTCTCGACCGTCTCGGGGAGGCCCGACGTCGAGGCGGTGTCAGCCGGCGAAGATCCTCCTGTCGCAGCGGCCGACGGAGGCTGGGCCGCTCGATGGGGCAGTTCGGCGGCCGCGTCGGAGCCGGTGGTGTGGCCCGCTGCTTCGGTTGCCGTGGACGTGGGATCCGCGGCTGGGCCGTCGTCTCCGCCACCACAGGCGGAGAGCAGCATCGCGAAGCCGACCGCCACGATGGCGGCACGGTTCCTCGCTCTGTCTCCGAGCACTGCGGACCTCTGGGAGGGGCGGAGGAAGCGGCATCGTTCGAGCGCTTCCACCTGTACTAACGCCTGTCGATCGCGAACGTAACGCGGGAGGTCGGTCGCTCGACCGGCGGGAAGACGGTCGTTCAGGCAGCAGGATCGAAGGCCACCCGGACGGCTTCACGGGCGGGTCCGGCGGCCGAGGTACGCAGGGCTTCGAGGTGATCGCCGAGCGCGAAGACGTGGGTCACCAGATCGTCCGGCCGTTGCTGACCCAGGACGTCGAGGGCGATCGCCATCTCGCGGCGTCGGCCGCCCGGAACGAGCGCCCCGTCGGGAACGTCGGACCTGCCGTAGAAGGCGGTACCTCGGATCGACAGTTCCCGGTGCCACACGAGACCCAGATCGAGCGACCTCTCGGCGGCGGTGGCGATGAGCACGAGCTCGCCCCGTGGACGCAGCATCCGGATGGCGTCGTTCAAGGTCTGTTCGCTGCCGACCGTGTCGTAGATCACGTCGAAACCGTCCTCCAGGACAGGACCGGAGAGCCGGTTGCCTCGGACGGGGGTCCCGAGGACCTCTCCGGCTGAGGTGACGAGCTCCCGGCCGGTGCCGTGGAGAAGATGGGCCGCACCTGCCCGGACCGCGAGGCCGTCGGCGAAGTGGCCGAGCCCCGCCACGGTGACCTCGGCAGCGGGCACGAGCGCCGAGAGCGCATGGCACAGGGTCAGGCCGATCCCGCCGGGTCCGACGACGAGGATGCGGCCATCGCGAGCCGGGGGGTTGCTCAGGATCGCGTGGACGCCGATCGCCGTGGGCTCGGCCAGGACCGCGGTGCGGTCGTCGAGGTCGTCAGGAACGGGATGGACCAGCTCCTCGGGAGCGACGAGCTGTTCGCTCCAGCCGCCCCCGTAGTCGGCGTGGTTGCCGAACCCGAAGCCACCTCGGGTGGCGGTGCCCTCGTCGGCGAAGTGGGCGCACAACCCCTCGAGGGAGTCTTCGCAACGGCTGCAGCGGGCGAAGCCCTTGTGGACACACGAGACCAGGTTCTCCGCCACCACTCGGTCTCCGGGAGAAACCTGCGCGTCCGGGTCGGCCTCCACGACCTCGCCGACGATCTCGTGGCCGGGCACGATCCGTTGCCAGGGCAGCCCGTGCAGTGCGCTGAGCGTGATGGAGTGCGCGGTGAGCGTCAGCAGCTTGTGGTCGCTGGCACAGATGCCTGCGAGCGTGGGACGGATGCGCACCCAACCCCGTCGACGCTCCGGAACCGGCACCTCCGTGAGCTGCAGCACCGAGCCGGTCCCGCCGTAGCGCAACTCGTCGCGGAACCCACCCGCGACGGTGGACAGCACCCCGCGTGGCGAGACCAGATCCACCGCCAGAGCGCGCATGGTGGCCGTCATGCGGTGACGGCCGTGATCGCCCCGCCCTTCACGACGCCGTGTTCGATGCCCCCGAACGTGTGGGTCGGGGACGTCATCGGCGACAGCGGATGGGAGGTGAGTTCGCTGGTCGGGAAGCACTGCGGGTACACGCCGTCGGGGGAGCGGTCCGCGACTTCGGACTCGACGACCATGGAGTCGTACTGCCACGCCGTGTACTCGAGCGTGTTCGCGTTCAGGATCACGTCCTGCCCCCACTCGAGCGACCACTTCCGCACGCCGGGGATCTTGGAGGCGCGGGGTGCCCAGCACTCGGCGGCGACCCCGTTCTCGCTCGAGGTCCACAGGCCACGGTCGGTGTGGAGCACGAGGGACATGTTCCCGGCCGTGTGTCCGGGCGTGTACATCAGTGCCACCCCAGGGCCGAGCAGCACGTCACCGTCGACGGCGAGGATCCGTTCGGTGGGCAGGCTGTCGTAGGTCTCCGGCTGATACCAGGGCACCTGCAGCGGATGGAGGTGGCGGATCGTCTCCCACTCGCGCGCCTGCACGATCAGCCGGGCGTTGGGGAACCACGGTTCCACTGGCTCCTGCCCGTTGCCGAGGTCGGGGGCGGGGCGGGTGGTGCCGATCAGGCGTCGGACGTCCTGGGTGTGGAGGTGGTCGAAGGCCAGGTAGTCGACGTCCGCAGGATCGATACCGAGGGCACGAAGATGGCCCAGGACCGTGCCGTGCGAGGTCGTCAGCATGGCGTCGGGAAGCGGGTTCTTGGCCTTCAGCCGGGCGAAGTAGGGCGTGTACTCGCCCCGCTCGTGGTCTGACGGCTCCCAGATCATCGTGCGACGGCGTCCGTCCTCGTCGGTCCACTGGATGACCGTCATTCGGTTGGTGAACCACAGGTAGGGCGCCGGGCTGTTCGGGGAGCGCCAGAGACCGAACCTGGTGGGGTAGGGGAGCGTCACGAGGTCACGAGTCACGACGCCGTCCGGCGTTCCGCTCGCGACGACCGCGTCCCGGAAGTCCGACACCGCCTCTCGCAGGGCGGCGAGCTCCTGGCCGGGTGGCTGCCAGTTCAGCGCTCCACCGGGCGTCAGCCCGCGCGCCCCCATGAGCGGCTCGAGATGCTGGAAGTCGCTGGACAGCTCGAGTTCGGGCAGCTCGTACATTCCGGGTCTCCTCGCGGGCGGGGCGTCGACGCCGTCGTCAGCGAGCGGACCCCTCACGTATGAGATTAAGCGCCGAGCCGGCCTCGAACCACCTGATCTGATCGTCGGACATCGTGTGCGTGGTCTGGATCTCCTCGCTGGACCCGTCGGCATGGTGGAGGCGGACCGTCACCGGCCGTCCGGGCGCCAGCTCGCCGAGACCGATGATCGACAGCGTGTCGTCGGCTCGGACCCGTTCGTAGTCCCCAGGATCGACGAACGTGAGTGCCAGGACTCCCTGCTTCTTCAGGTTCGTCTCGTGGATGCGGGCGAAGCTGCGCACGATGACGGCCCGGCACCCACGGAACCTGGGCTCCATGGCCGCGTGCTCCCGCGAGCTGCCCTCGCCGTAGTTCTC
Source organism: Nitriliruptorales bacterium (assembly GCA_033722375.1). Classification (GTDB taxonomy): domain Bacteria; phylum Actinomycetota; class Nitriliruptoria; order Nitriliruptorales; family Nitriliruptoraceae; genus JAWVZB01. Next base: position 5,506 of record JAWVZB010000024.1, on the reverse strand, counting down.
GTCGCCGACGACCGCCCACTCGACGCCCCGTTCGTGCCACCGGCGCGCGAGCTCGGGGAGGGGGACCTGCTCGTCGCCGTCACCGCCTGCTGCCGCGACGTCGATCCCGGTGCTCTTGCCGCCGGTGAACGCGTTGGTGGCGGACAGGAACAGGTTGCCGGAGATGTTCTCGAGGTGGCCGCGGAACCGCAACCACGGACCGGCCATCGAGATGTGGTCCGTGGTGCACTTGCCCGTGGCCTTCAGGAGGATCGGTAGCTCCTCGAGATCCTCTCCGTCCCAGGCGGAGAAGGGCTCGAGTCGTTGGAGGCGATCGGAGGAGCGATCGATCTCGACCTCGACGTCCGTGCCGGTCGGGGGGACGAAGCCAGCTGCACCGCTCGTGAAGCCACCGTCGGGCAACTCTGTGCCGACCGGCTCGGGAAGGCTGATCTCTTCGCCGTCGCCGTTGGTGAGCGTGTCCCGCCGAGGGTCGAAGTCGAGCCGCCCCGCCAACGCCATCGCGACGACCGTTTCGGGGGAGCCGATGAAGGCGAGCGTCTCGGCGTTCCCGTCGTTGCGCTTGGGGAAGTTGCGGTTGAAGGACGTGACGATCGAGTTGCGCTCACCGGGCTCGATGTCGTCGCGTTGCCATTGCCCGATGCACGGGCCACAGGCGTTGGCGAGCACGGTGGCACCGATCGCTTCGAGGTCCCCGAGCAGCCCGTCCCGCTCGATGGTGGCGCGCACCTGTTCGGAGCCCGGGGTGATCAGCAGGTCGGTCCGTGCCGCCAGGCCGTGTTGCTGTCCGTGGCGCGCGATCGATGCGGCGCGGGAGATGTCCTCGTAGGAGGAGTTGGTGCACGACCCGACCAGGGCCGCGGACAGCTCGACCGGGTAGTCCTTCGCGGCGGCCTCCTTCTTCATCGCCGACACGGGGCGTGCGAGATCGGGGGTATGGGGCCCCACGAGGTGCGGCTCGAGCGCGTCCAGGTCGATCTCGATGACCTGGTCGTAGTAGGTCTCCGGGTCGTCGTAGACCTCGGGGTCGGGGCGCAGGAAGGCTGCGTACTCGGTGGCGAGGTCGGCGATCTCCTCCCGCCCCGTCGCCTTGAGGTAGCGGACCATGGACTGGTCGAAAGCGAACAGGGAGGTGGTGGCCCCGATCTCGGCCCCCATGTTGCAGATGGTGCCCTTGCCGGTCGCAGAGATCGACTCGGCGCCGTCACCGAAATACTCGACGATCGCGCCGGTGCCACCCTTGACCGTGAGGATCTCGGCGACCTTGAGGATCACGTCCTTCGGGGCGGTCCATCCGTCGAGGCTGCCGGTGAGGTGCACGCCGATCAGCTTCGGCTGACGGAGGTTCCAAGGCATGCCCACCATCACGTCGACGGCGTCGGCCCCCCCGACACCGATGGCGACCATGCCGAGCCCACCGGCGTTGGGGGTATGGCTGTCGGTCCCGATCATCATCCCGCCCGGGAAGGCGTAGTTCTCGAGCACGACCTGGTGGATGATCCCGCTGCCGGGCTTCCAGAAGCCCATCCCGTACCGCTGGCTCGCGGACCGCAGGAAGTCGTACACCTCTCGGTTGGCCTCGTTGGCGATCCGGAGATCGGCATCAGCGCCCTCGTGGGCCTGGATGAGGTGATCGCAGTGGATCGTGGTCGGGACGGCCGTCTCGTCCTTGTTCGCGAGCATGAACTGCAGCACCGCCATCTGGGCGGTGGCGTCCTGCATCGCGACCCGGTCTGGCTCGAAGTCGACGTAGTCGACCCCCCGCTCGAGCCCGGCACCGTCGGGGTCGTGCAGGTGGGCGAACAGGATCTTCTCGGCGACGGTCAGTGGACGCCCGTAACGCCTGCGGGCGGACGGGACGCGCTCCGAGAGTCGTGCGTACACGCGCTGCACGAGGTCGGTCGGCGTCCCCGCTGCGGGGTGGCTCATCGTGGACTCCTGAGGGCCAGTGACGGTTGGGAGGAGCCCCCTCGAGGGTAGTCCTGCGGGGCACCCGTCAGAGAGTCGAAGGGCCCTTCCCGCTGGGACGGATGGTGCTCAAGAGCTTCCGGCGCGGCGGTTGCCTCGGTGGTGGCGTGGTCGCTTCTACCCTGCTCGCCCATGAGTATCCGCGTGGTTCTGGCCGAGGACAGCTACTTCGTCCGTGAAGGGGTGCGCCTGCTGTTCGACGTAGCCGACGAGATCGAGCTCGTGGCGTCCGTCAGTGACTACCCGGCGCTGCTCGGGGCCGTCGAGGAGCACGATCCCGACGTGGTGCTCACCGACATCCGGATGCCACCCACCCATACAGACGAAGGCATCCAAGCGGCTCGGACGCTACGGGAGAGCCATCCCGGGATCGGGGTGCTGGTGCTGAGCCAGTACGTGGACCCCGACTACGCCCTGCGCCTCTTCGAGGACGGGACGCAGGGCCGGGGCTACCTGTTGAAGGAACGCGTATCGGATGTGGAGCAGGTGGTCCGCGCCATCCAGGACGTGAACGGAGGTGGTTCCGCGATCGATCCGCAGGTCGTCGACGCTCTCGTCGAGGCGCGCAGCAAGGGGCCCTCGCCACTCGACGAGCTGACACCCCGCGAGAGCGAGGTCCTCGAGCATCTGGCGCAGGGCAAGACGAACGCAGGCATCGCCGAGGATCTGGTCCTGTCGGAGCGCGCGATCGAGAAGCACATCAACAACATCTTCAGCAAGCTCGGGTTGACGCCTGAGTCAGAGACCAACCGCCGCGTCCGCGCAGTGCTGATGTACCTGTCCGAGGGGGGTGGTTGATGGTGTGGTTCTCCACACCATCGATCCGCCAGTCCCCACCCTGCCGGATCCACGGCTTCCCAGGCACCATCGAGGTGTGGAAGTGACGCTCGACACCGTGCGCGTGCTGATCGTGGACGATCAGGCGGCGTTCCGGTCTGCCGCGAGACTGGTGGTCGAGATGGCCGAGGGCTTCGAGGTCGTGGGGGAGGCAGAGACGGCCGAGGACGGCCTGTCGCAGCTCCAAGCGCTGTCACCCGATCTGGTGCTCATGGATGTCAACCTCCCGGGCATGGACGGCTTGGAGGCGACCCGTCGGATCGTGGCCGGTCAGGGCCCCCCGGTCGTGCTCGTTCTGTCCACGTACTCCTCGGGTGACTACGAAGACCGTGCCGTCGACGCAGGGGCCGCGGCGTTCATCTCGAAGTCGGACTTCGACCCCTTCAGTCTGCAGGAGGCATGGGAGTCGGCACAGGCCTCGTGAGATTGCTGTCGGGGCCCTGACCCTGGAGGGGGAGCGCGCCCCGCACCGTGGTACCCCGACCGGGGGCCGCGTCGATCTCGAGGTGCCCATCGAGGGCGTCCACGCGGTCTTGGAGGTTGTTCAGGCCGCTGCCCCCGGCGACGGCGTCGAGATCGAAGCCGCTGCCGTCGTCACGAACTGTGAAGACGAGCTCCCCATCTCGCCTCTCGATCTGCACCTGGACGGAGTCGGGCTCGGCGTACTTCGTGGCGTTCTGGAGCGCTTCCAGCACGCAGAAGTAGACCGCGGTCTCGATCGGTAGTGGGTAGCGCCCGTCCTCCGGGACCTGGATCGACACCGGGAACGGCGCGGCTGCTGCACGCGCCTGCAACGCTGACCGGAGACCCTCGGCTTCGAGTCGGGGTGGATAGGCCCCGGAGGCGAGCTCGCGGACGGTGTCCGCGGCCCGTTCTGCATCCTCCGCGACCTGCTCGAGGATCTGCGAGGTCTTGTCGGCGCTGGTGCGGCGGGCGATCTCGGCCAGCCGGTGCAGATCGCGGTCGAGAGTTTCGAGCTGTTCGAGCGGCTGTGAACGCAGGCTCTGGTCGATCATCTGGCGTGCGGCGTCCCCGGCAGCGAGCAGCCGGTCACGAGAGCGGGCCAGGTCGTCGACGGTGGCGGCCAGCTCCTCGGTGAGACCCCGGTTCCGGAGCAGCAGCCCCAGTGCGCCGGCGAGCTGCTCGGTCAGCTGCCGATCCGCCTGAGTAACTGGCTCGGACGAAGGCTTCGTGACGGATATCGCCCCGAGGAGTCGGTCATCGCCCCGGACGACCGTCGTCAGGTCGGCCCGGGGATCCTCTGGCTGATCCGTCGCAGCGATCGGCCGGGCTGGATCCGTGCCGTCGGGGTAGCTCGCGACCGGCACCAGCTCGTCGTGCTGACGGACCCAGACCGTGACGCTCGCCCCCAACGCATCGGCGAGCAGCTCGGCGGTCTCCCGCAAGAGGTCGTGACGCTCGCCCTGTTCGGCGCTCGTCTGCGAGAAACGGGCGAGGACCTCGTAAGGGGTCGCCCGCTCCCCGTAGACGAGCACGTTCGCCCAGTGCTGCACCCGGACCCGCGCCGGCTGGAAGGCGAGCGCGACCACCGCCGTCGCGATGAGCGACAGCGCGAGGTTGGGTTCGTCCCCGGTGCCCACCAGCTGTCCCACCCCGACGACGATCGAGATGTAGACCGCCGTGATGAAGGCACCGAGCCCCGCCACGACGAGTGTGCGGTTGATGACGACGTCGATGTCGTAGAGCCGATGCTTGACGATCGCGACCCCGTAACCCGCGACGACCAGCGGCACCAGGAGCATCGAGCCGTAGTTCACGACCTCGACGCCGATCGCGCCCATGGTCTGGCCGACGATCATGATCGGGAACCCGATCGCGAGCGTGCTGACACCGAGCAGGACCCAACGGAGCTGGTGGCGCACCTCGTCGTTGGCCGAGCGGTAGCGCAGGCCCAGCGACGCGAGCGAGGCGAAGACGCAGAGCGCGAACGCGGGGAAGCCGACAGAGACGAGGGCGCCCCCGATGCCCACCGGCTCGAGCCCGGTGATGGCGGCGTCGGATGTGGGCCACCCGAGGATCATGTAGCCGGTGACGATGAGCCCGAGCGTCGCTCCGGACACCACGGCGACTGGCTTCCATCGCGGACTCGGGAGCTTCCCGTCGGGGAAGAGCAAGAGGCCGAACGTGAGGAAACCCCCGAGTGAGATGATCCATGTCCAGAGCGGGAACCAGATGATGATCGCCACCGGGAGCGGGAGATCGACCGGCGCCAGCTCGCGGGCGACGAGAGCCGCGTAGGCCGAGGCCCCCATCTCATGGCGGATGTAGCCGCCGACGATCACGTAGCCGGTGACCTCCACGACCATGATCAGGCCGAGCAGAGCGAGCAGACGGACCACTCGGTTGTGGGACTGGGTCCTCGCCGCGATCGCCACCACGGTGCCGAGTGTCGCTCCGAACGCAGCGGTCTGGAACACGAAGCTTTCGAACAGGAACTCGCTGATACCGAGGGAGAAGCCAGCGATGAGTGCGAGGGTTGCCGCTGTCGCGGTTGCGACGCCGGTACGGCGGAGGGCACGGTGCCAGTTCACGCCGGCACCACCGGGATGCGGGTGGGGAGGGTGGCGGTGATGGTGTTGTCGGTGGTGGTGAGGTGGCCGTCGAGGGCGGTGGTGCGGTCGTGGGCGTGGGTGAGCCCGTCGGTGTGTTGGGGGAGGGGCTGGTCGGGCTGGTGGTGGGT
>JAWVZB010000023.1:0-32826 GCA_033722375.1 Nitriliruptorales bacterium | reverse complement strand
GTTCGCGGCGGTCGGCGGGGTGACGCTCGTCCATCCCGCCGAGACGGTCGCGAGGATCGGTTTCCACGAATCGAACCACGACGGGGCGCGGCAGCTCGAGGTGGTGCGAGGCGCGGCGAACTACCTCACGCTCGAGACCCGCGAACGCGGGACGGGCTCGCGGACGGCAGCAGACGTGGTCGTCCACCCCGACCGGGAGATCCGCTCACCGGTGACGGGCACCGTGCTGCGCTCGGGTACCTACGTCCTCTACTGCGAGCATGCCGACGACTACGTGGTGATCGCGCCCGACGGACGGCCCGGCTGGGAGGTCAAGATCCTCCACATCTCCGGGGTGCAGGTCCGGGCCGGCGACCGGGTCGAGGCCGGCACGACCGTGCTGGCCCCGGGACCCACGCCGCTGCCGTTCCGGTCCCAGGTCGACGACCACACCGGCGAGCCGAGCTGGCCGCACGTGCACATCGAGGTGGTCGACCCCTCGATCCCCGACCGCCCCTCCCCCGGCGGGGGCTGCTGACTCAGCTCGGACTGGCCAGCCCCCCGCCCCCCGGGCCTCCGCAACGCGCGGACCAGCGGGCCTCCGAGCTCGCGCGCCTGGGAGACCAGCGGCCGGAGCGGCCGTGGCCTCGTAGAGCCGGGCGAGATCCTCGGCGCGCGGTTCCGCACGGCTCGTCAACGTGCGCACGGTCGCCCCGTCCGTCGGGATCTTCGACACCTCAGCAGAGCACCCGCACGGGGGGGCAGGGCCGAACCGACGGCGTCCGTACAGGACCCCCGGGAACCTCTCGAAGCGACGATCCGTAGGGTCGTTGGGCACCGGCAAAGGGAGCCACGTGGTCAACGTCCACTTCGAGCCGTTCCTCTACCTCGCGGGTCTGACCCATGACGACGCGCTGATCGCGTGGGGCGGGTTCTACTTCCGTGACCCGGACAGCGACGAGGACGACTGGACCATCATCGAGGATCCCGAGCTGACGGAGTACGTCGACGAGATCGAGGAGGGCCGCCAGCGCGGGTCGATCGGCGTCGCCTCCAAGCCGTACGGCCACGCGGTCGTGGAGGTCGTCGACCTCGAGACCGGCGAGGTGGCCGGACGTGCAGAGACGGACGACGCGAACCACGTGTGGGTCCGTGGGCTCGAGCCAGACACCGAGTACCGCTACGAGGTCACCGTCGACGGTGAACCCTGGGCCGACGGCCCCCGGCGTGACTGGATGGAGGACGAGGGCCTGGGACGCCGCGACCTCGAGGAGACCGGCCTGGTCTACGACACCCGCTTCCGCACCTTCCCCGCGCCCGACACACCCGCCCCCTGCCGGTTCGCGGTCGTGGGCGACTACGGCATCGGGATCCTCGCCTCCGGGGGCCACGGGGACCGGCAACGCCGTCTCGCCGCCGCACTCGAACGCGCGGTCGACCACGCAGGGGTGCGGTTCGTGCTCACCACCGGAGACAACATCTACCTCGGCGAGGACGACACCGTCTCGGGCACCGGGAACTTCGACGACGACTGGTACTTCAGCTTCTACGAGCCCTACCGCTACGCGATCAGCCGCGTCCCGGTCTACCCGGGGGTCGGCAACCACGACACCGGCGACACCGAGGTCAGCGACAACCGCGACGAGCTCGCCGACAACCTCTTCACCGAGCTTCGCTTCGAGGAGGAGGCCGAGGAGGGTCGGTTCTCGGTGGACCCGGGCCTCTACTACCAGTTCGACTTCGGCGCGGACCTCGAGTTCACCGCCATCGACACGACCACGGCGGCCGACAGCGACCTCGACGTCGAGTACTACTTCGAGCACCCCGACCACCGCGAGTGGCTCGAGAACGCCTTCCCACCCGCCGAGGAGCAGGACGAGCACCCGAGGTGGCGCATCCCGTTCAGCCACCACCCGCCCTTCTGCGCCGGCCCCAAGCACGAGAACGCCCCGCACCTGATCGACGAGATCGTCCCGCTCCTCCAGCGGGCGGGGGTCCGGCTGATGCTGTGCGGTCACGAGCACAACTTCCAGCACCAGCACCACGAGGGCATCGACTACATCGTCACGGGGGCCGGAGGAAAGCTGCGCGAGGGGCGCCCCGACCGCTGGGACGAGGCGCACCTCGTGAGCTGGCTGGACGAAGGCCACTTCCTCATCGTCGACGTCGACGGCGACCGTCTCACGATCCACCCGGTCACCGACGTCGACGAGGACGGGAACTTCACCTACCTCGAGCCGGTCCGCGAGGACGGCACGGTCGAGGACATGCCGATCGTGATCGAACGCTGACGCTGCCGGCTGTCCCTGCGACTGGTTCACCGCCGGCAGCCGCCTCGCGCGAAGGTCAGCCGATCCTGACTACGTCAGCCCGGTGGGGTGTCCGCGCAGGAAGTTTGACCACGCGAGCAAACCCGGCCTGAACAGCCAAGGACGAGTGTTTCGCCACCCTGCTCGGTAGTCCCCTGATGGGCTGCTGGCCATATGTCACGCCCGCGCGACAACCACGCTACGACGCGTTCATCACGTCTCCACGGTTCCCGCACTGTCGAAGGCCATGGCCCGTTGTAGAGCCGCTTCACGCCTGTCTGCCGGGATCTCGGTTGGCCCTCCGACGGAGACCGCATCCATGGCTGCTGGGGCAGCTGCCTCGATGATCCGCCAACGAACCAGGAAGCAAGCGGCACGCGCAGCGGTGTCGACGACGCGGGTGATCACTGGGAGGTAACGGAGCGGACGGCATCGGCCACGGCGTCGGGCTGCTGCAAAGGCATCAGGTGGCAGGCGCCGGCTACTCGGATCGTGTGGATGTTGGGTGCCTTCTCGGTGAGGGCTGAGTGCACCGCATGGCTCCAGGGGGCGCTGTCCTCGCCGAGGAGGTAGGTCATGGGCACCGACCAGTCCGCGACCTCTTTCCCGGAGATGTGGTCGACGGAAGTGCTGAACCGTTCCGTCACCTTGAACTCGGTTCGCAAACCCTCGGCGTCACCGAGGAACCACTCGCGTTGACGCTCGTCGAGCTCGTCCCATCCGTTCCCGCCGCTGCGGCGCGCGAAAGCGAACCGCGCCATGGCCTCCGCGGCCCCGCGTTCGCGGCCCCGCAGGAACGCCCACTTGACCCTGGCCAGCAGGGGCAGTGCGCTCGAAGGGGCGTGGCGAGCCAGATGGAAAACCGGTTCGACCAACACCGCAGCGGTGATCGTCTCCGAGTGGGTTCGGATCAGCTCCATCGGGACGGCCGCCCCACCGCTCCAGCCCACGACGATGGCCGGCTCGCCCGCGACCTCCTCGACTAGCGCCACCGCGTCCTGGGCGTGAACCCGCATGTCCGAGGTGCCGTTCGGAGACCGACCGTGCCCCCGGCGGTCGTAGCTGATCACCCGGTGGCTGGTCGCCAAGGCATCGACGACCTTCTCCCAGACCTCCAGCACCCCGAAGATGCCATGCACCAGCAGGACCGGCGGGCCGTCACCGCTCACCTTGTAGGCAAGCTCGCTCCCCTCGACCGGAAGGGCATCGAGATCATCGATCGTCACGGCTGATCCTTTCCTGCTCAGAGACTGGCCGCCGGGCGCGACAAGAACGTACTCAGGCTTCAGCGAGCGGCTCGGGATGTCAGCGGCCCGGCGAAGCCCACGCCGAGGATCCCTGGCGTCCCGCCGCCGTTCAACCACCCCCCTCTTGAGCGCCCCAGCATCGACCTTGTCGCTTGCGATACCTGCTGCGTGGTCCCGATCCGGGCGCGTGAGGTGTGTCGGAAGGACCATCGATGTGCCGATGGAGCGCTTGGGGGAGTCGACGGCCCTGAGGTGGTGGCACCTACGACGTGCAGGACGTTCTGTCTCAGCTGTCCAGCATGGCGGCCACGGCGGCGGCGAGCCCGTCGAGTCGCCGCCGGTACGTGTTCGGGTCGGGCCGATCAGCCTTCAAACCGGTCGGCGCCAGCAGGAGAAGGTCCAGGGCAGCCTTCCGCGACCGTGAACAACCGCAGTTCCGTGGGCTGGCAAGGACTTGAGGCGCTGCGCGATGGGAGGTCGCGGCCCGTCGCCGTCCGCCTGGAGCCACGGTTACCGCCGGACGCTCGGGTCGGACAGCGAAGCTGGTCAGCGCGGGCTCAGGACAGAGCGTCGAGCGCTTGAGCCGTCAGCTCGGCCACGGTCTGGTCGGTGATCGACAACAGTGGCAGGCCCAAGGAGCTTGCCTGTCGGTGTACGAGATCGTTCCGCCAGAGGCTGCGGGCCATGAAGTTGTCCAACATCCGCTCGGGATCGTCCGCAGCGTCAAGGAAATCGGTGTTCTGACGTTCCCGCTCCCACAGCACGTCCGGGTCGATGGCCAACCACAACGAGGCGACCCGGTCGTGCCCCATGGCTAACACTGTTTCAGGTCGTAGAAGCCACCAGTCGATCACGACCCCTGCCTTGGTCTGCAGATGAGACAGAGCGACACGCTCAAGAGCCGGCCACAGGGCGGACTCCTGGGCTTCGGCGTCGCTGATGAGTTTCTCGACCGGGCCGCGGGTGAAGTACCCGACAGGGCCATCATCCCCGATGAGATGCAACCCGGGATGGTCGCCTGGCTTGGTCACCGACCGGGCTGCGATCGCAAGGTCGTCCCCCGTCAGCGACCCGTAGCCAAGAGCGGTTGCCAAAGCCCTACCCAATGTCGACTTTCCGCTGCCCGGAGCGCCACCGATGAAGATGACGTCCAACTGGCTCACGACTCCCACTCCCACTGCATCTGGCATGAGTCACCCTCTCACCGGCGGGCGGCGAAGACCACGAAATCGTCGTCGGATGCCGGCTCGCGTCGCTCGTGCTCACCATGCACCTCGACATCGCCAAAGCCTGCGGTCTCGAGCATGAGACGGACCTCGGAAGGCACGTACTGCCTCACGTCCAAGCGCCGCAGTTCTCGAGCTTCGAGCTCGCCGTCGCGCCACCGCTCGATCCGAGTCTCGTAGGTCATCAGCTGACCCAGGGGGTCGCAGGCGAAGATGCGGTTGGCCATCGTGTAGATGGCGCCGGTCCGGGCCAGACGACGGCGTGGCTCGGACGGCCACGGCTCCGGGAGCGTCTGCCTCCCGGCCACTGTCCAGCACGCCCACGCAACAGGATCACTCCACGGCACCTCGAGATCCAGCAGCAGCGTGCCTCCCGGTTCGAGGTGGTCGGGGAGGCGGCGCAGCCCCTCCACGTCCCAGTCGCGGGTGCTGCCCAGGCCGAAAACACCGACGACCACGATCGTGCGATAGCGGCGACCGAGGTCCAGCTCGTGCAACGCTTGGACCACGAGCCGGGGGTCGTGGCCCGCGCTTCGGGCCTTGTCCCGGCACACCGTGATCATGTCCGCCGACTGGTCGCAGCCGTCCACCTCGAAGCCTGCGTCGAGCAAGGGGACCATCACCCTGCCTGACCCACAGCCAGCGTCAAGGACCGGGCCGCCGAGGCGGGACACCGCATCGAGGTAGTAATCGAGCTCATGCGCACGGAAGTCGTCGTGGAAGTGTGACCACCACTCGGCCATCAGTCCGTGATGCCATGTCGCTGGCTCTGTCATGCCGTACTCCTCGGGTCGCGAGTCTGCCGATCCGGACGGAAGGGGGCTGATCCCCCTCGTGGGCAATAGGGCGCGGTGGGCTCCCGTTGGCCGCGTCGTGAGGCTCCGACAATCGTCACGCTGAGTGGCGGAGCCGGCCAGTCCTCCACTACCTACCAACTCGCGAGAGCCTTCGCAGTAGCGTCCGCAGCACGCCACGATGACAGGGCCGGGCTTGGAGGAAGACGCAGCGTCCCCTCGGTGGCTTGCGCTGCTGCGCGCGGGACGGGCTCGCGAAGTACCAGACGGTGCGTGGCGCGCCCTTACGCAGGGGCTCTGGCCCGGCGCTCGATTCAGCACGAGCCAGCCCATCGCAGGCGGCCTGAGCACCCTCCTGGACCGCATCACGGCGGTCAAGACCGACGGCGAACCGGTCACGGCCGTGGTTCGACGTTTCCAGCCCGAGCGCGGGCACGGCCCCGAGGACGCCGCGGGCGAGGTGGCGACGCTCGCGGTGTTGGCCGCGCACGAAGCACCGGCCCCGCGGCTGCTGTGGTCAGATCCGTCGGGTGAGGTCTTCGGCCAGCCTGCACTCGCGATGAGTGACCTGCCGGGACAGCCAGTGGCGGCGAGCCTGGATGCTCGTGGAGCCGCACTGGCCGGCCGGCTCCTCGCGCAACTGCACCGGATCCCCGGCACCTCGATGGAACATGTCCCCGACCCGGGGACGTTGGAGACGCAAGTCACAGCGATCCTGTCCGGCTCCGCTCCTGCCGATGATGACATGCTCGATCGATCCGGACTGCACGCTGCGATCGAGCATGGCGTGCGGATGGTCTCCGGACAGGATCAGACGTTCCTGCATGACGACTTCCACCCCGGAAACGTCATGCGTCACGGTGACACCGCGGCCGTGATCGACGTCACGTGGTCCGGCCGGGGAGATCCCGGGCGCGACCTCGGCTACTGCCGACTCGACCTGGCGTTGACCGCCGTGGAGGGAACCGTCGACGCGTTCCTGGCGGGCTACCGTCAGGCCGGAGGAGTCGTACCGGAGGACCTCTGGTTCTACGACCTGCTCGGGGGGCTGCGTTGCCTGCCCACACCCGCACATTGGCTGCCGGCGTTCCACGCACAAGGCCGCACCGATCTGACGACACACCAGGTCGAGGCCCGCGCAAGGCGCTTCATCGCTGACGCTCTCGAAAGACTCGAAGCGCGATAGCACCCCAGCGTGGCAACCCGCGCCGACGCGGAGGAGCGATGTGCCCTGTCCGCAGGTCCGGCGGGAGGTCAGTGAGCTCCGAGTCGAGCATCGGCACTGTGGGCGGAAGAGACCGAACGGCCGCGCATGCACAGCACGGCTTTCGCGTTGCGGTACTTCGCCGCCATAGCCAACGAGGACATGCCTCACACGGCCGTTCTCGCCACGGTGTCCGAGTCACGTTCTGTCTCGGTCACTCCGACCCGTGCTGGGCGATCCACACCGCCTTCCTGCAGGGCCGCGCGAGCTGGTTCGCAGTAGCAGGCACGGTTCGTGACGCGTTCACTGCGCTGCTCCGCCAAGGCGCCCCGCCAGAGCCACGGCTTCGAGCAGGTCGGCGCCCATCCTGTATCGGCCCATGCAGCGCAACCATCCGGGAGGGCGGGGCGCTGTGGTGGACGGGGCCCACCGCGACACCAGCAGCGGACCTCCCACCTGAAACCTCGTCTTGCTGTCGAACTCAGCCGGTCTCGAGGGCGGCGAACTCCTCGAGGCCGCCCTCGTAGCGGCGCAGCACCTCGGCCCGCAGGCTGGGATGCCCCAGCAGATGAGGGTCGTCGGCGATGATCCGCTCGGCCTCGCCCCTCGTCGTCCCGATGAGCCCGATGTCGCGCTGGAGGCGCGCGATCTTCAGATCGGGGAGCCCCGACTGTCGCTGCCCGAAGAGCTGTCCCTCGCCGCGGATCTCGAGGTCCTTCTCCGCGAGCTCGAAGCCGTCGGTCGTCGCCGCCACCGCGTCGAGGCGCTCCCGCGCCTCGTCGGTGATCTCGCCGTGCCACCCCGCGAACAGCACGCAGTAGCTCTTGTCCCCGCCCCGCCCGACCCGGCCGCGGAGCTGGTGGAGCTGGCTGATACCGAACCGCTCGGCGTCCTCGATGACCATGATCGTGGCCTGGGGGACGTCGACGCCGACCTCGATCACGGTGGTGGCCACGAGCACGTCCGCCTCCCCCGAGCGGAACCGCTGCATGGCCGCGTCCTTCTCGTCGCTGCGCATGCGGCCATGGACGAGCTCGACCTCGAGGTCGGGGAAGCGTTCGACGAGTCGGGCGTGCTCGTCGGTGGCGTTCCTGGCGGCGATCTCCTCGGAGTCCTCGACCAGGGGACAGACCACGTAGGTCTGGAGGCCCTGCGCGGCCTGCTCGCGGACGAAGTCGTACAGCCGGTCGCGCCGGTCGCGCTCGCGGGGCGTGATCAGCTGGGTCACGATCGGCCGGCGCCCCGGCGGGAGCTCGTCCAACACCGTGACGTCGAGGTCCCCGTACAGCGTCAGCGCCAACGAGCGAGGGATCGGCGTCGCGGTCATGACCAGCACGTCCGGCATCGCCGCCGGCCCGGGTCCCGACTCCTGCTCGCCCTTCTCCTTGAGCCGGACCCGCTGCGACACGCCGAAGCGGTGCTGTTCGTCGATCACCACGACCCCGAGGTCGGCGAACCGGACCTCCTCCTCCAACAACGCGTGCGTTCCGACGACGATGCCGACCTCACCGGTCAGCAACCCGCTCAGGATCCGACGCCGCTCGCTCGTCGTGGATGACGAGGTCAGCACCTCGACCCGGATGCCGTCCATCATGTTGACACCCAGCGGCTCGAGCTGGGCGAGCAGCGTGCGGTGATGCTGTTCGGCCAGCACCTCGGTGGGCGCCATCAGCGCGGCCTGGCGGCCGTTGTCGACCGCGCACAGCATCGCCCACGTCGCGACGAGGGTCTTGCCCGCCCCGACATCCCCCTGGAGCAGCCGGTGCATGGGTCGCTCGGACGCGAGGTCCGCCCCGATCTCGTCGAACGCGCGCTCCTGGGCGGAGGTCGGTTCGAACGGCAGGGACGAGACGAACCGGCTGATCAGCGAGGAACCGTGCTCGTGCGGATGGTTGTCCTTCCCGGCGAGCTCGGCCTCGAGGTGTGCGCGCCGCCACTGAAGCCCGAGCTGGAGCGTGAACAGCTCGTCGAAGACGAGCCGCTTCCGGGCTGCCCGCGCCGTCGGGCGGTCTGGCGGGGCGTGGTAGCCGCGGATCGCGTCGTCGAGGGTCAGGAGATCGTGGCGATCGAGCAGCTCCTCGGACAGGTAGTCCTCGAACGGAGGCAGTTCCTCGAGCGCCGCGTCGACGTGCTCCCTGATCCGCCACGGTGGCAGCTCGCTGGTGCCCGGGTAGACGGACAGCATGCGGTCGTGCTCGAGTCCCTCCTCGTCGGTGCCGTGGAGGATCTGCACCTGGGGCACCGAGAGCTTGAGGTCACCACGGAAGCGCTCGACCTTCCCGCTGAACGCCGCGACGGTCCCCCGCCGGAGCTGGCGCTCGCGCCACGGCTGGTTGAAGAAGGTCACCGCGAACGTGCCACCCCCGGACGCCTCGACGGTGCCCTCGGTGATGACCAGGCGCCGCCCCCCTTTCCGCGTCCGTGTCCGTTTCGTCTCCCAGCCCACGATCCGTCCGATGAGCGTGGCCGGAGCGCCCACGGTCACCTGTCCGAGGTCGACGACCTCCCCGAGGTCGCGGTGGCCTCGCGGGTAGTGCTCGATCAGATCGCGGACGGTCTCGATCCCGAACGACCGGTCGAGCTTGGCAGCCGTCTTGGGCCCGACGCCCGGAACGGCATCAACCGGATCGTCGAGCCCCAGCCGTCCCGACACGGTCATTCGATCCCGACGAGGTAGCGGGCGGGGCGCTGCCTGCCGTCGATGACCTCGACCTCGAGGTCGCCGAGCACGTCGGTGACGACGCCGACGGCTACGCCCCGCTCGTCAGTGTCGACGCCGTCGCCGACGATCAGGGTCACCAGCTCGCAGCGGGCTTCGGCGTAGTGCTCCGCGACCGCGCGGAGGGCCTCGACCGGATCGTCGCTGACGGCCAGGGCGTCGCCGCCGACGACCGCCATGTACTGACCTTTGCGCACGGGACCGATCGGCGTTTCCGCGTCCCGTACGGCCGCGACGACCTCTCCCGACCGCACTGCCGCGGCGGTCTCCTCCATCTCGGTGGCGACGACGTCGGGATCCGCAGACGGGTCGAACAGGGCCAGCGCCGCCACCACCGCCGGTGCGCTCGTGGCCGGGATCAGCTCGACCGTTCCGAGCCCTTCCTCCTCGGCCACGTCGCGTGCCTGGCGCGCCGTGGGCACCACGTTGCGATGGCCCGGCAACAGCAGGACAGTGTCGGCGGCGGCCTCGCGGATGCCCTCGAGCAGCTCGTCGACCGACGGCAGATCACCGGCCGCGCCGGGCACCGCCACCGCCGCGTGCTCCCGCGCGATCTCCCCCAGGCGTCCGTGCGGCAAGACGGCGACGCAACCCAGGTCGACCCGTTCGGAGGGCGTCGACGCCGACCTGGCGGCCATCTGGTCCTCGAAGGACGCCACCGTGACGTCGGAGGGCCGACCGTGGTCGAGACCGGCCTCGATCGCCGCGCCGACGTCGTTGGTGTGCACGTGCACCGACAACAGGCCGTCCGCAGCGACGACCGTCACCGAGTCGCCGAGGCTCGTCAGCTCCTTCTCCAATGGAGTCGCTGCATCCTCGCCGGCGTCCAGGAGGTACTGGACCTCGAAGCGGAACTCGAGCGAGCCCGCTTCCCGGGCGGTGACAGGGTCGCGGGAGCGGACCGGGGCGGACTCGAGCGGGGACGGCTGGAACGGCTCGCCTGTGACGTGGGCATGCAGCGCCCCGATCACCAACGCGAAGCCACGGGCACCCGCGTCGACCACCCCGGCGTCGCGGTTGGCGGCGAGCATCCCGAGCGTGTCCTGGGTGGTCGATTCGACGTCGTCGAGCACCCAGGACAGCGTGGTCGCGAGATCACGCCCCTCCTGTGCGCAGCGCCGCGCCCGGATCGCCGCCTGGGTGATGGTCGTGAGGATCGTGCCTTCGACGGGGTCTGCCACGGCGTCGTAGGCGAGCTCGCGAGACCGTTCCAGCACCGCGGCGAACTCGGCGACGCCCAGCTCCTCGTGGTCGGCCAGTCCCTGTGCCAGCGCCCGGATCACCTGACTCAGGATGACCCCGGAGTTGCCCCGCGCTCCGCGCAGCGCCCCGCGCGCGACGGCCTGGGACCGCTCGGCCGCGGTCGCCCGGTCGGGAACGTCGTGCATCGCTGCGACCGCAGCCCGGGCGGTGGCCACCATGTTGCTGCCCGTGTCACCGTCGGGCACGGGGAACACGTTGAGCGCATCGACCTCGTCCCGATGTTCGAGCAGGGTGCTGTGGATCCGCTCGAGCACGTCGGGGAGCTGTCCGCGGGACAACGGCTCCGGTGAGGCCCCCTCGGACATCACCCACCTCCCGCTCCCGCGATCGCCTCTGGGTACGCCGCGAGCCTAGGTGGAGGCACGGACAGGCCGTTAGCCTCCGGCACCGACCGGGAGGCACACCGTGGCCGTGACGATCCACCACCTGCACGCGGGCCGGGTCGAGACGCTCGATCCCAGCGCGCTCGACACCCTCGGCGAGATCGACGGCTTCCTGTGGGTCGACGTCGCCACGCCGAGCGACGAGGAATCCGCCCTGCTGACCCATCCTCGCCTCGGGCTCGACCCGGCCGTCATCGAGGACATGCGCGACGACCGCCACCTCCCGAAGCTGGACGTGCTCGACGACCAGCTGTCGCTGACGATCCACGGGGTCAAGCTCGAGCAGGCTGCGCTCGAGGTCGACACGGTCGAGCTCGACGTCGCCCTGAAGCGGGACCTGCTCGTCACCTACCACGAGGACTCCCTGGCGTCGGTCAGCCACATCGCCAACCGACTCCGGCAGCGGGGCTTCCGAGCTCCACGGCGGCCGACGCAGCTCCTGCACCTCGTCCTCGACGTCATGAACGACGTGTTCGTGCCCTTCGCCGACCTGATCGACCAGCGCCTCGACTGGGTGGAGGAGGACATCCTCACCGACCCGACCGAGGACACCCGGCGCGAGATCTACGGGCTCCAACGGGACGTGATCCAGCTCCGTCGAGCCCTCGTCCCGCAGGCGGAGGTCATCCGCCGACTGTCGCGCGAGCCGCTCGAGGTGGTACCCGACGAGGATGCACACCTGTTCCGCGACGTACACGACCACCTCTACCGGATGGTCGAACTGACCGACTCCTACCGCCAGCTCCTGGACTCGGCGATGGACAACTACCGGTCAGCGGTCAACGACGACGTGAACGAGATGGTGACCGTCCTCACGCTGATCTCGGCGCTGCTGCTCCCCGTCTCTGTGCTGGCCGGCATCTACGGGATGAACTTCGAGTACATGCCCGAGCTCGGGTGGCGCTGGTCGTACTTCGTGCTGTGGGGGGTCTTCCTGCTCATCATCGGCGGCATGCTCGCGTGGTTCCGCCGTCGCGGATGGATCGGCCGGCGGCGAGCGATGCGGGAACGGGCCGCCCGTCGACTCGAGCAGGTCATGGAGATCCCGACGATCGGGCACGTGCTGCGGGTCCCGGCCTACGGGGCGCGGGTGCTCGCATCGACGGGACGGGGCGTGCGGCACCTCCCGGGGTGGCTGCGACGCCGCTTCAGCCGCCGGGACTGACCGACCCGGCCGTTCCGGGCGCCTTCGGTACCCTCGTGTGTCCACGACTTCACTACGAACACCTCGTTCCCTCGATCCCGGAAGGCGTCGACATGGCATCCGTCTGTGAGATCTGCGGCAAGGGCCCCTGGTTCGGCAAGCAGGTGAGCCACTCCCACCGGCGCTCCTCGAAGCGCTGGAACCCCAACATCCAGAAGCTCAAGATCTGGAAGGACGGCCGCGCGCAGCGCGTCAACGTGTGCACGTCGTGCATCAAGGCGGGCAAGATCGAGCGTCCGCCGGTCAAGCGCTGACGAGCCACCACCGACAGTCGAAGGCGAGCCGCCGGCTCGCCTTCTTCAGTTCAGGAGCTCCTCGGCGGCGGCCAGAACACGGTCGGCGTGCTGCTTGGCGCCGATCCGCTTCCATCGCTTGACGATGACGTTGTCGGCATCGAGCAGCACGGCCGAGCGGATCGGCCCAACCGTCGTCTTGCCGTACATGTTCTTCTCGCCCCAGGCCCCGTAGCGCTCCATGACCTCGTGGTCGGGGTCGGCCAGCAGCGTCTGTGGCAGGTCGTGGTTGTCACGGAAGCTCGCGTGGGACTCGACCGTGTCCGGGGAGATCCCGATCACCCGGATGCCGGCATCGGTGAACTCCGACCACCGGTCGCGGATGTCGCAGGCCTGGCGCGTGCAGCCCGGCGTCTCGTCCTTCGGGTAGAAGTAGACGACGGTCGGGCTGCCCTTCAGATCGTCGAGCGACACCTCGTTCCCGTCCTGGTCCGGGAGGGTGAACGACGGGGCCGGCTGGCCCTCTTCGAGCGGCATGGATGGACTCCGGGGTGGTGTGTCAGAGGCACGTCGACGCTACTCGGTCTCCGGGGGTCAGCGACGCTCCCACTGGTGGTCGACCGGCCCGATCCCCTCACCGATCCGCACGCCGCGGCGCAGGGCGCCGGTGAGGTACCGCTTGGCCGCCACGACGGCGTCGGGGACGTCCGCGCCCTTGGCGAGCTCGGCCGCGATGGCCGAGGACAACGTGCACCCGGTGCCGTGGGTGTCGCGGGTGTCCAGCCGCTCTGCGGTGATCTCCTCGACGGTGTCACCATCGGTCAGGAGGTCGACCGCCGCTTCGCTGTCCGGGAGGTGGCCACCCTTGACGAGCACCCACCGCGGCCCGAGCTCGAGGAACGCCTCGGCTGCATCGCGGAGGTCGTCGCGGCCCTTGACCTCGACGCCCGACAGCAGCGACACCTCCCCCACGTTGGGTGTGGCGACGAGCGCGAGCGGAAGGATCCGGTCGCGGAGCGCATCGGTGGCGTCCTCGCGCAGGAGTGGATCACCGTGCTTCGAGGCTGCGACCGGATCCACGACCAGCGTCTCGAGCCCGTGGTCGACGATCCCGTCTGCCACCGCCGCGATGATGTCGGCCGAAGCGAGCATCCCGGTCTTCGCAGCGTCGATCCCGATGTCGTCGGCGACGCTGTCGAGCTGCTGGCGCACGAAGTCGGGTGGCACCTCGTGGACCCCCTGCACCCCGAGGGTGTTCTGCGCCGTGAGCGCCGTCAGGACCGACATGCCGTACACGCCCCGCGCCTCGAACGTCTTCAGGTCGGCCTGGATCCCGGCGCCACCACCGGAGTCTGAGCCCGCGATCGTGAGGACGCGGGGCGGGGTGATCGGTTCGCGGTCGTGGGTCGTCACGGGTGTTCCCATCCGTCGCTCTTGAGGTCGCGGTCGGGGCGGTCGTCGGAGCGCAGCGTGACCCCGTCGCCATCCGTTACCTCGCCGATCACGCGGCTGCGGATCCCGCTGGCCTCGAGAGCAGTCTCGACGCGGTGGAGGCCGTCGGGCTCGACGGTGGCGAGCAGCGCGTAGTCGTCGCCTCCGCCAACGATCCAGTCCAGGGGGTCGGTGCCCAGCGCGTCCGCCGCGGCGACGACGCCGGGGTGACGCGGGAGCCGCGCCGCCTCGATCCGGATCCCGACTCCGGACTCGTCGGCGATGTGCCCCAGGTCGCGACCGAGCCCGTCCGAGACGTCGATGCCGGCCTGCGCCCCACCCACTACCAGGGGCGCGGCGGCCAGATGCTGGGGGTCGGGGCGCCGGTGGGCGGCAAGGAGGTCGGGGTGCTCGTCGAGCACGTCCGAGCGGTCTGCACGTGCCAACGCCAGGCCGGCGGCGGCGAGGCCGAGGCGGCCGATCAGCACGACGAGCTGGCCCGGACTCGCCGCGTCGCGACGGAGCAGCCGACCCGGCTCGACGGGAACGCCGAGGATGGTGACCGACACGGCCAGCACCGGCCCGCCGACCGTGTCGCCGCCGACCACCGCGCAGCCCCATCGGCTCGCACCCTCGGAGATCCCGCCGTACAGCGCTTCCACGTCCGGGATGTCGAAACCGGCGGGGCGCTGGAGCGACACGACCGCAGCGGTCGCGGTCGCACCCACCGCCGCGACGTCGCTCACGTTGACGGCCAGCGCCTTCCAGCCGACGTCCTCGAGCGACGAGATCGACCGGTCGAAGTGGATCTCGTCGACCAGCGTGTCGACCGCCACCACGACCGGGCAACCAGCCAGGTCGACGACCGCCGCGTCGTCGCCCGTCCCGAGCGGGACGTCGGGACCGCTCCCGGTGAGGAACGGCTCCATGGCCGCGATCAGGTCGAACTCACCAACCAACGGTTCCTCCTGTCGGCCCACCGCCGAGCAGTGAACCACTGTTAGGCTGCCGTTCCCGACGACAGGGGGCGCGATGGTCTCGGCCTACATCCTCATCCAGACCGAGGTCGGCCGTGCCGCCGACGTGGCAGAGGCGGCCGCTGCCATCGAGGGCGTCACCGCCGCCGACGACGTGACCGGCCCCTACGACGTCATCGTCCAGGCGGAGGCGGCCAACGTCGACGAGCTCGGGCGCATGGTGGTCTCGAAGCTCCAGAGCGTGCCGGGCATCACCCGCACCCTCACCTGCCCCGTCGTCCGCCTCTGAGCCATCACGGGGCGTAGTTGGCGTCCTCGTCGGCGGCCTCGAGCGCCAGGTCGAGCAGCCGGTCCACGAGGTCCGGGTAGTCGAGTCCCTCGGCCTCCCACAGGCGGGGGAACATCGAGTTGGGGGTGAACCCGGGGATGGTGTTGATCTCGTTGAGGTACAGCTCCCCGCCCTGGTCCACGAAGAAGTCGATGCGCGCCATCCCGCGGCAGCCGATCGACTGGTAGGCGTGGCGGGCGATCTCGTCGATGCGCCCCGCCAGCTCGTCGGGGATGTCGGCCGGCACCACCAACTCGGAGTCGTCGAGGTACTTCGCCTCGAAGTCGTAGAACTCGTGGCTCGGGATGATCTCCCCGGGAGCGGTCACCTCGATCTTCTCGTTGCCGAGCACCCCGACCTCGAGTTCGCGCGGCTCCTCGAACCCCTGCTCGACGATGGCGATGCGGTCGTAGCGGAACGCCTCGTCGAGACCTTCGCTGAGCTCGTCGCGATCGTGCGCCTTGGTGATCCCGATCGACGATCCCTGCCGCGCCGGCTTGGTGAAGATCGGGTAGGTGAGCGCACCCTCGATCTCGTCGATGAGGGCGCCCCGCTCCTGCTCGAAGCGCTCACGGCGGATCGGGAGGTAGGGACCCTGCGGGAGGCCGCGTGCCTTGAACGCGTTCTTGGCGGCCCGCTTGTCGATCCCGATCGAGGACGCGGTGACATCGGCACCGACGTAGGGCACCTGCATGGTCGCGAGCAGACCCTGGACGGTGCCGTCCTCGCCGTAGGGGCCGTGGAGCACCGGGAAGGCGATGTCGATCCCGCCGAGATCCACGTACCCGTCCCCCTCGAAGTGCACCAGACGCGGCCCCGAGCGGCCCCGCACGAGCGTGACCGTGTCACCCGAGTCGTCGACCTCGGGCAACGGACGCCCCGGCGGGGGCTCGATCTCGCCATCGGTCAGCGTCCACCGGCCGTCCTTGGTGATACCGACGGGGATCACCTCGTAGCGGTCACGGTCGATCACGGCCAGGACCGACCGGGCCGAGAGGCACGACACCTCGTGCTCGCTCGACTGCCCGCCGTAGAGGATCAGCACCCGGGAGGTCACATCGGTCCCTTCGGTCGTGTTCGTAGAGCGTGGTCGTGGGCTGCCTGGACGTCGGTGCCGCAGGGCGTCGTCGGGCTCAGGTCGGCACCGTGGCCGACACGGACAGTGCCCGCTTGACGTCAGCCGTCAGATCGGAGGGGTCCTCGACCCCCACGGACAACCTCACCGTGCCAGGTCCGATGCCGGCGCGCTCGAGCTCCACATCGGACAGTTGGCGGTGGCTCGTCGACGCCGGGTGGAGGACGAGACTGTGCGTCCCCCCCAGCGACGCGGCCCGACCGAAGATCTGACAGGCGTCGGCGAACGCCGCCGCCCGGTCCCGGGTCGGGAGGTCGAACGACAGCATCCCCGAACAGCCCCGTTCCCCGAACTGGGCGCGCGCGAGAAGGTGTTGGGGGTGGGACTCGAGCCCCGGGTAGCGGACGGTCTCCACCAGGTCGCTCTGCTCGAGCACACCGGCCACATCCATCGCGTTGCGCGACGCGGCGGCCACCCGGAGGTGGAGGGTCTGCAGCCCTCGGATCACGAGGTAGGCGTCGAACGGCGCGAGGAACGAGCCGTACTCGAACGCGTGCACACGGAGGGAACGGACCAGGTTCTCGTCGGTGGCGACCACGCCGGCCACGACGTCGCCGTGGCCGCCGAGGTACTTCGTCGCCGACTCGATCACGACGTCGGCACCGATCTCCAGCGGTCGGCACAGGTACGGGGAGGCGAAGGTGTTGTCGACCACGAGCGCCACCCCGGCTTCGTCGGCCACCTGCCCCAGGCGGGTGAGGTCGGCGACGGCCGTGGACGGGTTCGCGATCGTCTCGGCGTACAGGATCGTGTGTTCGTCGGTGAGCGCATCCGCCACCGCATCGGGATCCGACACGTCGACCCGGTCGACCTCCCAGCCGTTCCGCCGCGACAGGCGCTCGAGCAGCGCCTGGGTGCCGCCGTACAGGCGGTCGGTCGCGAGGATCCGTCCCTCGCCCCGCAACACCTCGAACACGGCGTGGATCGCGGCGGTGCCGGACGCGAACGACCATGCCGCCTGTGCGGCGTGCAGACCGGCCACGGCAGCGTGGAGCACCGTGTTCGTGGGCGTGTCGTAGCGGCCGTAGACGTACCCGTCGCGGGTGTCGTGGAGGAGCTCGGCGATCTGCTCGCTCTCCTCGACCAGCCAGGTGCTCGCGGGGTAGATCGCCGGTGCGGACGGGGTCTGCTCGACGGTGGGGACCCCGGCCGCTGCCTGGACGGCACGCGTCGCGAAGGCGCCCTGCGGCGGGTCGATACGAGGTTCCACGGCCGTCCTCCCAGCTGGCTCGCTCGAGGTTAGGACCCACGGCCACCCGTCGGTGTGAGCCCCCCACGGAGCTGGACTAGCCTGCCGCGGCGACGAAGGGCGAACTCGTGGCACAGATCAACTACGACGGACGGGTGGCGGTCGTGACCGGCGCCGGCGGTGGCCTCGGACGGAGCCACGCGCTCCTGCTGGCCAAGCGGGGCGCGAAGGTCGTGGTCAACGACCTCGGCGGCAACCGGGCGGGCGAAGGCTCGGGCGAGGAGATGGCCGACAAGGTCGTGCGCGAGATCACCGACGCCGGCGGGGAAGCGGTCGCCAACTACGCGTCGGTCGCCGACCCCGACGGCGCCGAGAGCATCGTCCAGGACGCCATCGACAACTTCGGCCAGATCGACATCGTCGTGAACAACGCCGGGATCCTGCGCGACCGGTCCTTCGCGAAGATGTCCCGCGAGGAACTCGACCTCGTGCTCCAGGTGCACCTCTACGGGACCTTCTACGTGACCATGGCCGCCTGGGAGCACCTCCGCGAGCAGAGCTACGGCCGCGTCATCAACACGACCTCGGGGTCGGGGCTCTACGGCAACTTCGGGCAGGCGAACTACGCGGCGGCGAAGATGGGGATCGTCGGTCTCACCCGGACCCTCGCCCACGAGGGCCAGAAGTACAACATCACGTCGAACGTGATCGCCCCCGCGGCAGCCTCACGCATGACCGAGGACATCTTCCCCCCCAAGCTCATCGAGGAGCTCCGCCCCGACAACGTCTCGCCGCTGGTCGGCTACCTGGCTTCCGAGGAGTGCACCGACACCGGCCGCATCTTCTCGGTCGGCGGCGGCTACATCGCGCGGGTCGCGATCGTCGAGGGGGAGGGCGCCACGTTCGACGAGGGCTTCGACCCCGACGACGTCGCCGGCAAGTGGGACGACATCATGGAGCTCGGCGACACGGTCGAGTTCACCAACGGCGTCATGGAGCAGACCGGCAAGATCGTCAACGCGCTCGGCATCACCTTCGACGAGGGCTGAGTCAGCCGAGCGCGCGCGACAGCTCCTCGAGCTCACGCAGGGGCAAGCGGGTGGCCGACTCGGTGATGACATGGACCGCCACGTGGTCGGCGCCAGCAGCCTCGTGGGCCCGGATCCGATCCACGGCTCCGTCCACTCCGCCCCACGCCACCAACGCGTCGAACAGTCGCTCGTTCTGTGGCCCCTCGTCGAGCGACTCCGTCGACCAGCCCAGGCGCTCGAGGTTCCGGCGATAGTTCGGCAGCTCGAGGTACTTCTCGACGTGCCCCGCCGCGAGGTCGAGCGCTCGCCCGCGGTCCCGCGCGATGACCATGGCCTGCTCGGGGGCGAGGAAGGATCCCTCCCCCAGGATCTCCCGGGCCCGCCCCGAGTGTTCGGGCGGGACGAAGAACGTGTGCGCGCCGGCGGCACGATCCCCGGCCAGCTCCAGCATCTTCGGGCCGAGCGCCGCCAACACCACGTCCGGTTCGTGCTCCGGAAGCGGTGAGGTGTAGCCAGCCCGCTCCATCGCATCGAGGTAGGCGATCATCGCGCTGTAGGGCTTGTCGTACTGCCGCCCCCGGCGTTCGACGAGCGGGGCGTGCGAGGCACCGATCCCCAACACGAAACGCCCCTCGTGTGCCTCCGCCAGCGTCCGGGCACCGTTGATCATCGCCTGGGCGTCCCGGGCCCAGATGTTGGCGATCCCGGTGGCGACCACCAACCGCTCGGTCGCCTCGAGCAGCAATCCCGCGTGGGTCAGAGCCTCGCGACCATCGGCTTCGCCCACCCACAGCGCCCCGAACCCGAGTGCTTCGATGCGAGCCGCCGCGGCCCGCGCCTCGTCCGCGGACACGAGGCCGAGCTGGCTCGCCCACACCCCATAGCGACCCGGGTCGGCCTTCAGCGGTCGATCCCGTAGATCTCTGGCTTGGCCTCACGCGACATGAGCTCTTTGACCATGGTGCGAGGATCGAGGCCTTCGTGGACCACCTTCACGATGCCTTCGCTGATCGGCATCTCGACCCCTTGCTCGCGAGCGATCTCGACGATGGCCTGGGACGACTTGACGCCTTCTGCCACCATGTTCATCTGATCGATGATCTCGTCGAGCTCCATCCCGCGGCCGAGCTTCTCGCCCACCGTGCGGTTGCGCGACTTCGACGACGTACAGGTCGCGACCAGGTCACCGACACCCGCCAGACCGGCGAAGGTCAGCGGGTCACCGCCCATCGCCACCCCGAGTCGCTGCATCTCGGCGAGGCCGCGGGTGATGACGGTCGCCTTGGTGTTGTCGCCGAAGCCCATGCCGTGGGAGATGCCGGCGGCCAGGGCGATCACGTTCTTGACCGCCCCGCCGATCTCGACCCCGACCTTGTCCGGGTTGGTGTAGACACGGAAGTACGGCGTCATCACGGCCGACTGGACCCGCTCGGCACGGTCTCGATCCGGGGACGCCGCCACCGTCGCCGCAGGCAGGCGTTCCACGCACTCCTTCGCGAGGTTCGGACCGCTGACGACCACGACCCGGTCGGGCTCGCAGTCGATGGCGTCGGTGATGATCTGGCTGCCGAAGCGCCGCGACTCGACATCGACCCCCTTGATGAGCGACACGAGCGTCGACTCCCCGGGGATCGCCGCCGCCCAGGCATCCAACTGGCCCTCGAGGTGGATCGACGGGATCGCCAGGACGACCACCTCGGCACCGTCCAGCGCCTCGGCCGGATCGCTGGTTGCGCCGATCGGCTCGGGGAGGACCGTGTCGGGCAGGTACGCCTCGTTGGTGTGCTGCTGGTTGATCTCGTCGGCGATCTCCTGCCGCCGCGCCCAGAGAACCGTGTCCTCGCCGGCGTCGTGGCAGAGCTGCGCGAAAGCGGTCCCCCACGAGCCCGCCCCCATGACCGCCACCGTGGCCGCCATCACCTGCTCCCTGTCGCGACGCCTCGACCGTAGCCGACGGAGGACCGCCCTACCCTTCGGGCCATGCGGAACCGGCCCGTCGTCGCCCTCGTCCCGATCCGTTCTCCCGGGGTCGGCAAGACCCGCCTTGCCGCAGCCGGGTTCAGCCCCACGCAACGGGCGACACTCAGCGCGGCGATGCTCGCCGACGTCACCGGGGCGCTGCGACACGCCGACGTCGACTCGATCGTCGTGGCCGCCGCCGGCGACGAGGCGGCGGCGGCAGCAGCAGCTCTGAACCTCGACGTCCTGATCGACCCGCCCGGCACCACCTCGCTCGACGCGGCGGTCGCCTCCGCCGCGGCCCGCATCCGAGCCGCCGGGTCACTGCTCGTCGTCATGGCCGACCTCCCCCGGCTGATGCCCGAGGAGGTCGACGAGCTCCTCGCCGTCGACGCGCCCGTGGTCGTGGCCCCGACCGCCGACGGGGGCACCGGGGCGCTGCTCCGCACCCCACCACACGTGATCGCGACGGCGTACGGCCCGCGGTCCGCACATCGCCATCTCCGGCTGGCCGACGAGGCCGGCATCGGGGCGCAGATGGCCCGGTTCGACGGACTCCGACATGACATCGACACGGTCGACGATCTCGAGGAGCTCCGCCACGGCCCGGTGGGGCCCGCGACCCGTCACGTGCTGCCGAGCCTGCTGGACGTCGCCGACCCGCCTGCCTGACTCACCGCCGCCGGTGCTTCCGTGTGGCCGCGATCCACGCCACCAGCGCCCCGAGCCCGAACGACACCAAGAGCAGCAGGATCAGGGGCACGTCGCCTTCCCCGAAGATCCAGTTGAACGTGACCGCATCCACGTTGGCGACGGCGAACACCCCGAAGAGCACCGCGGCCACGATCATGACCACTCGGCCCACCTGCTGCGTGAACGGGGTACTGGCCGGAGCACCCGGCGCCCCGGTGGCATCGAGGTCGCGGGTCCGGTCGTCAGTGCGTTTCGCGGGCCGGTCGCCCGTTCCCGCAGATCCCTTGTCCTTCACAGCGCGATCGTTGTCGTCAGCCATGTACATCTCCTCCCTCGGCTTCCAGTGTCGAGACTGCACAGGAGCTTCGGACCCGAGCAGTGGGGCCGGATGGCCAGATGGCTACCCTCCTCGGCGAACGCCGTCGCCCGAGGGACACGATGCCGCAGGGAACCGTGAAGAGCTTCGATGTCGAGGCCAAGACCGCCGTGCTGCTCGACGACTCGCTGCGTGAGCTCCACGTCGACCGCGAAGCGTTCGCCGCCTCCGGGCTCCTCGAGCTCCGGCTCGGGCAGCGGGTCCGGTTCGAGGTCGAATCCGATCCCCAGGGCAGCGAACGGGTGACCAACCTCAACATCGTCAGTCTCTGACAACCCCCCAGGCGCCGCTCCTGCGGCGCCTCTCCCCCCTCTGCTCGGGGGGAAAAGTCAGGTTCAGCCGCAGTGATCCGGCACACGGGTCTTGGCCGGCGACCTCGGGGCGCTCACACCGCAGCCGGGTCGAACGTCCAAGCGCCGAGGGCTCATGCGTTCTCGGGGAGCTCCTCGAGGATCATCGCGGTGCGCGCGAAGAGCGCCTGACCGTGGTCGAGGCCGTTCTCGTCAGCCCAGCCCCGGACCTCCTCGAGGCTCTCCCGGAGCGCCTGGGTGGCATCGGGCGCCTGTGAGCCGAACTCCGCCAGGGCGGCACTCGCGACCTTGTCCGGATCGATCTCCACGAGCTCGCTGATGATGCCGTCGCGGTCGGGCTCGTCGCGCCAGGCCAGCGCACACGCCGCCCGGAACGCCGGCGACTCGAAGTCGCCCTCGCAACGGACGATCGCGAGGTGCATCAGTGCCTTCGCCGACAGCCTGTCCTCGTCCGCGACCGCCTCGACGAGCGGGGCGTACTCCTCCAGCAGCTCCGAATCCAGGAGCGGGGCGTGCAGCCGCAGGTACTTCGCCCGGACCGGCACGTTGAGATGGACCTCCAGGTCCTCAGGCACGTCACCGTCGTCGAGCCACTCCGCGAGGGACCGGGTCGACTCCCAGTACTCCTCCGGCTCGGACTCCCGCCGCTGCGACGTTCG
The DNA here is from genome assembly GCA_033722375.1 of Nitriliruptorales bacterium. Taxonomy (GTDB): domain Bacteria; phylum Actinomycetota; class Nitriliruptoria; order Nitriliruptorales; family Nitriliruptoraceae; genus JAWVZB01. The sequence goes on along the minus strand of JAWVZB010000023.1, from coordinate 10,176 downwards.
TCCCGCCACCGCCTTCTTCGGGTCGACCGTGAAGCTGACGAACCCACCACCGTGATGGTCGACCTGGTCGCGAGCGAAGGACTCGTCGAGGTAGCCCGACACCCGCTTGCCGTGCGCGTAGGTGCCAGGGGCGGCCTCGTCGAACGGGCCCGGCGGTCCGAGTCGCTCGGACAGGTCAGCGCGGGTCCGCAGGCCCTCCTCCTCGATCAGGGGGAGGCGCCGGACCGGGGTCAGATGGAAGACAGGGGTGCGTGCCACTAGATCCTCGTCGTCGTCAGCGGGAAGGGACTCAGTCGGACAGGTGCTCGTCGAGCTCCGCTTCGAACCGGCGTAGCTGCTGTTCCCCGTGGTCGAGGTTGGTTCTGGCTGCGTCGGTGATGTCGAGCAGCCGACGCTGCCAACGTGCCTGCCGCTTGTCGGACACATCGGCTTCGTCCACACGTTCGTGGATAGCGCGGAGGCGCTGCGTGAACGCCAGGAACTCGTCGGCGTCGAGCATCCCGCGAGCCTGGCCCGGCACGACCGGATCGGCTCGCTCCGGGGCCTCGTCAGCCATCGACACTCCCGCCGTGTGGTCTCGACCGGGTCGGCAGCCTACCGGTGCGCGGCGATCACATGGGTGGGGTGCCCGGCACGGGGACGGGCTCGCCCCGCTCGACGCTCGGGTCCTCCTCGTCGGCCGCCTCGACGTCCTCCCGACGGATCCCGAGGAGGAACAGGACCGCGTCGAGGAACGGGACCGACAGCGCGGTGTCGGCGGCCTCCCGCACGGCGGGCTTGGCGTTGAAGGCGATACCGAGGCCGGCCGCCGCCAACATGTCGAGGTCGTTGGCACCGTCACCGACCGCCACCGTCTGCTCCAGCGCGACGCCTTCCTGCTCCGCCACCCGGCGGAGGATGTCCGCCTTGCCACGACGATCGACCACGGGACCCACGACCTCGCCGGTCAGCTTCCCGTCGGCCACCCCGAGCTCGTTGGCGTAGGCGTGGTCGATGTCGAGTCGCTCGCGCAGCAGGTCGGTGAACACCGTGAAACCGCCGCTCACCAGCGCCACCCGGAACCCGAGCCGGCGCAGGGTCCGCGTGAACGTCCGAGCGCCAGGGGTCAACGTGACCCGCTCCTTCACCCGCTCCACCGCGTCGACCGGCAGGCCCTCGAGCAGCGCCACCCGCGATCGCAGCGCCGCCTCGAAGTCGAGCTCGCCGGCCATGGCACGCTCGGTGATCTCGGCGACCTCCTCGCGGCAGCCCGCCTCCTCGGCGAGCAGCTCGATGACCTCGTCCTCGATCAGCGTGGAGTCGACGTCGATCACCACCAGGCGCTTGGCGCGCCGCTCGAGGCTCTCGCGCTGGATGGCGACGTCGACCCCGTGATCCCGGGACGCTTGGACGAGATGGCGGCGCATCGCATCGAGATCCCCGTCGACGATCACGAACTCGTACGACACGACCGGGTAGCGGGAGAGCCGCACGATGCGGTCGATGTTCCCCCCACCGTCGGCGATCGCCTGCGTCACGGCCTGGAGCGGGCGGGGCGGCAGCCCCTGACCGATGACCGTGACCACGAAGCGCGGCAGCGCCGAGCGCTGGCTGCGGGACTCGACCACCTCGAAGTCGATGTGGATGTCGGCTTCCCAGCCGTAGAACAGCAGCTCCTTGAGGACATCCGACCCGGCAGGCACCGAGATGAGGACGTCGAGCGTCAGTCGTTCCCGAACGACGACCTGCTCCATGTCGTAGACCTCGGCGTCCTCGCCGGCGAGCACGTCGAGCAGCCCGGCGGTGATGCCGGGACGGTCGCGACCGGAGACGCGGACGAGGATGGTGCGGCGGTCAGTCATGGGATGCTCACCCGCCAGAGGGTAGCCCCGTACCCTCCGCGGCCAGGCTGGGGCGACGACAACGGGGTGTTCGCTGAACCGCCAACTCGTGCTCGTGATCGCGCTCGTGGCAACGGGCGTCATCACGGTCGGCACCGCGGTATCGCTGAGCCGGTCGGCCCCGACGTCGGAGCCGGTCGCCATCGACGATGAGCCCTCACCCACGCCGACCCCCCGTCCGACACCCACGCACGCCGCCCCGACCCCCACGCCCTCACCGGACGTGAAGGGCGTTTCGCTCCTCGGCGCCCCGTGGGGCTCGGTACCGGGACTGCTGCAGTTCCGCGGCAACCCGACCCACACCTTCTACGGCCTCGGGCCCGTGCCCGACACCCCCGAGATCGCCTGGCGCTATCCCGACGCCGCGATGTGCAGCGAGGAGGTGGTCGGCACCCGCACCGAGACGATCCCACCGGAGGAGCCGGACGGGGGCGGATCAGGCGGGTCTGACAGCGGAGAGGCGGGCTCCGGCGACGACAGCGGAACGAACTCCCCGAAGCCCGGACCCACCACCCGTGAGGTGCCGATCATCAAGAAGTGGTGTGGGACCGGCTGGACCGGACAGCCGGTGGTCTGGGAGCGCCCCGACGGGGTCGTCGAGATGATCGTTGGCGCGTTCGACGGAGCCATCCACTTCCTCGACACCGCGACGGGACAACGGACCCGGCCTCCGTTCCAGACCGGCCAGATGATCAAGGGCACGGTCACGCTGGATCCGGACGGCTTCCCGTTGCTCTACTCGGGCTCGCGGGACAACTACTTCCGGGTGATCGCACTGGACCGCGACGTCCCGACGGAGCTGTGGCGGCTCGGCCCGCACCCCAACGGCATCTGGAACAACGACTGGGACGGCAACGCCTCGATCATCGACGACGTGCTCTACACCGGCGGGGAGGACAGCTGGTTCCGGGCCATCCGCCTGAACCGCAGCCATCGCGACGACGGGCTCGTGACCGTCGACCCCGAGGTGCTCGTGGAGGTCCCCGGCTTCACGAACGAACTGATCACCGCCGTCGGTGACCGCAACGTCTCGATCGAGTCTTCGGTGGCGATCCACCAGGACCGGGCGTACTTCGTGAACTCCGGCGGCCGGGTGGTCGGCCTCGACATCTCGCGGGTGGACACCGGCGACGCACCGGTCGTCTTCGACTACTGGGTGGGTGACGACGCCGACGCCTCGGTGGTCATCGACGGCGACGGGATGCTCTACGTCTCGGTCGAGTACGAACGCAAGACCGACCGCGCCACCGAGGTCGGTCAGCTCGTCAAGCTCGACCCGAGCTCCGGCGGGAACCCACGCCTGTGGGGAGTCGCGATCCCGCCCCGCCCCGGGCCGCCGGACGACGGCGGCAGCTGGTCGACCCCGGCTCTGTTCGGCGACCTCCTCTACCTCACGACCCACCCCGGCGAGCTGCTGGTCGTCGACCGGCACACCGGTGAGGTGGTGCACCGTGAGGAGATCGGCTACCACGAGTGGTCGTCGCCGGTCGTCGTCGAGGATCCGGAGACCGGGCGCGCGACGCTCGTGGTCGCCCTGTGCGAGGCCAGCGGGCTGCGCGCCTACGACCTCGCCGACCCCCGCTCCCCGACGGAACGCTGGACCCTGCACGTCGGCGGCTGCGTCGAGTCCACGCCCGCGGTGTGGAAGGGCGGCATCTATGTCGGCTCCCGCGACGGCTACCTCTACGGGATCCACGACTGACCCGTCCGCCTCGGTCGCGGACGGGGATCAGCGCGCCAGCACCGCTTCGATCTCGTCGGCGGCGGTCGCGGGCCCGTCCTCCTCGTCGAGGAGGCTGGCGAACTCCCGCGCCCGGCGGCCGTAGCCGTCCCCCAGCAGCGTCGGCACCGCCCGGCCGAGCCGCTCGACGCTGCGCCGCTTCCAGGGCACCTCGAGACCGACCCCGAGCTCCTCGAGTCGTTGCCCGTGGACGATCTGGTCGAAGCCCTGCGGCATGACGATCTGGGGGACGCCAGCGTGGAGCGCCGCGGCGGTGGTCCCGTGCCCCGCCGCGTGGATCACCGCCTTGCAGTGCGCGAGCACCGCCGGGAGCGGGGCGAACACCCACGCGTCCTCCCGGCCGTCGAGGTCCGCGAGGTTGCGGTCGTTGCCGACGAGCAGCAGAGGTCGCTCCCCGGCTGCCTCGACCGCCCGGGCCGCTACCGCGAACGCATCCCGGGCGTTGGTCGCGGCCGACGTGCCGAGGGTCACCAGCACTGGAGGCTCCCCGGCGTCGAGGTACTGATCGAGGTCCGACGCGAGTTCGGTGTCGTCAGCGCCCCAAACGGTGAACCCGGTGTGGGTGACGTGATCGGGCCAATCCGGCGGGCGCGGCCAGTACGACTCAGAGGCGAGGAGGAGCACCCGCTCCGCACGTTCCCAGCTGAACCCGACGTTGGCGGTAGCTGGCGGGAGCCCGTTGCGGCGCCGCAGCGCGTTGACCTCGTCGTCGTACATGAGGCGGGACACCATGGCGCGCCCGATGGCCCAGCCGACCCGGTTCACGAGCTTGCCCCCTGCGGGTAGTGGCAGCATCGGCGGGTGTTGATGAGCGCTCGGGATCATCATCGGGAACAGGTGCCCGGCGACGATCGGAGTCCCTCTTGGCACCGCTTGGAGCTCGGTCAGCCAGACGACCGTGTTGTGCGACAGCCACAGGTCGGGCGCGAGGTCGTTCAGCACGGCCAGGATGTCGTCGACCGGCTCGATCGACAGTTGTCGGACCCACAGGTCGATGGCGGCACGCATCCCCCGGATCGTGTCGGCGTTCTCCATGACGTCGCCGTGCTCCGCGAGCTCACGAGGGGAGAAGTCGGTGCCGAGGTGCACCAGGTCGAAGCCGTGCCCGCTCAGGACGCCGTGGAACCCCTGCGGGACCGCCAGCGTGACCTGATGCCCGCGACGGACGAGCTCGTCCGCGATCGGGACGAACGGCATGACGTCCCCCCAGTACGCAGCACTGACAACGCCCACGTGTGCCACGGCCGCTCCCGCTCCGGACCTGGCAGACCCTAACCGCCGCAGCTCGCGGTCGGAAAGCGGCTCGTGCTCACAAGGGCGCGAGCCGCACGGTCACGGCTTCCGTGGAGACGTCGAGCCCCACGACGCTGATCCCGGAGGCGCCGAGGCGGCACAGCTCCTCGACGCTCCCGAGCCCGAGCCGCTCCGCCGGGCCCGGCAGCACCACCTCGACCTCGGCGTCTCGCGGTCGGGCGTGGGGCAGTCGCCGCCCCGCTGCGAGCTGGTGCTCGAGCTCGTCGGGGTCCTCGAGGTCGTCCGCACGCCCCGACAGCCACGCATCCACCAGCGTCAGCGCCTCCCGCACCGCCTGCCTGTTGGCGTGCAGCACGTCGGCCCAGAAGCCGGGGTCGGAGGCCGCCACCCGGGTGACGTCACGGAACGAGCCACCTCCGAGACCGTGGACCCCCTCCCCCATGATCTCGCTCGCAGACGCGTGCAGTCCGTACGCGAGCAGGTGAGGGACGTGGCTGAGCAGCGCGACGTAGCGGTCGTGGGTGGGCACGTCGACGGGAACCGGCTCGCCCGCCAGCGTCCGGACGAGCTCGAGCACGGCCACGAGATCGCCGACGAGGGTGTCCGGACGCGGGGTGACGTACCAGACCGCTCCGTCGAACAGGCCGGGTCGGGCCGCGTCGATGCCGGAACGCTCGTTGCCTGCCATGGGGTGCCCACCGACGAAGTGGTCGAGGCCACCCGCCCCGAGCACCTCGAGGTCCTTGACCGATGCCACGTCGGTCACCAGCAGGTCGGGGCGCTGCCCACGGACCGCGCTGAGGACGCCCGGAACCTCCTCGAGGGGAACCGCGACGACCGCCAGCTCACACCGCGACACGAGCGTCGACAGGTCCTCGACGACGTCGATGTCGAGCTCGCGCGCCCGAGCCCGGACATCGGGATCCACGTCGAAACCGACGAGCTCGTGGCCACCCCGCAGGAGGTCGAGGGCCACACCCCCGCCGATGAGTCCCAGACCGACGACGCCGACTCCGCCCTGCTCGCCGGTCACGACGAGCCGCGCAGTCGGTCGACGTCGTCGGGGTGTGCCAGCACCCCACCGGGGAGCTCGCGATCGTCGACCCGGCCGAGCTGGGACAGCGGTGGCTCGTAGGCACCCAGGACCTTGACGTGGATGTCTTCGGCGACGAGCTCCTCGAGCGCGTCGAGCAGCGCCGGTTCGGCGAGGCCGGCGTCGACCTCGACCACGAACCCGTACTCACCCAGCCGACCCCCGAGCGGGCGGCTCTCGAGCTTGGTCAGGTTCACACCGCGGGTACCGAACGGCGCCAGCAGCGCCGACAGGGTCCCGGGTCGGTTCCGCCGCGGGACGCAGAACAGGAGGCTCCGCCCCGCTCGCTGTCGCGGCGGCTCGGACGCGGCGACCACCGCCACCTGGAGGCCGGCTTGGCCCTCCCGCTCGACGGCGTGCACCTCGACCACCCGCACGTCGCCGGTCTCGAACACGAGCGCGTCTATCGTCTCCCGATCGGTGCCGAGCCGGCCGTCCTCGAGCGCGACGAGACCCTGGTCGGCGCGGCCATCCTCCACCGCAGCGATGAGCTCGCGGACCGACCCGGCCGCCACGGGTTCCTCGTCCCCCGCGAGACGGCGTGCCAACGCGACGATCGGGCCGTCGTCAGGGTCGAAGTAGGCTCGTGGCATCGTCCAGCGCCTCGCAGGGAGCGGCAGGACCGTAGCGAAGACCGCACTGCCAGCGGCCTCGCAACGTGCCGACGCGGACCGCACGAGAGTGACAGGAGGCCAGCATCCCCACCACGAACCCGGTCTTCGAGGCCATCCCCGACTACGCCCTCAGCGGCCTCCAGGATCTCGCGACCGAGATGCGACGTCGGGGTGAGGACCTGTTCGACTTCTCGATCGGCGATCCCGACGAGCCGACCCCGGAGTTCATCCGTCGAGCACTCCTCGACGCGGTCACCCCGACGAGCAGCTACCCCACCAGCGCAGGCCACCCCGAGTTGCGGCAGGCCATCGCCGGCTGGGCCGAGCGACGGCACGGCGTCGTGGTGGATCCCGACAACGAGGTCCTCCCGAGCGCCGGCAGCAAGGAAGCGATCTTCCACCTGCCGTTCGTCGTGATCGACCCGGCCGGCGACAAGCGGTCGGTGGCCTGGGGCGACCCGGGCTACCCCGTCTACGAGCGCGGGACGCTCTTCGCCGGCGGCCGGTCGGAGCCCGTGGCGATGTCGGCGGACGACGGCTGGCTGCTCGATCTGGGGTCACTTCCACAGGAGCGTCTGGAGCGCACCGCGATCGCGTGGGTGAACTACCCCCACAACCCGACCGGCGCGGTTGCGGACCGCGACTGGTTCGCCCGCCAGGTCGAGGTCGCGCGACGTCACGACATCCTGCTCTGCTCCGACGAGTGCTACCAGGAGCTGTGGTTCGACGAACCCGCCCCGTCCGTGTTGGAGGTCTGCGGGGACGACCGCAGCGGCGTGCTGGCGTTCGTGTCGCTGTCGAAGCGGTCGGGGATGACCGGCTACCGAGCCGGGGCGATGATCGGTGACCCCGACCTGATCGCGCGGCTGCGCCGGTTCCGCCCGAACCTCGGGACCGCCCCGCAGGACTTCACCCAGGCCGCCGCTACGGCCGCATGGGGAGACCAGCAGCACGTGGACGAGCGCCGAGAGGTCTTCGCCGCGAAGCGGCGCGTGATCCTGCCGTTCCTCGAGGACGCCGGCCTCGAGGTCTCCGGCAGTGCGGCGACCTTCTACGTGTGGTTCCGCGCGCCCGGTGGGGACGACCCCGGCTACGCCGAGGCACTGCTGCGCGAGAAGATCGTCGCGTCGCCCGGCCGCTCGTTCGGCACTGCCGGGGCCGGCTGGATGCGGCTCGCGCTGGTGCCGACCGCGGCGGAGTGCGAGCGGGCCGTGGAGCGCTGGGGCAGGGCGATCGACGCGGGGCGGCTGCCGACCGGCTGAGGAGACGCCGCCGAAGGGCGGTGGTTCAGTCGTCCGCCTCGCTCAGCGAGCGCGACGCGACCGCGATCACGACGACCGCGACCGCGCCGGCGAGCGCCAGCCCCACCGCCGGCAGCAGGTCGCCTTCGGGCGGGGCGCCGAGGCGGACGTCGCCCACGCCGTCCACCCCCGCGGGCCACGGCCAGAGCACCCGCAGCGATCCGAGCATCAGCCCGATCAGTGCCGCCAGCACCACCGCGTGGTAGCGACGCAGCAGCCAGTTCAGGAACGTCGCGAACGAACCGAGCCCGACCGCTGCGCCCGCGCCGAAGACCGCAAGGGTGACGAGGTCGCGCTCGTTGACGGCGTCGAGCACGCCCTCGTAGAGACCGATCATCAACAGGATGAACGACCCCGACACCCCCGGGAGGATCATCGCGGTGATCGCCAGCGCCCCGCCCCCGAAGACCACCACCAGCGAGGGATCCTCGAAGCGGCCACTGCGGAGCCCGAGCAGCCCGAAGGTCGCCACGGCCGATGCGACCACCACAAGATGGACGTCCCACCGGGTGAGGTCGTCGATCTCGGTGTAGGCGACGACCGCCGATCCGAGCACGAGCCCGAAGAAAGCCGCGGCGAGCAGCTCGGGCTCGTTCTCGAGCAGATGCTCGAGCCCGCTTGCGAGCGTCAGCACCGCGGCGCCGATCCCGATCAAGAGCGGGGCGAGGAAGCTCCACTCGACGAAGCCGAGCGCCCGAACGGCGTGGCGGAGCTCGCCGCGGAGCAGGAGGCTCAGCGCCCTCGCCCCCTGGCGGACGTTGATGACGACGCGCTCGTAGATCCCGAGCACGAGCGCGACCGTGCCACCCGACACGCCCGGCACGATGTCGGCCGACCCCATGAGGAAGCCGCTCACGAGCGTCGTCGCCATCGTCTTCGCCCCGAACCGGCGCACCGGCACCCCCGGCGGCCGGTCGACGGCCGCCGGGTCGTCCTGCGGTGGGGAGACGGCCGTGGCCGCCTGAGGAGGGCGCTCCATGAGGCGGACCGTAGCGACCGGTCTACGCTGCCTGGTCGACCCGCCCGCGCGTTCGTCCACCCGCCCCGCCCCCACCACCTCCCCGGAGTGCACATGACCGACGACCTCCGCCAGACCATCGAGCAAGCCGCCGCGCAGGACGACGGCTGGGACTCGGCCGAGGCCCGGGGCGCCGTCCGCGAGACCATCGACCTCCTCGACCGGGGGGAGCTGCGGATCGCCGAGCAGGATGACGACGGCGAGTGGCACGTCAACGCCTGGGCGAAGCAGGCCGTGCTGCTGTTCTTCCGGCAGGCCGAGATGGAGACCATCGAGGTCGGACCCTTCGAGTACCACGACAAGGTCCCGCTGAAGCGCGACTACGCCTCCCAGGGGGTCCGCGTCGTCCCGCCGGCAACCGCCCGGTGGGGAGCCCACCTCGAGCGGGGCGTCATCCTGATGCCGAGCTACGTGAACATCGGGGCGTACGTCGGGTCGGGGACGATGGTGGACACGTGGGCGACCGTCGGCTCCTGTGCCCAGATCGGTCGCGACGTGCACCTGTCGGGCGGCGTCGGCATCGGCGGCGTCCTCGAGCCGCCGGGGGCCCGCCCCGTGATCGTCGAGGACGGGGCGTTCATCGGTTCGCGCTCGATCGTGGTCGAAGGCTCGCTGATCGGCGAAGGCGCCGTCCTCGGCGCCAACACCGTGATCACCTCCTCGACCCCGATCTACGACGTGACCGGCGACGAGCCCAAGGAGTACCGGGGTGAGGTCCCCCCACGGGCGGTCGTGGTCCCCGGCACCCGCCCGAAGGAGTTCCCCGCCGGGACCTACCAGCTGTCCTGCGCGCTCATCATCGGCGAACGCAAGGCCTCCACGGACGAGAAGACGTCCCTGAACGAGGCGCTCCGCGAGTTCGACGTCCAGGTCTGACCACGAGATGACGGCAGACGTGAGGGCTGAGCTCGTCGAGCGACTGCTCGAGCATTGCTCGATGCCCTGCGTGACGGGCGACGAGGACGAGATCGCCACCGCGGTCGTCGACCGCTACCAGGGGTTGGGGCTGCCGACCCGCCGCGTCGGCAACAGCGTGGTGGTCGGTGCAGGCGCCACGGACCGCCCCCTGGTGCTGCTGGTCGGGCATCTCGACGTGGTCCCTCCCACCGACGAGGACCTCGAGCCCCGGGTGGGGACACGTGAGGACGCCGAGGTCGTCGTGGGCCGCGGGAGCTCGGACATGAAGTCCGGCAACGTGGTCGCCATGGCGCTGATGGAGGACGAGGAGCTCCGGGAGTCGTCTCCGTACGAGGTGGCGCTCGTCCTCTACGCCGG
>JAWVZB010000022.1:0-33389 GCA_033722375.1 Nitriliruptorales bacterium | reverse complement strand
CCCGTGAGTCGTCCTGGTTGCGGAGCGCGTCGAGGAGCAACCGGACCGTGAGCCCGGTCGCGTCGGCACCCTCGCCCAGACCCGCGAGCACCGCTTCGACGATCTCGTCGTGCGCCAAACCACGTTCCTGATGCAGCGACGGCGCGAAGCGGACCTCGGCGTACACCACCCCGTCGGCCGCGTGGTCCTCGGCTGCCTCACGGGCGGCGCGATGCAGCGCCTCCGGCGTCTGGAGCACCCCCGTCGTGTGACGGAAGGCATCGAGGTAGTCCTCGAGCGACCGACCGCCGCCCTGGAACATCACCTGCTCGAGCTCGTCGGGATCGGTGGTGGGAAGCCCCTCGTACCGCTCGAGCTCGGCGAGCTCGGCGATCGTCTCCGGCCGTAGACCACCGTCGAGATGGTCGTGCAGCAGCACCTTCGGGGCGCGTTCGAGCAGTGCACGGTCCACGCTGTCTCCTCCCTCGAAGCACCGCAGGGTAGGGATGCCGACGGGTCCGTCGGGTCAGCCCCGGTGCGACTCCACCATCCCGAGGAAGTGCTGATGGAGCCGGTCATCGCCGGTGAGCTCGGAGTGGAACGCGGACGCGAGGATGTTGTCCTGCTGCACGATCACCGGGTGGCCGGCGAGGCTCGCGAGCACCTCGACGCCCTCGCCGACCTCCTCCACCCACGGGGCGCGGATGAACGCGACCTCGAGGGGTCCACCGTCGATCCCGGCGACCTCCACGACGGTGTCGAACGAGTCCACCTGTCGTCCGAACGCGTTGCGCCGGGTCGTGGCACGCAGGCCGCCGATGAGCGGCTGCGGGCGCTCCTGGGCCAGGGCGTCGGACAGCAGGATCATCCCGGCACAGGTCCCGAACACCGGGACGCCGTCGTCCACCAGCGCTCGGATCGGGTCGAGGAGGTCGAACCGTTGGAGGAGCTTGCCGATCGTGGTCGACTCGCCGCCAGGGATGACGAGGCCGTCGAGCCCGTCGAGGTCATCGACCGACCGGACCCGGACCGCGTGCGCCCCGCAGCGGCGCAGCGCCCGAAGATGTTCGAGGACGTCACCCTGGAGGGCGAGCACGCCGACGGTCGGCGCCGCGGGGTCGATGTCGTCCTCGACGACCGCCCCGACGAGGCGCTCCCCCGGCACCCAGTCGGAGACCGAGCTGCTCACCAGCCGCGCCCCGCCAGCCGCTCGTCGTCGGGGAGCGTGGAGACGTTGATCCCCACCATCGCATCGCCGAGACCGCGGGAGACCTTGGCGATGACCTGTGGGTCGTCGAAGTGGGTGGTGGCCTCGACGATCGCGCGGGCCCGCGGCTCGGGGTCGGCGGACTTGAAGATGCCCGAGCCGACGAACACGCCGTCGGCGCCGAGCTGCATCATCATCGCCGCGTCGGCGGGTGTGGCGAGCCCACCGGCGGTGAACAGCACCACGGGCAGGCGCCCCTGCTCGGCCACCTCGGCGACCAGCTCGTAGGGGGCCCGCATCTCCTTGGCGGCGGCGTAGAGCTCGGTCTCGTCCATCGTGGCCAGCCGACGGATGTCGCGGGTGATCGAGCGCATGTGTCGGGTCGCCTCGACGACGTTGCCGGTGCCGGCCTCCCCCTTGGAGCGGATCATCGCCGCCCCCTCGGACAACCGTCGCAGGGCCTCGCCGAGGTTGGTGGCGCCGCAGACGAAGGGAACGTCGAAGCGCCACTTGTCGATGTGGTTCTCCTCGTCGGCGGGGGTGAGGACCTCGGACTCGTCGACGTAGTCGACACCGAGGGACTCGAGGACCTGCGCCTCGACGAAGTGGCCGATGCGGGCCTTCGCCATCACGGGGATCGAGACCGCCTCGATGATCCCCTCGACCATCTCGGGGTCGGACATGCGGGCGACGCCACCGTCCTTGCGGATGTCGGCCGGCACCCGTTCGAGCGCCATGACCGCGACCGCCCCGGCCTCCTCGGCGATCCGTGCCTGCTCGGGGGTGACCACGTCCATGATCACCCCACCCTTCAACATGTCGGCCAGCCCGCGCTTGACGCGTGCGGTGCCGGTCTGGTGGGTCTCTGGAGCCATACGAGGTCCCCGGTCGGCGTCTCGGGTCGAGGGTACTTGCCGCACCCGCTGCTGACCGCTCGGGAGGTTCAGGGGGAGCCTGACGGCGACGGCGAGGCCGCAGGGACCGCAGCCGGAAGGTTCTCGACCGGGGCCAGGTGGATCCACGACGGTCCGGGCTTCAGGGGGAACGGGGCGCCGTCGGGGGTGGTGAACCGGTAGTCATCTGCAGCGTTGGGCTTGGTCCACCTGGCCTCGTAGAGGCGCCCGTCGCGGGCGATCAGCGCCCGGCCTTCTCCCTCGGTCTGGACGCTGACGTAGCGGCTGCCGGAGGTGTCGCAGCAGCCGCCGAGCCCGACGTTGACGCCGAGGACGATGACGTTGGCGGCGCCGACGACCCCGTCGCCCGCGACCGTGAACGGGGTCCCGTTCTGGGACCGGCGGTAGACGCCGATGGCATCGTCGAACTGCCAGCCGGTCGTGGCCACCCGCGACATGACGATGTCCACCTGCTCGGCGGGGTGGCCGCCCGGGGGTGCGTCGTGCCGGAACTCCCACGGCACCTCGGGTGGCTCGAGCCTGTCGATCGCCATGGCCGCGTCGAACAGCGCTTCCCCGTCCGCGTACAGGTTGTGCGGGGCGCTGCGGGAGCGGTTGCGGTAGAGGGTGCTGCCGTCCTCGCCCTGGAGCGGCATGCCGGTGCGCCGCAGCGCAGCCAACACCTCGTCCCGCGCCCCCGAGAACACGAACAGCCCGTTGAACGGCGGTCCGAGCCCCACGTCGACGAGCCGCCCCGACCGGATCGGCCCGACGGCCTCGGGGGTGGCGCTGTGGAACACGGCGAGGAACCGGGTCACGCCGCCTTCGACCAGCTCCTCGAACACCACATCGGCGTCGTCGAGCCCCGACTGGGGCCGCGCTGCCGCGGTGTTCTCGATCTTGACCAGCACGGCGGGGCGGTCGATCACCGCGGGGTCCTCGACCCTGGCACCGGTGAGTGGCGCCTCCGGCCCGGTGGGGGTCGGTGACGGAGTCGGCGACGGGGTGGGGCTCGGGGTCGGTGACGGCGTGGGTGTCGGGGTCGGCTGTGCCACCGGTTCGCCGTCACCGGACACCACGAGGGTGACGACCGCCCCGATCAGCCCGACGACGACGAGGACGGCGGCCGCGACGACGAGGAGACGACGTCGCGCACCGCCGTCAGAGCCCTCGGAGCCCTCCGAGCTGTCCCCGTCGCTCGCGGTCCAGGTCCTCAGAACTGCACCCGCACGGGATCGCGGTGCTCGGGGTCGTCGACCTCGAAGTAGGCACGCTCCTCGAAGTTGAAGGCCCCGGCGACGATGTTGGTCGGGAACACCTCACGAGCAGTGTCGTACGACCGGACCGCCGCGTTGTAGTCCTGCCGGGCCCGCGCGAGGATGTCCTCGGTCCGGGTCAGCTCCGCCTGCAGCTGCCGGAAGTTCTCGTCCGCCTGGAGCTCGGGGTAGGACTCGGCCAATGCGAACAGCCGTCCCAGGGCCTGGGTCAGCATGTTCTCGGCCTCGGCCTGCTCACGCACACCGCTCGCATCGACCGCTCGCGACCGCGCCTGCGTGACCGCCTCGAGGGTCTCGCGCTCGTGGGCGGCGTAGCCCTTGACCGTCTCGACGAGGTTCGGGATCAGGTCGTGACGTCGGACCAGCTGGACGTCGATCCCCGCCCAGGCCTCCTCCACGATGTTGCGGAGCCGCACGAGCCGGTTGTACATGCCGATCACCGCGGCGACGACCGCGATGACGATCACGATCAGCACCAGCGAGACGATCCCAGCCATGTGTCCCTCCTGCCCGGTCTCAGCCTACTGGGGGCGGGCTCGAGGTCGGCGCAGCCGGGGCTGCAGACGGGCGTCAGACGACCTCGGCGTAGAGATCCCGCAACCGCGTGGCGACGTGGCGCCAGTCGTACTCCTGCACCGCGCCCCGACCTTCGGTCGCCAGTGCGTCCCTCGTCGCTTCGTTGTCCAGGAGTGACCCGATCGCCTCGGCGAGCGCCGACGGGTCGTCGGGTGGGACGAGCCGCCCGTTCTCACGGTCGCGTACCGCCGTCCGGTACCCGGGGATGTCGGACGCCACCACCGGACAACCGGCCGCCATGGCCTCGAGGAGCACGATGCCGAACGACTCCCCTCCGAGCGCCGGGGCGGCGAACAGATCCGCGGAGCGGTAGAAGCGCGCCAGTTCGTCGCCGTCCACCCGCCCGACGAACACGACATCGGACCGCAGTCCCCCGGGGACGAGCTGCTGACAGCGGTCACGCTCCGGCCCCTCCCCCACCACGAGCAACCGGACGTCGTCCCGGCTGGCGCGGACCTGGATGAAGGCGCGGACGAGCTGTTCGAGACCTTTCCTGGGTTCGAGGCGACCGACGAACAGCACGTGCAGGCGGGGGTCCTCGACCAGTTCGGGGAACGGCTCGGCGGTCTCGAAGCGCTCGACGTCGACCCCGTTCGGCACCACTCGGAACGAGCCTGCTGGGAAGCCGAGGGCGTCGGCGTGGTACTCGCGCGCCGCCGGCGACACCGCCACGCACGCCGCGAGGTTGTCGATCGCACCCCGCACGACCGGTCGCGCCAGCCGGTAGACGAGGTCCCGGTCTGACCACGCGTGGAAGGTGCCGACGGTCGGGGCGGCAGGGCGCCAGGCCGCCATGAGCGACACCCAGGGCACGGCTGGCTCGTGGACGTGGACGACGTCCGGGGCGAGGTCCGACAGGGCCCGGAGCGTCCGTCCGGCGGCGGCGGGGCGCAGGCCGATCGGCGCCACCGAGTCGTTGAAGGGGACCCGGACGGTGCCTCCAACCCCCACGTGGCCGTCCCCTCCTGGCCCGGGCGAGACGGTCGTGACCTGATCGCCCTCGCGGCGGAGCTCCGCCGCGAGGTGCTGCACGTGCGACTGGACCCCTCCGGGGACGGACAGGTCGTAGGGCGACACCAGGACGATGTGCATCGCTCAGCTACCCGGCTCGTACCGGACGTCGGCGATGTCGATCTGCGGCGCCGCGAAGTCCTCTGCCAGCGCGGGATGGTCCGACTCTCGTTCCGCGAGCCACTGCGGGACGAACACGTGCCACTGAGCCGGGTAGCGGCCGATCAGCTCCTCCAGAGCGTGGGCCACGACCTGTGTGCCCTGCTCGACCGTGAGCTGGCTGATGTCCACGACGTCGGTGATCACCCCGCGGTAGCCGTCCCCCTCGGTGACGAACGCCCCGACCGCGACGGGGCGCCCCGTGCGCCGCGCGAGCACCGCCGTGCCCGGCGGGAGCCGGCACGGCTCGCCGAAGAACTCGACCACCGGGCCCTTCTTCGTCAGGTCCCGATCGGCCAGGAGCGCGGCGAGACCGCCGTCCTCGACCACGCTCGTCAGCCTCGTGATCATGTCGCCGCCCTTCACGAGCGGGATCACCCCGAGACCGGCCTTGCGTCGCAGCCACACGAAGCGGTCGAACAGCCGGCGTGGCTCGACCACCTCGGCGACCACCGTGACGTCCCAGTCACGCTCGGTCGCGAACATCGCCCCGATGTCCCACGAGCCCAGGTGAGCGGTGGCGAGGATGGCGCCCTGCCCGCCGGCGAGCAGCTCGTCGACCGCTTCGAGGTTCTCGCCCACCGATCGAGCGACGACCTCGTGCGGCGACATCGTGTGGAGGCGGAACGCGTCGAACCAGTACTTCGCGTACGAGCGGTAGGCGGCCTCGACGAGCTCCTCCAGGTCGTCGTCGGCGGGATGGCCCGCCACACGTCGTAGGTTGATCCGCACCATCCGGCGCTGACGCTCGGACGCGCCCAGGTACCACATCGTGCCGAGGCGGTCGGGCAGCCGTCGAGCCATGCGGTCCGGGAGCCGGGCAGCGAGCTCCCAGACGGATCGGTACTGCCAGTAGGTGAACTTCTCGGACAGGGTCTCGTCCGGGGGTGGTGGCAGGTCCTCGAGAGAGGCACGACGCTTCGAGTTGCCCGTCACGGGGCCACCGTGCCGGCCGGCTCCGGATCCTGGTCGGCGTCCTCGTCGGGGAAGTTCTGTCCGTAGAACCGGCGGGCAGCAGCCGTGAACGCCCGGTTCCAGGCCCGGCCGCCGCGGGTCAGCGCCAGCAGCTCCTCGGGGATGTCGCGGTCGATCTGGCACCACACGTGGTGGACGCGCTGGATCACGGTGACGGTCGAACCGATGGCGAGGACCCACAGCACGGGCTCCAGGAGCCACCGGTGGAAGACCAGCGACGCCATCAGGAGGATCGCCCGCTCGGCGCGCTCCATCAGCCCGATCTCACAGCTCAGGTCGATCGCCTCTGCACGGGCGCGGACGTAGCTCGTGACCTGTGCCGCGACGAGCGCCACGGCGGCGAGCGCGAACAGCCGTGGATCGTCGCGCAGCGCCCAGGCGATCGCGCTGAGGATCACCCCGTCGGAGATGCGGTCGCTGATCGAGTCGTAGAAGCCCCCGAACGGGGTGGAGTCCCCCTTGGCGCGTGCGACCGCGCCGTCGAAGGTGTCCATCAGCCCGCCCGCGACGAGGACCCATCCACCGAGGACGAAGTTGCCGGTGACCACGAGTCCGGCAGCGGCACCCGTGAGGACGAGGCCGAGGGTGGTGAGGGCGTTCGGGGTCAGGCCCGTCTTCGCGAGCACACGACCGATCGGCTCGACGACGACGTCGAAGAGATGGGAGAAGTTGGACTTGAGCGCCACGCCCGAGAGCGTAGATGCTCCCCGCTCACTCCCCGGGGAACCCGGGGGCGAGCTCGTCGTACATCTCCTCGAGCGCCCGTGGTAACACCCGGGTGGCCCCGACCGCGGACACGAAGTTGGTGTCCGCGGCCCAGCGCGGCACCACGTGCAGGTGGACGTGGTCGGCGATCCCGGCACCCGCCGCGGCACCGAGGTTCATGCCGAGGTTCACCCCGTCGCAGCGCAGCCGCTCCTCGAGCACCGCGACGCCCTTGCGTCCGAGCTGCCACAGCTCGTCGTGGGTGGCGTCGTCCAGTGCACCGAGCTCCCCCTCGTGGGCGAACGGGACCACCATCAGGTGTCCGGGGTTGTAGGGGTAGGCGTTGAAGATCACGTAGCAGTTCTCGCCACGATGGAGGATCAGGTTCTCGCGGTCGTCCTCCCGTTCTGGCAGGACACAGAACGGACACCCGTCGATGCCGTCGTCGTCGAGGATGTAGCCGAACCGCCACGGCGCCCACAGCCGTTGGAGCTCGTCCGGGGCCACGCCCCGCTGGTCGTTGCGCGGCTCGCTCATCCGTCGCGCTCCCGCATCCCCACGAGGAGGCCCCGGCGGTCAGCGAAGCCGTGGGAGTCGACCCAGGAGGGCGAGAGACCGGAACGCCTCACGGCGTCGAGGTGACGTTCACGCGGGAAGGTCGGCAGCAGCATCTCGATGTGCTGGTAGTCGATGCCATCGGGGGTGGCGATCGTGTAGCCGAACTCCAGCCGGAGGGACTCGCCCTCCGGCTGTGAC
The DNA here is from genome assembly GCA_033722375.1 of Nitriliruptorales bacterium. Taxonomy (GTDB): domain Bacteria; phylum Actinomycetota; class Nitriliruptoria; order Nitriliruptorales; family Nitriliruptoraceae; genus JAWVZB01. The sequence goes on along the minus strand of JAWVZB010000022.1, from coordinate 25,851 downwards.
CGCGCGACACGGGACACGGCGGCGTCACCGACCTCGGCGCACAGGACGTCGCGGACCCCGCCTGGCCGGAGCCGGTCGGGCGTCAGCCAGGGCTCGACGAGCAGCACCCCGCCGGGAGCCACGTGACCGGCCATGCAGTCGATCGCAGCGTCGAGTCCGCCCTCGTCCTCGACGTGGGCGATCGCGGAGAAGAGACACGTGACGACGTCGAACGTCCGTCCGAGATCGAAATCGCGGTAGTCGGCTTCGGTGAGCTCCACCTCGGGGAGCCGCTCACGCGCTCGCTCCAGCATCTCGGGTGACAGGTCGACCCCGGCCACGTCCCATCCACGCGCCTCCCACACCTCGAGATGGACGCCGGTCCCGCAGGCGACGTCGAGCAGGCTGTCCGGCTCGACACCGAGGTCGTCCAGCACCGCGTCGATCCGGCCGACCTCGGCCTCGACGTCACGGCCACCCGACGCGTACAGCGCGTCGTAGAACCGCGCCTCGACGGCGTAGTGGGTCCCGGTCACGCGCGTGACCGGGCGGTGCGGCCCTCGTGGATCTCGTCCGCGACCTCCTCGACGAACTCGTCGAGCACGACTCCCTTGCGCTGGTCGCCCTCGTAGGGCCGGATCGATACGGTCCGTGCCTCGGCCTCGTTCCCGCCGACGATCAACGAGTAGGGGATCTTGCTCGTCTGGGCCTTGCGGATCTTGTTGCCCAGCGTGTCGTCGGAGTCGTCGACCTCGACGCGCACGCCCCGCGAGCGCAGCGCGTCGGCGACCTCGGCCGCGTAGTCGGCGAACTCGTTGGCGACGGTCAGCACGGTGACGTGCACCGGGGCCAGCCAGGTGGGGAACGCCCCGTTCGTCGACTCGAGCACGACCGCGAAGAACCGTTCGATCGACCCGAACAGCGCCCGATGGACCATGTAGGGTCGGTGCTCCTGGCCGTCCTCGCCGACGTAGGTGACGTCGAACCGCTCCGGCAGCGTGAAGTCGAACTGCACGGTTCCCATCTGCCACTCGCGGCCGATGGCGTCCCGGGCGTGGATGTCGATCTTGGGCCCGTAGAAGGCGCCCTCCCCCTCGTCGATCTCGTAGTCCAGTCCGAGCCGCTCCATCGCCTGGACGAGTCCGCGCTCCGCGACCTCCCAGTCGTCGTCCGCACCGATCGACTTCTCCGGTCGGGTCGAGATCGCGTACCGCGACGGCTCACCCATCCCGAACGTGAGGTAGATGTCGCGACCGAACTCGACACACGCCTGGATCTCGTCGGTCACCTGCTCGGGGGTGCAGAAGATGTGCGAGTCGTCCTGGGTGAACCCCCGTGCCCGCAGCATCCCGTTGACGACGCCGGATTTCTCGTAGCGGTAGACGGTGCCGAGCTCGCTCAGCCGGATCGGGAGCTCCCGGTACGACCGGATCCTCGACTGGTAGGCGAGGATGTGGAAGGGGCAGTTCATCGGCTTGAGCCGGTACCGGTGGTCCTCGTCGATCTCCATCCCCGGGTACATCAGCTCGGCGTAGTTGTCGAGGTGGCCCGAGATCTGCCAGAGGTCCTCCTTGGCGATGTGGGGCGTGTAGACCGCGTCGTAGCCGCGGGCGAGGACCTCGTCGCGGATCCAGTCCTCCATCTCCTTGCGGACGAGGGCGCCCTTCGGGAGGAAGATCGACATCCCGGGGCCGATCTCCTCGGGGAAGTGGGCGAGCTCGAGCTCGCGGCCGAGCTTGCGGTGGTCGCGCTTCTTGGCCTCCTCGAGCTGCTCGAGGTGCTGCTTCAGTGCGGTGCGCGACTCCCAGGCGGTCCCGTAGATGCGTTGGAGCATCGGCTGGTCCTCACGGCCACGCCAGTAGGCACCCGCGGTGCGGAGCAGCTTGAACGCCGGCACGCGGTCCGACGTCGGCAGGTGCGGGCCTCGGCAGAGGTCGACCCAGGCGTCCTCACCGTCGCCGTTCCCACCACGAACGTTGCGGTAGACGGTGAACACCGGGCCCTCCTGCCCATGGGCGTCCGCCTCGACCTCGGACGCGTCCACCCGCTCGATGATCTCGCGCTTGTAGGGCTGGTCGGCGAACAGTTCGAGTGCCTCGTCGCGGTCCAACTCCTCCCGGACGAAGCGTTGCCGCTCCTCCATGAGCTCGCGCATGCGAGCCTCGATCTTGTCGAGGTCCTCCGCGGTGAACGGCTCCTCGACGTCGAAGTCGTAGTAGAAGCCGTCCTCGATCGGAGGCCCGATCGCCCACTTCGCGCCCGGGTAGAGGTCGGTGACGGCCTGCGCCATCAGGTGGGCCACGCTGTGTCGGAGGATCGCCCGGCCCTGTTCGGTGTCCGCGTAGACCGGGGCGACCTCAGCCCCATCGGGAACCGACCGGTCGAGATCCCACTCGTCCCCGTCAACGGTGGCGGCGACCACCTGGCCGCGGATCGCCTCGAGCGCCTTCAGCGCATCGAGCGCGGTCGCGCCGTCCTCGAGCTGCGCCTCGTCGTCCTCGTGGCGGACCGTGATGCTCACGGGGGTCTCCTCTTCGGCCGACGATCGTATTGCTCACCCCAGCGAGTCGCGCCACGCTGCCTGGAGGTCGGCCAGCGGCACCCCGAACACCTCGCGCGCGGCCCGGCTCACGTGCCAGGCCTCGGTCCCCGGCTCGCCCACCGCGCCACGACCGGCGGACTCGTAGAAGCGCGCCACCTGCTCGTCGCCGAAGCGTCCCCGGAGGTACTCGACGAAGCTCCACGACTTCTGGTAGCTCAGGAAGATGTTGTCCCGGCCGCCGGTGGTGAAGTCGGAGTCGGTCGGGAGACTGCCGTCGAACCCTCGCACGACCAAGGCGCTCAACAGTCGCGTGCCCGTGGTCGACCGGTCCTCGCCCAGCGCCTGGGCGACCCCCTCCTCCAGCCACGAAGGGACCATGGGGCCCGACACCCGGCGGGTGGCGACGTGGAGCAGCTCGTGCGCGAGGATGGATCGCCGCGTGGACGAGGCCCGATCGAGGAAGCGGTCAGGGTTGATCACGATCCGCGACCCCGTGAGCTCGTAGGTCCCGAGCTCGCTCTTCGGCGTAGCGGTCGCGAACGCGATGAAGTTCGACAGGTCGAACGTGACGTGGAGCAGCTCGGCCAGCTCGTCCTGGCTCCGCGGCACGATCATCGGCACCTGGCCCGGCCAGGACAGCGGCCAGTTGCGGCGCACCTCCTCCATCGCCCCGACCGCCTCGGACACGACGGCCGGGAGGTTCCTGGTGCCCGGGTGGTGCAGCGCCAGGATCGGACCCTGGCGCGTGGTCGTGACGGGGCCGTGGTCCCAGAGGTGGTCGACGGTCACGAGGCCGAGCGGCTCGGCGTCCTCGTCACCCGCCACGACCCAGTCGCCGTCGCCGTCGGGGATCACCGTGAGGAACATGTCCTCGTAGGCCGGTCCCAGCTCGTCGAACTCCTCGAGGGCGTGCTCCTCGACGACGTACACCACGCGGGCGTCCTCGCCGTAGCGCTCACGCACCCGGTCGGTGGCGAGATCCGGGAGAGAGGGATCGACCTCGAGGGCGTAGTGGGCCAGCGGCACCTCGGCCAGATTGCCGGCGCGGGCGAGCCACCGCTGCCCGAACTCCGAGTTCGGCTCGTGGAGGTAGGGCCGAAGCGCGTCGGGGTCCGCGTCGGCGAACGCCGCCGCGATGGCGTCCATGGCTGCCTGAAGGCCGTCGAGCTCTGTCGGCAGGATCCGTGTCGCCTCGCTGCGAGCCTCGGCGACGGTCGCGCTGCTCACCGGACGCTCCACCTCGGTGTCCGGCACGGCTGTTCCCCCGCAGGCGGCGGCGACCATCGCCACCAGCGCCATCAGGTACCTGCGAACGGGACGGGTCACGGGCCTCCAGCCTCACCGGCTGTCGATAGGGTGGCGCGTCCGTCGATCGTCGGCCACTCGGAGGACCCGTGGACGCTCGCCTGCTCGCGAAGCTGTACGGCGGAGCCCGCGTCGTGATCGGGGCGGCCCTGCTCGCCGCACCCACCCTGGCGGGGCGGGGATGGATCGGAGACGACGCCGAGGCCCCCGGCACCCGGGTGGCGCTGCGGGCTCTCGGGGCACGCGACGTGGTCCTCGGCGCGGGCCTCGTCGAGGCGCTCGGGCGTGACAAGCCGGTCGCGCGGTGGGTCGAGGCCGGCATGCTCTCGGACCTCGCCGATGCGCTCGTGTCCATCGCGGGCGAAGGCGAACGGACCACGCTCGCGATCGCGATGGCGGCGTCGGGGGTGGCGACCGGAGCTTGGATCCGGAGCCAGCTCGATCCCGCGTGAGCCGGGGATGGTGGGCGCAGCAGGGATCGAACCTGCGACCTCCGCCGTGTGAAGGCGGCGCTCGTACCGCTGAGCTATACGCCCCGAACGAAAGCGCACGGTACCGAAGAAGCACCGTGCAGAGCCAACGTCAGGCGCCGTCGTCGAGCAGCTCCTCGAGCCGGTCCCGGGCGTCGTCGAGCGCCCCGCCACTCCCCCACGCCTCCGCCCACGGATCGTCCTTCTGGCCCAGCCGCCGGAAGAGGTTGTGGACCGTGTAGCGCTGCGGGTCGGCGTCGCCGAGCTCGTCCCAGTCGAGCGGGGTCGCGACCGGAGCACCGTCGAGCGCTCGCACCGAGTACGGAGCCACGGCGTGCTGCCCGTAGGCGTTGCGCAGGTAATCGAGGAACACCCGTCCGTTGCGCTGATCCTTGCGCTTGGCGGTCGTGAGCCGGTCCGGGTACCGGTCGGCGAGGACGGCCGACACGCTGGCGGTGAAGTCCCGCACCTCGTCGTACGGGGCGGTGCCGTCGAGCACCACGTGGACGTGGTAGCCCTTCGAACCGCTGGTCTTGACGAGGCTCGGGAGCCCGAGGTCGGCCAGGAGGTCACGCACCTTCCGGGCGGCGAACCGGGCCGCGTCCACCGAGCCGGGATCGCCGCCCGGCGGGTCGAGGTCGAAGATCGCCTGATCGGGATGTTCGAGGTCGTCGGCCGGGCTGAGCCACGGGTGGAGCTCCACGGTGCCCTGGTCGGCGAGGTAGACGAGTGTGGGGTGGTCGTCGACCACGACGTGGGTGGTCTGCCGGTCCTCGCCCCGCAAGGGGACCGCCACCCGCGCGATCCAGTCCGGGAAGTGATCGCTGGCTGCCTTCTGGAAGAAGCAGTCGTCGATCCCGTCGGGGCACCGCTTGAGCGCCACGGGCCGGTTGCGCAGGTACGGCAGCGCAACCTCGGCGACCCGGTCGTAGTGGTCGAGGAGCGCTCCCTTGGTGATGCCGCTGTCGGGGAAGAGCACCTTGTCGACGCTCGAGACGTCGATCTCGTACCCGCCGAAGGTCTGGGTACCGGCACGCATCAGACCGGCTCCTCGCGGACCACGTCCCCCGGGTCCTTGTCGTGCCGGAGCCCCTTGAACGAGGGGTGTCGGAGCCGCCCGTCGGGGGTCCACTCGGTGAACTCGACCTGGCCCACGAGCTCGGGCTCGACCCAATGCTCGCCCTTCCGCCGCCTGGTCCGATCCACGAACGGGGACTCGTCACGTTCGAGCTCCGCGAGCTGTCCCGCGAGGCGGTGGAGCAGTTCGTCGTCGAACCCGGTGCCGACCCTGCCGGCGTAATGCAATGGGCCACCCGCGCCGTCGTGCACCCCGACGAGCAGTGCCCCGAACCCGACCCGCTCGCCCTTCGGGTCGGTGAAGCCACCGATGACGAACTCCTGCTCCTTGACGCACTTCCACTTCAGCCAGTCCCGCGAACGGGTATCGGACTTGTAGGCGGAGCTCGCCTCCTTGGCGATGATCCCTTCCCACCCCTTCCCGCAGGCCGCCTCGTAGAAGGCCACGCCGTCCTCGTTGCGGTGGCTCGTGAACCGGAGAGGGTCCGCGAAGTCGACGGCGGTGCGCAGGATCCGCTTGCGGTCGCGCAGCGGCACACCCCGGAGGTCGTGTCCGTCCCAGTGCAGGATGTCGAACAGGTAGGCGTGGACCGCGATCCCGCTGGATCGTGCCTCGTCGGGGTCGCGGATCTGCATGCGTCCCTGGAGTCGCGAGAAGCTGGTCTTCCCCCCGGAGAACGCGACCACCTCACCGTCGAGAACGACGTTGCGGGGCGCCTGGTCGGCCACCGCCTCGGCGATCTCGGGGTAGGTGTCCGTGAGGTCCTCGCGGTTGCGCGACCAGATCGTCACGCCGTCGCGGGCATGGATCAGCAGACGCACACCGTCGAGCTTCCGCTCGAAGATCCAGTCCGGGTCGTCGAAGCGATCATCCGTCAGGGTCGCCTTCATCGGTTCGACGAACCCCTCCCGGTCGGTCTCCACCACTTCATCGAGGACGTCGGGGGCGAGCATGCGCTCCAGCGTCGAGGCCGCCTCAGCCGCCACTCTCGTCGCCTTCCTCGGCGGCGACGTCGGCGACGGTGCGCCCCGTCAGGACGGATTCCGGCTCGGTGCTGGTCGGGTTGCGGCGGGCGTCGGCCTCGTCGTCGTCCTCCTTCACGAGCAGCCAGTTGTCGTCGTCACCGCCGACCCGGGCGTGCACGAAGGAGTACCCACCCCGCAGCTTCTCGCCCTCGAGCCACACCCGGGCGTGCCCCTTCGACTCGATCGCCTCCGTGACGGGAACCAGGTCGCCGTCATCGTTGGTCGTGAGGTTGCGGTAGGGACCCAGGTCCCAGACGATGACGGCGCCGCCGCCGTACTCGTCCTCGTCGATGGCGCCCTCGAAGTCGCCGTAGTCGAGCGGGTGGTCCTCGGTGCGGACCGCGAGCCGCTTCTCCGATGGATCGGTCGACGGCCCCTTCGGGACCGCCCACGACTTGAGCACCCCGTCCGCCTCGAGCCGGACGTCGAAGTGGTGGCTCGACGCGGCGTGTTCCTGGACGACGAACAGCGGTTGCTCGCCGCCCGCTCCGCCGTCGTCCCCGTACGGCTCGGGCGTGTTCGCGAAGTCGCGCTTCTCGCGGTACGCCTGGAGCGGGTCCTCGGCCATGGTCATGCAGCCCGGTCCGCTGCCTGCAGCGCTGCGACGAGCTCGTCCTTGGTCATGTTGCTGCGTCCCTCGATGCCACGTTCCTGCGCGATCTCGTAGAGCTCCTGCTTGGTGAGCCCGCCGTAGTCCGCGTCGGCGGTCTTGGCGCCACCGCCACCCGCCTGGGCCAGACTGCGTTCGAGCGCCTCCATGAGATCGATGACCTCACCGGGCTCCTCCTCGGGCTCGGGGAAAGCGATCTCCTCGCCGGCGGCCTTCTGCTCGATGAGCTCCATGACCCGCTGCTGATGGCGGTCCTCGTACTGCTCCGGCCGGAACTCGGCCTCGAGCGAGCCGATGAGCTGGCTCGCCATCTCGCGCTCACGATCCGAGACCTCGACCTCGGCCCACTCGAGACCGTCGACGGTGCTCGCGTCCACCACCTCGTCGGCGTAGTTCATGGTGTTGGCCACGAGCACCACGGTCCCGTCCTGCTCCAGTGGCCGCAACGCCGCGAGGTACTCCTTGCTGCGCATCACGAACCGGGCGATGCCGACCTTGCCGCTGTCCTGCATCGCCTCGACCAGCAGCCGGTAGGGCTTGCCCGCCGCTTCGCTGGCGGGGGCGAGGTAGTAGGGCCGGGAGTAGAAGATGGGGTCGATGTCCTCCTCGTCCACGAAGTCGAGCAGTTCGATCTCGCGGGACGCCTTCGGGTCGAGCGCGCTGAGCTCCTCCTTGTCCACGACGACGTGTCGCCCGTCCCCGAGGTCGTAGCCCTTGACGATGTCGTCGTAGGCCACCTCCTCGCCCGTGTCGGCATCGACCCGCTTCTGACGGACCCGGGCCTGGGTCTTCTCGTGCAGGTTGTGGAAGCGGACGTCGTGGCTGCGGACGGCCGAGAACAGCCGCACGGGCACACTCACGAGCCCGAAGCTCACGCTCCCGGACCACATCGCCCTCGGCATGACTCCTCCTCGTTCCGGACCTCTCATGGTCGCAGGCCGAGCCGTCTCGCGCAGTCCGAAGCCCGTCCGCTCGTCGCGTCCCGACCATGCCGAGTTGGGACGGCTCGCAAGAAGCGGTCGCGTCCCGCGCCCGGATGTGGTTCCCTACGCACTACAGGAGAGAGGAGGTGGTCCATTGGATAGCGACTGTTCACTGGGGACCCTGGAGGTGCTCGGCCGCTAGCGCGGCTGCTGGACCACCTGGCGAAGCCACTCCGAGCACCGCCTCGGCATCGGTCGGGGACTCGTCCCGCCCGACGTCGCCGCCCAGTGCGGCGAGACGGTGACCAGGTTCCTCCAGCGCACGACAACCGCGCGCCGATCGTCGGCGTGCAACGACACAGGATGAGGGCGCGGCTCGAGCCGCGCCCTCATCTCGTTCAACCCGTTCCTCGCTCCCCCGCGTCGACACCACCAGCGAGTTGCGCACGCACGAGCTCGCGCCCCGCAGGAGCATCGAGGGAGCCGGTCGGCTGGACCGTGATCACGAGCTCCGACGCCCCCTCCCGATCGGCGAAGAGGGCGAGTCGACCCTCGGGGATCTCGCCGGCGACGAGCCGCGCCACGACGCTCTCGTCGCCATCGACGAGCCACACCGCGAGCACGTGACCGTCGGGCAGCAGGCTCGGGACGCCCGACAGCGTGAACGCGATCCGGGACTGGTCACTGACCACGATCCCGTTCACGCCCGGCGCCAGTGCCGCATCGGCAGGCTCGGCCTCCGCGAGCATGGCGAGGGTGGTCTCCCGCTGCTCGGTGGCGCTGAGGAGGGTGGCGTTCTGGTCCCGGACCTGGAACAGCCAGAACGCGCCTGCGAGCACCACAGCTGCCGCGACCGCGATGATGGGCACGTAGCGGCTGAGACGCTGCCCGCTCTCCTCGGTCTGGTCGGGTTCCGGCGGCTCCTCCTCGCGGACCTCGGTCTTGACCCGCGCCGCCGTCCGTTCCTCGCGCGCCGCGGCGGCCAGCTCCGAAGCGAGGTCACGGAGCTCGGCCACCCGGAGGCGGCAGACGCGACACCCGATCAGGTGCGAGCGGAACTCGGCCGCGTCAACGGGATCGAGCCCACCGAGCACGTGACCGACGGCGAACTCGTCGAAGCGCTCGTGGGAGGCGGCGTCCATGGCTCGACTATACGACCGATGGCCGCACCGGAGCCCGGCCGAACGGCGGTCAGCACGACGACGGGAGGAAGCGACGCGGGTTCACCGCTGACCCGTGGACCCGGGTCTCGAAGTGCAGGTGGGACCCGGTCGAGCTCCCGGTCGTTCCCACCGTCCCGATCTGCTGCCCCCTCGAGACGGTCTGGCCCCGCCCGACGTGCTGGCTGCTCTGATGGGCGTAGGCGGTGACCACCCCGTCGCCGTGGTCGATCAGCGTCAGCCGCCCGTACCCGCCCCGCCAACCGGCGTAGATGACCACGCCACCCTTCGAGGCGAAGATGGGGCTGCCGTGGTTCCCGTCGATGTCGATCCCCGCGTGGAGCCGACCCCACCGGTAGCCGTACTCGGAGGTGACCCGATCACAGCGGGGCCACGCGTACCCACTCGCGCTCGGGGCGGTGGTCCGCGGCTTCGTGACCTGCGTCCGCCGGATGAGCTCCTCGAGCTCCGCCGCGTCGTCCTCGAGGTCGTCCTTCCTCGCCTCGAGCGTGCTGACGCGCTCCTGGGCTGCAGCGGCGGCCAGGGCCCTGGTCGCGGTGAGTTCCTCGACCTCGGCCAGGAGCGCGCGCTGCTCCGCCTCGAGCGCCTCGAGCTCGCCGAGCTGCGCGGTGAGCAGCTCGCGCTGCGCCCCGACCGCCACCTGCGCAGCGGCGTAGTCCTCGAGCGCTGCACGGTCGGACGAGCTGAGCGCCCGCAGGTAGGCGCTCCGCTCGAGTGCAGCATCGAGGTCCGCTGCCGTCAGCACCGCCTCGAGCGGATGCGAGCCGGCCGACTTGTAGAGCTGGGCGGCCCGCCGACCGAGCGCGGCCCGCAGCTCGGTGCGTTGCTCCTCCAGCACCTCGAGCCGCCGCGCCGCGTCGTCGACCGCCGCCCGCTGGCGGGTGACCGCCTGCGCCGCCATGTTCACCGCCTCCTCGACCCGCGCCAGCTGTTCCTCCGCCTCCGCCAGCGCCGACTCGGCCGCTGCCGCATCCCGTTCCGCGGCCGCGATCTCGCGGGAGACCTCAGCGATCTGCTGCTTGGCCCGCTCGAGCGCACGACGGTTGTCCGCTCCGCTCGGCGCTGTGGGCAACGCCGTCAGCATCACGGTCACGATCGTGACCGCGACGGCGCGGACGAACAGGCGCACAGACGGACTCCCGGGGCGGCCGGTCGAACAGGCTACTGCTCGTGACCATGCCGCCCCGCTGGTAGCCTCCCGGCACGAATGGGGATCAACGAACCGCTGACCAGGTCCGAGCCAGCGGCCTCCGGCAAACCCCCACAGCGCCCCGTGACGACCCGCCGGTACCTCACGGTCGCCGGTGTGGTCACGGGGGCCGTCGTCGGGCTGGCTGCGGCCGTGCTCGCCGGCCTGTGGCTCGTGCAGCAGGGCGAAATCCTGCCCGGGGTGTCGGTGGCGGACGTCGACGTCGGCGGCCTCTCCCGCGCGGACGCGGAACAGGCACTCCAGGACGTCGCCGCCGCCCGCACCAGCGACCCCGTGACCTTCACCCTGAAGGACCGCGAGTTCGTGCTCGATCCGGCCGAGATCGACCACGCCGTGGACGTCAGCGACACCGTGGCCGCCGCTTTCGCCGTGGGGCGCGACGGTGGCTTCGTGCGCGACGCCGCCGACCGGGTGCGGTCCTTCTGGGTCGAGCAGGAGGTGGCGCTGCACACGAGCCACGACGAGGAGGCCCTCGACGAGTGGATCGACGACCTGGCCGGCGAACTCGACCGGGAGCCGTCGATCGGAGCGGTCGAGGTCGACCCGGACACGCTCGAGGTGACCCTCGAGCTTCCGGCTGACGGCGTCACCGTGCGTCAGGAGGAGGTCCGCGACACCATCCTCGCAGCGCTCGAGACTGCCGGGCCCGACACCCTCGAGCTTCCGGCCGATATCGATCCGACCCCGATCACCCCCGCGGCGGTCGAGGCGGTCGGGCGGCAGGCAGAACGGGCCGTCGCGGCGCCACTCACGCTCGAGTCCCCCGTCACCGACGTGGCCATGGTGCTCGCACCCGAGGAGATCGCCCCGCTCATCTCCCTGCGGCAGGTCGACCCGGGCTCCGAAGACACGACGGTCGAACTCGTCGTGACCCCCGAGGCGGTTACGGACGTCGTCCAGGACCGGGCCGAGGACTTCCGGGTCGAGCCGGTCTCGGCCCGCTTCGAGGTCCCGCGAGAGCCGCCGGTCACCCTCGACGACAAGGCCGACGTCACCTGGCGGCCACGCCCCGCCGACGTCGACATCGTCCCGCACACCGATGGCTGGGAGTTCGACGAGACCCTCGCCGCAACCCAGCTCACGGAGCTCCTCCAGGACGCCCGCCGCCAGGCCGAGCTGCGGCTCGCACGCGTCGAACCCGACCTGACCACCGAAGGCGCCGAGGACCTCGGGATCACTGAACTGCTCGGGACCTTCACGACCTACCACAAGTGCTGCCAGAACCGTGTCCACAACATCCAGAAGCTCGCCGACATGGTCGACCACACCCTCGTGCTCCCGGACGAGCAGTTCTCGGTCAACCAGATCTCCGGGCACCGGACCTGTTCGAAGGGCTTCGTCCAGGACGGGATGATCCTCAACGGTGAGGTGGTCCCGGTCTGCGGCGGCGGCGTGTCACAGTTCGGCACGACGACCGTCAACGCGGTCTTCTTCTCGGGACTCGACCCCGACACCTACAAGCCACACAGCTTCTACATCTCGCGCTACCCGATGGGGCGGGAGGCGACCCTCAACTACCCCTCGCCCGACATCGACGTGCGGTTCACGAACGACACCGGCCACGGGATCCTCATCAAGACCTCCTACACCCCCACCTCGATCACGGTCACGTTCTACGGCCAGAACCAGGTCGAGCGGGTCACCGCCATCCACGGCGAGCCCTACAACTACCGGTCGCACCCGACCCGGCGGCGGATCAACCGAGACCTGCCACCGCAGACCGAGCGGGTGGTGCAGAGCGGCAAGAGTGGGTTCAGCATCAACGTCACCCGCGTGATCGTCTACGAGGACGGCACCGAGACGAGTGACGACTGGAGCAACGTCTACAGCCCCGAGCTCGAGATCATCGAGTACAACCCCGAACCGAAGCCAGAGCCCGAGGAGACCGAGGAGCCAGACGAAGAGCCCTCTCCTTCTCCCTCTCCGTCCCCGTCGCCCTCCCCCTCCCCGGGTGGGGACGGGTCCGGCGGGGATGGATGAGCGACGCCGGTGACGGGTCGGATGAGCTGACCCCCGACGAGCTCCAGTTCGCCTTCCACGAGGTCGAGTGCCACGCGTACGACGAGCGGTTCGGGATCGCCTACGACCACGACCAGGCAGACGATGCCCGTCGGGAGGTCGCCAAGCTCGTCGGTGACCAGCGGTTCAGCCGCGTCCTCGACGTCGGCTGCGGCACCGGCTACCTCGGCCTCGGGCTGTTGGCGGCCGGGGTCACTGACGAGGCCTGGCTCGTCGACCTCTCGCCCGGGATGCTGGCACGCGTCGAGGAGAACGCCAGACAGCTCGGGGTCGAACCCCGGGTCGTCCGCGCCAGCGCGGCAGAGCTGCCGTTCCCTGACGACGGCTTCGACGCCGTGGTGAGCCGCGGAGTGCTCCACCACCTCCACGACCCCGTGGCGGCGCTCACCGAATGGCGGCGGGTGGTCAGAGGTGGCGGGCCGGTCGTGTTGACCTCCGAGCCGTCCCCCCACGCCGACGGGGTCGGTGGCTGGGTCGCTCGGGCGACACAGGCAGGACTGGCCGGCGCCCGGGCAGCCGCCCGGCGCCTGGGACGTCCCCTCCCCGAGCTCGACGACGACGCAGCACAGGAACAGCGCTACTGGGACCTCGTGGCCATGGCCGCCAACATCCACACGTTCACGCCCCGCGAGCTCCAGGAGCTCGGCGAGGCAGCCGGGTTCGGGCGCGTCGAGGTCCGCGGCGCCGGCGCCCTCTCGATCGCCTGGGCGACCGCCTACTACGTCCTCGTCGAGGAGATCCCGACCCTGGGACGGTCATCCCAGGACCGGCGGCGCGCGGCCCGTCTGTACGCCGCGCTCCGAAGGCTGGACGCCCACCTGTTCGAGCCCTTGCTCCCGAGCCGCGCGCTCCTGACCGTCCAGGCGACGATGAGCGGCTGACGGACGAGGCCGGTCCCGGCGGGTGCGCACCGGGACTACCGTTCAGGGAGACGTCGGGAGGACCACGTGGACGGGGCCGGAGCAGCCGAGATCCTGCGGGATCTCCTGCGCTACGTCAAAGGGCGCTCCCGCCTGTACGAGCGGCTCATCGCCGGGGTCGCCGGGGCCACGGAGCGCGGGTTCGACGGTGGCGTCATCCCGAGGCTCCTGACCGCGCCGGCGGCCGCGGCGCCCGAGGAGGTCCGACTGCTCATCCTGGCGGCCCTCCACCGCGCAGCGCTCGACGACCCGGACCTGGCCCACGCGGCCTGGTACCCGACCGCACGCGGTGACGCTGCCAGGCACCCCGACGACGGCGCACCCGCCGCACTCGCGCTGGCCTGGCTCATCGAGAACGAGGAGCAGGCCAACGCGTTCGTGACCACCCACCGGCTGCAGACGAACGAGGCCGGACGGTGCGCCGCGCTGCTCACCGGGTTCCTCGCGGCCGCCTCCTTCGGCAAGCCCCTCCGACTGCTGGAGCTCGGTGCGTCCGCTGGCCTGAACCTCCGCTTCGACCGCTACCGCTACGAGTTCAGCGACGGCCCGAGCTGGGGCCCCGCCGTGGGTCCTCTGCTTGAGAGCCGCGCCGAGGGCGCCGTACCCCGCTCGTTGTCGCCGCCCACCGTCGAGGTCACCGAACGGCGGGGCGTGGACCTCCAACCGATCGACCCGCTGACCGACGAGGGCGCACGGCTGCTCCGGGCGTTCGTCTGGCCGGACGAGCCCGCCCGCCACGAACGCCTCACCGCGGCCATCCGCGTCGCCCACGGCACGCCAGCAACGATCGAGCAGGGCGACCTCGTCAGCTGGGCGCTCGACAACGCCGGCCCCGAGGACGGCGTCACCACGGTGCTCTTCCACTCCCAGGTGCGCCACTTCCTGACTGCCGGAGCGATCACCCAGCTCGGCGACATCGCCGAACGCTGCCTGCGTGCCGCCACTCCCGACGCCCCGTTCGCCTACGTCAGCTTCGAGCCGCCGCGGGGCGTGCCGGCCGACGGGTCCAACTGGCCGGAGGTGAGCGTCGGGCTCAGCGACGGGTCCGGCCCGCCCCAGTGGCGCACGATCGCGTCCTCCGACTGGCACGGCACCTGGGTGAGGTGGTTCTAGGAGTCTGCTGAATATGTCCGGTGGATGCGGGACGATGGCGAGGTCGTCATCTGGCAAGGCGCAGCGAGTCCGAATAGCAGCGCTATTCGGACGAGTCTGCAACACGGCCAGGGGCGAGCTCGACGCGTCCTGCGCCACCATGATTTGTTCAGCAGGCTCCTGGCGAGGGGCGCCACAGGCTGGGGCTTTGATGGCGGACCCAGCGATACTGCCCACCCGGGGACACCGCTCGCACCTTCCTACCTGCTGGCGAGGGTGCGGAGCTCTTCGTCGGTGAGGTCGGCGGGGACCAGCGCCCCGCTCACCTCGAGCATCGGGACGCCGCCCACGCCGGACGAGCGGCGCCGCCCCGACCGCTGCCGGATCCGCGCCGACGCCGCGGGGTCGTCGAGGACCGCAGCGACCTCCTGTTGTTCGAGCCCGGCGCGCTGTGCCAGGGCCGCGAGCACACCGTGGTCGGAGACGTCAGCCCCCTCCTCCCAGTAGGCGCGGTAGGTCGTCTCCCGCCAGGACGCCCCGAGGCCGGCGTCGCGGGCGACGTCCTCGATGGCGTGCACCAGCGCGGTCGGGGGGACGTTTGCGGGGCGGGCGAGCTCCAAACCGAGTGCCGCGGCACGGTCCTGCCACCGCTCGCGCTCGGCGAGGACGTCCAGGGTCACCGGCAGCGGCGATGCCGCGGGGTGGGTCTCGAAGCCCTCGAACTCGACCGCCAAGCCCTCGTCGGCGAGCCGTTGCAGCCGCAGGACGGCGACGGCGGAGGCCGCCGAGGGCAGGTCGTGGTAGCAGCGCAGCATGGGCTGCGAAGGCTACGGTCCTTCGTGATGTCGACCGTGCCGAGCACCCGCGAACTCGTCGAGACCGTCCCCCAGGTGGGGCGGCTCGAGTGGATCGGGCTGCGCCCCGCCCACCGCGCCGCGGTCACCGCGGTGGATGCGGTCGAGGTCCGGGAGGGGCTCGGACTCGACGGTGACCGCCGCGCTGCAGGGGAGCCCAACCCCGACGGCAAGCGGCACGTCACACTCATCCAGGCGGAACACCTTCCGGTGGTCGCAGGGTTGGTGGGCCACGACGTGGATCCCTCTGACCTCCGCCGGAACCTCGTGGTGTCGGGGATCCCCCTGCTGGGACTACGCGACCTCCGGTTCAGGATCGGATCCGAGGTCGTGCTCGAGGGCACCGGACACTGTCACCCCTGCTCGCGGATGGAGGAGAACCTCGGGGCGGGCGGGTTCCAGGCGATGCGGGGCCACGGCGGCATCACGGCCCGGGTGATCGCGGGCGGCACGATCCGCGTGGGTGACGAGGTGACGGCTGTTCGGCCGAGCTCAGGTCAAGACTGACCGCTGGTCTGTCGATGACAGGACCAGGGAGGAGGAACGGCCATGACGCTGCTGGACCGGGTCGTGCGCGAGACCCGTCGCGAGCTCGCCCCGATGGAGGGGCTCATCGGCTGCGTGCAGGGCCGGGAGCACGGCGGCCGCCGGAGACTGGTCGTGATCGCGACCGATCAGCGTGTCTTCCTCGTCGGACCGCGGCGCGGCAACCCCGTCCGGCTCGAGTACCCCGACATCGAGCAGATCTCGATCGAGCCCGGCGACGACGGTGACGTCCTCGCCATCACCATGGCCGACGGCGACACGCACCAGGTGGACCGCATCACCGACCAGCCCGCACTCGAGCTCCTGGTCGATCTGGTCTCCACCCGCAGCGCCGCCGACCCGCTTCCGCAGGAGCGTCCCCCCAAGGTCCGCATCATCCACGCCGACTAGGTAGCGATAGCGTCTCCGGAGACCTCGGACCAGGACGAGCGTGACCGACAGCTGGGAGCTCCGGTCGGGTGACGCGATCACCCCGCACCTCGACACCATCAAGGTGCTCGGTGGCGGCAAGCAGCACGAGGTGGTCCTTGCGACCGACGATCGCCGTCTGACCACCGTCGTCGTGAAGCTGCTGCGGCCCGACAATCGCGACGACCGGGGCCTCGCGATCCTGCGTGAGGAGGCCGAGCGTCTCGAGACGGTCCGCCACGCGGCCTACCCGCGGCTCCTCGAGCTCGCGGACGCGGGCGAGCGGCCGCACCTCGTGATGGAGCACGTGGAGGGACCGCGGCTGTCGCGCCTGGTCAAGCGGTTCGGCCCGCTGTCTCTGGAGCAGCTGCTGCCGCTGGCGATCGACGTCGCCGGGGCTCTGCACTACCTCCACGGGCTGCGCATGGTCCACCTGGACGTCAAACCGGGGAACCTCGTGGTCTCTGACCGGGTCCGTGTCATCGACCTCGGACTGGCCAGGACCTTCGCGTCGGCCGCCGGGCTGTCGGGGCGGCTCGGCACGATCTCGTGGATGGCCCCCGAGCAGCACCGACCGGCCGAGAGCGAGGTCGGTCCGGCCGCCGACGTCTGGGGGTGGGGAGCGGTCCTGCTGTTCGCCGCCACCGGCGACTGGCCGATCCGGCGACTGCGACGGGAGGGCGGGGACACCTGGGTGCTCTCCGAGCCGGACACCGACCACATCACGATCCCCGGCACGCTGCCGGACGAGCTGGCGTCGTGCCTGTCCGACGCGCTGTCCTGGCGACCGACCGACCGACCCTCCCCCGCCGCGCTCGCGCGTCGGCTCGAACCACTGGTCGATGCGCTGCCGCGACGACCGGTGCTCGGGCGCTTGCGCCCCAAGTTCACGACTCCCCGACCCAGTGCCTGACGGTCAGCGAGCTCGAGCCGGTCGAACTGACCGAACGGACTAGCCACGACTGTCAAGTCCACGGGGCACGATGCCGATGTGATGGACAGGCCCTGCAACCGACCCCGAACCGGAGGACCTATGCGGCTCGGACACGCCGGTGTCACCGCTCTCTCGATCGTCGTGCTCGCCACCGGAGCTGCCTCGGCACTCCCCGGCGACCCGCCGCAGGACACCGACGAGGAGTTCGTCGTCGACGACGTCGTCCGTCGCGAGGACGACGCAGAGGACGTGGTCGCCGTCGTCCAGGACGACGACGATGACGACGATGGCGATGACGTGCTCGGCGAGGAGGAGACGATCGACGAGGCCACCGACGTCAGCGAGGCCTCCGATCCCAGCGAACCCTCGGAGCCGTCCGAGCCGAGCGAACCGAGCGAACCGTCGGAACCGTCCGAGCCGAGCGAACCGAGCGAGCCCAGCGAACCCTCGGAGCCGTCCGAGCCCAGTGAGCCCTCCGAGCCCACCGCGGGTGACGACGACTGATCAGTCACGGCCCCGCGAGCCGCGGGCCCCTGTCGGTCAGTAGATCGGGATGCTCGGGTCGATCTGCTTGGCGTAGGCGGTGATGCCGCCGTAGAGGTTCTTCGCCTTGAAGCCGGCGCCCCGCAAGAGCTTGGTCGCCGCGAGCGAGCGCGGGCCGGTCTTGCAGTGGACGACGTAGGTCTTGGTGGGATCGAGCTCGTGCATCCGTGACGGCAGCTCGCCCTGCGGGATCAAGGTCGATCCTTCGATGCGCGAGATCTCGTACTCGTGCGGCTCGCGGACGTCGATCAGCTCGACGTCGGGCTTGTCGGCGATCTCGACGTACTCCTGGGGCAGGATCTCGATCTCGGCGAGCTTGTCGGCCTGCTCCTCACGGTCGTGGGCCGGCACGCCGCAGAACTCCTCGTAGTCGATGAGCTCGGTGACCGTCGGGTCGCTGCCGCAGACGGGGCAGTCAGGATCCTTGTTGACCTTCACGTGCATCCAGCGCTGCTCGAGCGCGTCGTAGAGCCCGAGTCGGCCGATCATCGGCTCGCCGATGCCGGCGATCAGCTTGATTCCCTCGGTGGCCTGTGCGGAGCCGACCGTGCCGCAGATGATCCCGAGCACGCCCCCCTCGGCGCAGTTGGGAACCATGCCGGGCGGTGGCGGTTCGGGGAACATGCAGCGGTAGCAGGGGCCTTCCTCGGCCCAGAAGACCGACAGCTGGCCCTCGAAGCGGAAGATCGACCCGTAGACGTTGGGCTTGCCGAGCAGCACACACGCGTCGTTGACGAGGTAGCGGGTCGGGAAGTTGTCGGTGCCGTCGATCACGAGATCGTAGGGCTCGATGATCTCGAGCGCGTTGTCCGAGGTCAGGAACACCGGGTGCTTGATGACCTCGACGCCGGGGTTGACCTCCAGGATGGCTTCCTCGGCGGAGTCGAGCTTGTGCTTGCCGATGTTGGAGGTGCGGTGGATGATCTGGCGCTGGAGGTTGGACGCGTCGACGACGTCGTTGTCGACGAGCCCGATCGTCCCCACGCCGGCGGCGGCGAGGTAGAGCGCCAGCGGAGAGCCGAGCCCGCCGGTGCCGACGAGCAGAACCTTGGACGCCTTCAGCCGCTCCTGGCCCTCCATCCCGACATCGGGGATGATCAGGTGGCGGCTGTAGCGCGCGATCTCCTCGCGCGTCAGCGGCTCACGCCGGTCGACGACGGGGCGCATGCGTTCCTCTCGGGTGGGCTAGTTCAGCGGTGGGAGTGGAGTTGTCTACAAGTGTCAACGGCGCGGAACACCCAAGACTTCCCCGTAGGTGGAAACAGTGTGAACCTAGAGCGACTTGGTCGGGGGCTGGGTGGTCGTGCTGGATGGCTGGCGCGGCTGAGGGCGTCACTGGCAAGGCGCGGCGAAGGCGCATGGCCGGAGGCCATGTAACTGAGCCGCAACGCGGCCAGCGGCGTTCTCAGGCCGCCAGACGCCAGCCAAGACCGCCCAGCCCCCGACCACTAGACGTTCATTCCCATGGCCCGGAGTTCCTCCCTGACGTAGTCGGCCATCATGTCGGGGCTCCACGGCGGGCTGAAGGTGAACTCGACGTCGACAGCCTCGACGCCCGGCATCGAACCGAGGATGACCGAGCACTGCTGGTGGATGATCTCGGTGAGCGGGCAGCCCATGGAGGTGAGCGTCATGAGGACGTGGACCTCGCCTTCCTGGGGCTTGGTCACCTCGTAGACGAGCCCGAGGTCGACGATGTTGTAACCGATCTCGGGATCGATGACGGCGCGGAGCCCGTTCTTCAGGTCCTCCTCGGACGGCATCCCGTCGTCCTCGACCTCGACGTCGGTGAACGCCCCGCCCTGGGCGGGCTCGTCGGCGACGGCGGCGGTGGCCTGCTCGTTGGCGCGACGCTGCTCCTCGAGCGCGTCGGTCGCGGGAGCGTCGGTGCGGTCGGTGGTCTCGGTGGTGTCTGACACGTCAGAGCTCCTCGTGGGTGACGGTGTGCTCGTGGTCGCCGCTGCGGTAGGTCTCGACCGCGTCCTTCATCGCCATCCACCCGAGCAGGGCGCACTTGACCCGGACCGGGAACTTGGCGACGCCCTGGAAGGCGATCCCATCCCCCAGGTCGTCGGGGCGGCGGGGGTCGGAGCCGTGCATCATCAGCCGGAAGTCCTCGGCGAGGTCGAGCGCGTCGTCGAGCTCGCGCCCCGACACCGCGTCGGTCATCGCGGACGCCGACGCCTGGGAGATCGAGCAGCCCTCGCCGTCGAACACGATCGCGCCGATCTGCTCCCCGTCGACACGGATGCGCAGGTCCATCTCGTCGCCGCAGAGCGGGTTGGAGTGGTGGACGTGGACGTCCTCGTCCTCGAGCCGCCCCTGGCGGTTCTTGGGGCTGCGGTAGTGGTCCAGGATGATCTCCTGGTACAGGTCCTCGAGCGTCATCGTGCGAACAACTCCTTGGCGTCCTCGATGCCATCGAGGAGCGGTTGCAGGTCGTCCTCGTCGTTGTAGAGGTACAGGCTGGCCCGGACGGTGGCGTTCACACCGAGCGTGCGCAGGAGCGGCTTGGCGCAGTGGTGGCCCACCCGGACACAGACGCCGTGGCGGTCGAGCACCTGGCCGACGTCGTGGGGGTGGATGCCTTCGAGGGTGAACGAGATCGCCCCGAACCGTTGTTCCGGATCGGTGGGCCCGTGGATCGTCAGCCCCTCCACATCGGCCAGGGCGTCGAGGAACACCGCGCTGAGCTCCCGCTCGTGCGCCCGGATCTCGTCCATCCCGACATCCGTCAGGTAGTCGATGGCGGCGTCGAGACCGATGACCTCGGCGATCGGGGGCGTTCCCGCCTCGAACTTGTGCGGCGGCGCCTCCCAGGTCACCGCGTCGAGCCGGACGTCGCGGATCATCGAGCCCCCGGTGAGGAACGGCGGCATGTCCGCGAGCAGCTCAGGGCGAGCGACGAGCACCCCGACCCCGGTCGGCCCGAGCATCTTGTGTCCGGTGAAGCCGTAGAAGTCCGCATCCAGTTCGGCGACGTCGACCTGGAGGTGTGGCACGGCCTGCGCCCCGTCCACGAGCACCGTGACGTCGGGGTTCGCGGCGCGGGCCATCGCGATGATCTCGGCGACCGGGTTGATGGTGCCGAGCACGTTCGAGGCGTGGCTGACGGCGACGAAGCGGACCTTGCCGTCCGCGAGGAGTTCGCGGGCGGCATCGAGGTCGAGCTGCGTGCCGTCCTTCACGGGCACGGCGCGGAGCTCGAAGCCGAGATCCTGGCTGGCGTGCCAGAAGGGCACGAAGTTGGCGTGATGCTCCATCTCGGTGACGAGCAGCGCGTCGTCGGGACCAAGCCGTCGCCGCACGAAGCTGTAGGCCACGAGGTTGCAGGCCTCGGTGACGTTCTTGGTGAAGATCACGCCTTCGGCGGCGTGCGCCCCGACGAAGCCGGCGACCTTGGTGCGGGCCTGCTCGTAGAGCTCGGTGGCGCGGGCGGAGATCTCGTAGACACCCCGCTCGACGTTGGAGCGCAGGTGCTCGTAGTAGTGGTTCATCGCAT
This sequence comes from Nitriliruptorales bacterium, assembly GCA_033722375.1. Classification (GTDB taxonomy): domain Bacteria; phylum Actinomycetota; class Nitriliruptoria; order Nitriliruptorales; family Nitriliruptoraceae; genus JAWVZB01. The sequence continues at coordinate 4,710 of JAWVZB010000022.1, read as the reverse complement.
CCAGGACCGACCGCGGCGTCTGGCTCGACGCGGCGGAGTCGAGGTAGACGAGCCGCGTGTCGTGGACCTCCCGCTGAAGTGTCGGGAAGTCCTTGCGGATCGTCTGCGGATCGATGCTCACTGGCCCTCCTGGTCGAGGGTAGGTCCGGGTCGGCTCAGGCACTCGCGCCTGCGAGCTCCTCGTAGCCGGTCGCTTCGAGCTCGTCGGCGAGCTCGGGCCCGCCGGAGGTCACGACGCGGCCGTCCATCATGACGTGGACCTCGTCGGGCTGGATGTAGTTGAGGATCCGGGTGTAGTGCGTGATGATCAGGATCCCGAGGTCGTCGCCCGCGAGGTCGTTGACCCCGTCAGCGACGATCTTGAGCGCGTCGATGTCGAGGCCGGAGTCGGTCTCGTCGAGCACTGCGATCTCGGGCTGGAGCATCGCCATCTGGAGGATCTCGAAGCGCTTCTTCTCGCCTCCGGAGAAGCCCTCGTTGATGGAGCGCTGGAGGAAGGACTGGTCGACCTGGAGGTCGGCCATCTTGCCCTTCAGCTCGGTCATGAAGTCGCGCACGGGGATCTCCTCGTCACGACGGGCGTTGACCGACGTCCGGAGGAAGTTCGTGACCGACACGCCAGGGACCTCGACCGGGTACTGCATCGCGAGGAAGACGCCGGCGCGCGAGCGCTCGTCCGGGCTCCAGTCGAGGATCGACTCGCCCTTGAAGAGGATGTCGCCCTCGGTCACCTCGTAGGCCGGGTGGCCCGCGATCGCGTAGGCGAGCGTGGACTTGCCCGACCCGTTGGGGCCCATCAGCGCGATGGTCTTGCCCTTGTCGAGGTCGAGGGTCAGGCCCTTGAGGATGTCGGTGTCGTCGACGGCGACGTGGAGGTCGCGGATCTCGAGGTCTGCCATGTCTTGGTCTTCCTTGCTGTGGTCGGTGTCGGAGTTCAGTGGTTCGGGAACGGGGCGTCGTTGCTGGGGTTCTGCACGTCGACGAGCACCTGGTCGCCGTCGATCTCGACGGGGAACACCGGCACGGGACGGGTCGCGGGCAGGGACTCGGGGGTGCCGTCGGTCAGGTCGAACATCGAGCCGTGGAGGGCGCACTCGATCTGGGTGTCCCAGACGATGCCCTCGGACAGCGAGTAGTCCTGGTGGCTGCACGTGTCGTGGACGGCGTAGACCTGCTCGCCGATCTTGACGAGCGTGACGGGGACACCTTCGACCTCGGTCTTGAAGGGGGTGTTGTCGGTCAGCGCCGACAGCTCGGCGGCCTTCTCGAGTGCCATCAGTGATCCCGCGCCTCGGTCGGCAGCGCGGTGTCGGACACACCCAGGCTGTCGAAGTCGGTGAGCTCGATCTCGTGCTCGATGTGGGCCATCGCGCGCTCCTGGACCTCGGGGAGCTCGAAGCGCTCGAGCACCTCGCGGAAGAAGCCGAAGACGATCTGGCGAACCGCCTGCTCGCGGGTGAGCCCCCGGGACTCGAGGTAGAAGAGCTGGTTGGCGTCGAGCTGGCCGGTGGCCGAGCCGTGACCGGCCTGGATCTCGGCGCATTCGATCTCGAGGAAGGGCGTGGCGTCGGCGCGGGCCCCGTCGGTGAGGATCAGGCTGCGGTTGTTCTCGTCGGTGACGGTCCCGACGGCGTCCTTGCCGACGAAGACGTTGCCGCGGAACACCGTGCGCGACCCGCCCTGGAGCGCACCCTTGTAGAGCACGTCCGAGGTGGCGTGCGGGGCGATGTGGCGGATGTAGGGCTGCATGTCGAACCACTGCCCGTCGTCGGCGAAGTACACGCCGAGCGGGAAGCAGGACGCGCCCGGACCGACGAGGTCGACCTCGGGGCGCAGCCGGACCGTCGCCCCGCCGATGTTGACCGCGAGGTGGCGGTAGGTCGCGTCCCGGTGGAGGGCCGCCTTCTGCAGGGACAGGTGGTCGACGGGGCCGTCCCACTCCTGGAGCGACACGAGGTCGAGGTTGGCGCCGTCGCCGACGACAACCTCGACGACCTCGTTCACCAGGGCGCGATCGTCGATGTCGCTCTCGTGCTCGATGACCACGGTGGCCTTGGCGAACCGCCCGAGCACGACGAGCACCCGCGGCAGGTGTGTGCCGGGCTCGTCGACGTCGAACGTGACGACGATGGGCTCGTCGACCTCGACGTCGTTGGGGACGTGGACGAACGCCCCGCCCCGCCACGCGACGTCGGAGGCGGTGATGGTGCGGTCCTCGTCCGCGCCGGTGCCGTCCGGATTGGTCGTGGTGAGCGACCCGAGGTGCTCGCGGACGAGCTCCTCGTGATCGGTCGCCGCGTCCCTGAGGTGGGCCACCACGACCCCGTCGGGGGCCTCGATCGACACCGTCGTGTCGACGATGGGCAGCGTGGTGTCGAAGCGCTTGGCGAACGGCGTCGACCGCCAGTACTCGTCCTCGCGGCTGTCGGGCCAGTCCTGGTCCACGAAACGCTTGTTGGCCTCGAGGCGGCGGTCGCGCTGCCAGCGGGGCCCGCCGGCGTCCTCGGCCGCGGACGCGACGAACCCCTCGTTGAGTTCGTCGAGGGTCGTCATCCGATCGCACCCTCCATCTCGAGCTCGATGAGCCGGTTCAGCTCGACCGCGTACTCCATCGGGAGCTCACGGGCGATCGGCTCGATGAAGCCGCGCACGATCATCGCGATGGCCTCGTCCTCCTCGATGCCACGCGACATCATGTAGAAGAGCTGGTCCTCGCTGAGCTTGGAGACCGTGGCCTCGTGCTCGATGGTCGCGTCGTCCTCCATGATCTCCATGTAGGGGTAGGTGTCGGAGCGCGAGTCCTTGTCGAGCATCAGCGCGTCGCAGTTCACGGCGGCGCGAGCGTGGTGGGCACCCTCGTTGATGGACACGAGACCGCGGTAGCTCGTACGGCCCTGCCCCTTCGAGATGGACTTGCTCAGGATGTTGGAGGTCGTGTTCGGGGCGGCGTGGACCATCTTCGCGCCGGCGTCCTGGTGCTGGCCGTCGTTGGCGTAGGCGACCGACAGGACCTCGCCCTTGGCCCCCTCCTCCATCAGCCACACGGCCGGGTACTTCATGGTGACCTTGGAGCCGATGTTGCCGTCGATCCACTCCATGGTCGCGTTCTTGTAGGCCGCGGCACGCTTGGTGACGAGGTTGTAGACGTTGTTCGACCAGTTCTGGATCGTCGTGTAGCGGACGCGGGCGCCCTCCTTGACGATGATCTCGACGACCGCGGAGTGCAGCGAGTCGGAGGAGTAGATCGGGGCGGTGCAGCCCTCGACGTAGTGGATGTAGCTGCCGGGCTCGGCGATGATGAGCGTCCGCTCGAACTGGCCCATGTTCTGCTTGTTGATGCGGAAGTAGGCCTGGAGCGGGATGTCGACCTTGACGCCCTCGGGCACCCAGATGAACGAGCCGCCCGACCACACCGCGGTGTTGAGCGCCGCGAACTTGTTGTCATTGGGCGGGATCACGGTGCCGAAGTGCTCGCGGAAGAGCTCCTCGTGCTCCTGGAGCGCGGTGTCGGTGTCGAGGAAGAGCACGCCCTGCTCCTCGAGGTCCTCACGCACCTTGTGGTAGACGACCTCGGACTCGTACTGGGCCGCCACACCGGCGATCAGCCGCTGCTTCTCGGCCTCGGGGATCCCGAGCTTGTCGTAGGTGTTCTTGATGTCCTCGGGGAGGTCGTCCCAGGACTGGGCCTGCTCCTCGGTGGCCTTGACGTAGTAGTAGATGTCGTCGAAGGCGATGTCGGACAGGTCGGCGCCCCAGTTGGGCATCGGACGGCGCTCGTAGGCCTCGTAGGCGCGCAGACGCAGGTCGCGCATCCATTCGGGCTCGCCCTTGAGGAAGCTGATCTCCTCGACGACCTCGCGCGACAGGCCACGCTTGGGCTCGAAGACGTAGTTCTCGGGGTCGGCCCAGCCGAACTTGTAGGAGGAGAGGTCTTGGGCGACCTTCTCCTGACGCATGCGGGCGCCGCTGTCAGGCAGCTTGATCTCGCTCTCGGTGGTCACGTTGCTGGCTCCTCGGGAAGAGGGTTGCGGTCGGTTGTCAACTGTCGTGGTCTGACTTGGGGGTGACGTTGCAGACGCAGGCGGTGGCGCCGGCGGCGATCGTCTGCCGGCGTGACAGCGTCACGTCGCGGCCCAGGACCTTGCTGAAGGTCGCGGCTTCGTAGGCGCACATCTCGGGGTGGTGCTTGGCCACGTCGTAGATGGCGCAGTGGCCCTGCTCGAGCACGTACTCGCCGTCCTCCTCGCGGACCTCGGCGTCGTAGCCGGCTTCGCTGAGCGCCTCGGCGAGCTGGTGCAGCTTGGCTCCGAGGTCGTCCGCGTCGACGACGTCCCGGTAGGAGTCGGTCTCGCGGTCGAGCCGCCAGCGGAGGTAGTCACGCAGGCCGTCGCGGCCGTGCTCGGACGAGATGAACTCGATCAGCTCGGAGGCTACCGCCGCGTAGCGCTGCGGGAACAACGCCCGCGCCCGATCGGTCAGCCGGTAGGTGGTCGCGGGGCGGCCGGGGCCGTCGGCCTCGACCGTCTGACCGGCCACGAACTCGCGCTCCTCGAGGATCGCGATGTGGCGGCGGGTCGCGACCTCGGACACGCCGAGCACGTCGGCGAGCTCGGCGATGGTGGCGCCGGGCTCGCGACGGAGGTGGTCGACCACGGCCGCACGCTGCTCGCCGAGCAGCTCGACGAGCGAGACGGGCGGGGTGTGGCTGGG
>JAWVZB010000021.1:0-33461 GCA_033722375.1 Nitriliruptorales bacterium | reverse complement strand
TGCTCAAGGACCTCTTCCCCGACGAGCGGGGCCAGGAGATCTCGGTGCAGCTGATCATGGAAGAGGTCGCGAACTACTTCAACCTCACCCTCGACGACCTCTGCTCGCCGTCACGGAGCCGACAGCTCGTGACCGCCCGGCAGATCGCGATGTACCTCGTCCGGGAGATGACCGACCTCTCGCTTCCGCGCATCGGCAAGGCGTTCGGTGGCCGCGATCACACCACCGTGATGCACGCCAACAACAAGATCGCCAAGCTCATGCAGGAGAAGCGCGCGATCTACGACCAGGTCAACGAGCTCACCAACCGCATCAAGACCCGGGCGCGCACCGCGTGACGGCTCCGCCACCTGTGGGTAGTCCCGTGGACAACGTGTGGACAACACGTGGATCACTCGTGGACAGCCACCCCCTCGCTTGTGGAGCGCGCTCCACAAGCGGTCGTGGACAACTCCGTGGACAACCGGACCGGGTTGTGGACAGCAGCGAATCACACGTTTGTAGTTGGGGATGGATGTGGAGTACCACCCGTGGTGTCCACAGCTTCTCCACGCCCTCCATATCCCCGCTGACCTGGGCGAACGTGGGGTTTCTCCACAGCATCCACACCCCCTACTACGACAACGAACGAGAGAACAACAACCTGATGTTCTTCGGTGGTGTGCATAGCTTCCACCACCGACCGAGGAGTGAACGATGAAACTACGAGCGGAACGCACCGAGTTCGCCGAAGCCGTGTCGTGGGCCACCCGCACGGTGGGTGCACGCGTCACCCTGCCAGCACTCTCCGGCGTGCTGCTCGATGCTGCTGACGGCAAGCTCACCTGTCGCGCTACCGACCTCGAGGTGTCGGCGGAGGTCACCGCACCGGTGCAGATCGACGAGCCCGGGACCGTGCTGCTGCCCGGCAAGCTCCTGTCGCAGCTGGTTGCGCGCTTCCCCGATGCGCCGGTCGAGCTCTCGGGCGACGTCGATCGGGTCGAGATCCGCTGCGGACGGGCCACCTTCCACGTCCGGGGGATGCCCGTCGACGACTTCCCGACCCTGCCCGAGCCGGCCGAGGACGCTCCGCAGGCGACGATCGCGTCGGGGGTGCTGGCAAGGCTCACCTCCCAGGTCGCCCGTGCGGCGTCGGCCGACGAGGCGCGGCCCGTCCTGACCGGCGTGCAGCTCGAGGCATCCGAGGACACCCTGACCGCGGCCGCGACCGACAGCTACCGGCTGGCGGTTCGCACGGTGGCGTGGTCGGACGGTGTCGATGCCGAGGCGTTGGTTCCCGCTCGTGCACTCCAGGAGGCTGCCAAGGCTGCCACCGAGGCCGGCGGTGATGTCGCGATCACGTTCGAGGAGGGGCAGGTCTCGTTCCTGTTCGGTGACCGACGGCTCACGACCCGCCTGATCGAGGGCGGCTTCCCGAACTACCGTCAGCTCCTGCCCGAGGGGACCGACACGACCGCCATCGTGGAACGCTCCGAGCTCGTCGAGGCGCTCCAGCGGGTGGCGGTGGTGGCGCTCGGACAGGCCAACACCCCGGTCACGCTGAAGTTCTCCGACGGCACGGTCGAGCTGCACGCCGGCAACCAGGAGATCGGTGACGCCGCGGAAGCACTGCCGGCCCAGGTCGACGGTGACGAGGTGACGATCGCGTTCAACCCCACGTTCCTGCTGGGCGGTCTCGACGCCACCGGCACCGAGCAGATCCGCATCGAGATGCGTGATCCGCTCAAGCCGGCGGTGCTGCGACCCCAGGCAGCAGAGGATGTCGAAGACGAGGAGGCCGAGGTCGACGACCTGACCTACCTGCTCATGCCGATGCGGGTGTCCTGATCACCACCAGCGCCCACTGACGCACGATGCGTATCGAGCAGCTCGGCCTGACCGACATCCGGTCCTACCGTGAGCTCGAACTCGCGTTCCCGATCGGGGTCAGCGTGTTGGTCGGTCCCAACGGCCAGGGCAAGACCAACCTCGTCGAGGCGATCCATCGCGCGGCGACCGGTTCGTCGCACCGTGTGTCGTCGGATGTTCCACTGGTGCGTCAGGGGGCGGAGCGGGGGGTGATCCGCCTCGCGGCCACCACCGACGACGACCGTCGCCGCACGGTCGATCTCGAGATCGCCCCGGGACAGCGCTCCCGCACCCGCGTCGACGGACACGACGTGCGGCGGGCCTCGGAGGCCGTGGGCGTGGTGCGGGTGGTGATCTTCGCCCCGGAGGACGTGGCGATCGTCCGTGAGGATCCGTCGGGGCGCCGCCGTTTCCTCGACGAGCTGCTCTCTCAGCGTCGCCCCACGTTCGCCGCCGCCCGGTCGGACTACCTCCGGGTGTTGCGACAGCGGAACAACCTCCTCAAGCAGCTCCGGTCGTTGCCGCGGGACGCCCGCGCCAACGCCCAGGCGACCCTGGACGTGTGGACCGAGCAGCTCGTCGAGCAGGCTGCCACCGTGGTCGCCGCGCGTATCGCCGGGGTCCACGCGCTGAGCGGGCCGGCCGACCGCACCTACCGCGACGTCGCGGACCGCCCCGAGCCGGTCCTCCTGACCTACGAGGCGTCGACCGGCGAGCACACGATCGGCGAGCCCGACGCCGGCGTGCCGGACCGCGCCCGGCTCGCGGACGCGCTCCGCACCGCCCTGCAGGAGGTCGCAGAAGACGAGATCGACCGGGGCGTGACCCTCGTCGGGCCGCACAGGGACGACCTGCTGCTCACCATCGGCGAGCTGCCCGCCCGCAACTACGCGAGCCAGGGCGAGGCGTGGTCGCTGGCCCTGGCGCTCAAGCTGGCCTCCTACGAGGTGCTGTCGGCGGTGGGGGACCGGCCGGTGGTGCTGCTCGACGACGTGTTCGCCGAGCTCGACACCACCCGACGCCAGCGGCTCGCCGACCGCTGCGACAGCTTCGACCAGGTGATCGTCACCGCTGCGGTCGAGGCCGACGTTCCGCTCCCCGGCACCCGGTTCGACGTGCGGCTGGACGACGGCGAGAGCCACATCCACAGCCGCCCCACGGCGGCGGGCGGGGCGGCATGAGCCGTGACCGCGACGCCGAGGACCGCCGCCGCCGCGCGGCGGATCGCCACGGTGACCCCTACGCCCGACAGCGCCGGCAGGACGAGGCGCGACGGGCGGAGGAGGAACGTGACGAGGTCGCCCCGCCCGGCCGGGACGACTGGACCGCCCCCACCGACGCCGGGGACCGGGTGCGGCGGGTGTCCGCCCCGCAACCACTCGACGACCTGCTGCCCGGCGTCGTCGAGGAACGCGGGTGGGGCGATCGGCTCGAGGCCAGCGCCGTGGTCGCCCGGTGGGAGCAGATCACCGGTCCCGAGCTCGCCCGGCGCTGCCAGGCGGTCCGGGTCGCCGGGGGCACGCTCGTGGTCCGCGCCACCGATCAGACCTGGGCCACCCAGCTGCGGTACATGACGACCCAGCTCGTGGAACGTGCCAACGAGGTCCTGGGTCGCGACGTCGTCAAGCGGATCCAGATCACGGTCGGTGATCTCGACGACGGTCGTGACCGTGCCTGAGCTGCCCGACGTCGAGGCCTACCGCCACGGCCTACTGCGCCGGGTGTCGGGCCAGCCGCTGGAACGCCTGCGCATCACCGGGTTCTCGCTGCTGAAGACGTTCGACCCGCCGGTCTCCGCGATAGAGGGCGAGACGCTGACCGACGTGCGTCGGGTTGGTAAGCGGATCGTGTTCTGCTTCGAGGAGGTCGCCGACCGGGACGAGCCGCTGTTCGCGGTCCTGCACCTCATGATCGCGGGTCGTCTGCGGGAGAAGGAGCGGGGCGCCCCGATCCCACGGCGCAACGGACTGGCCGCGTTCGACTTCCCCGACACCACCTTCGTGCTGACGGAGGCCGGCACCAAGAAGCGCGCGTCCCTGCACGTCGTCGCCGGCGAGGAGGCACTCGCCGAGCACGACCGGGGCGGCATCGAGCCGTTGGCGGCAGATCTGTCGGCGTTCCGCGAACAGCTCGTGCTCGAGAACCGCACGCTGAAGCGTGCGCTGACCGACCCGCGGCGCTTCAGTGGGATCGGCAACGCCTTCAGCGACGAGATCCTCCACCGCGCCGGCCTGTCGCCGGTCCAGCGCACCCAGAACCTCGACGAGGCCGAGATCGGTCGACTCTACGACGCGACCCAGGCCGTGCTGTCCGAGTGGACGGACCGGCTCGTCGCCGAGGCGGAGGAGTCGTTCCCGGACAAGGTGACGGCGTTCCGTCCCGACTTCGCCGCCCACGGCCGCTACGGCGAGCCGTGCCCGGTGTGCGGGACCGAGGTGCAGCGGATCCGCTACGCCGACAACGAGACCAACTACTGCCCCCGCTGTCAGACCGACGGCAAGCTGCTGGCCGACCGCAGTCTGTCGCGGTTGCTCAAGGACGACTGGCCGGCGAACGTCGACGAGTTGGAGGGCAGCTGACGGGTGTGTGCGGGTACCGACCCCGCCGCCCGGCGAGACGCTGAGATCGCACAGGAGCGCCGGAAGGGCCTGAACGTGCCGACCCTGCCGAGATGGGGTCGCTGTCCACAGGCGGCGTGTGAGATATGCCAGAGGCGGGGCGGTACCCTGGTAGCGTCCATCTGAGACCGGTTCCTCACGTTCTCCTCCTGGCACAGCGGCGTGCCCGTACGGAACCTGGATCTGGGCCTGCGACGGTCCAGCCACCCACGCCCCGAGAGGCCCATGTGACCACCCACCCCGTCGAGTACAACGCCAAGAACATCACCGTCCTCGAGGGGCTCGAAGCGGTCCGCAAGCGCCCCGGGATGTACATCGGCTCCACCGGACCGCGCGGGCTGCACCACCTCATCTGGGAGGTGGTCGACAACTCCGTCGACGAGGCGTTGGCGGGTCGCTGCGACCGCATCGACGTGACGCTCACCGCCGATGGCGGCATCCGGATCTCCGACGACGGGTCGGGGATCCCCGTCGACATGCACGAGAAGCAGAACCGCCCCGCCCTCGAGGTCGTCATGACCGTGCTCCACGCGGGCGGGAAGTTCGACAACCAGGCCTACGCCGTGTCCGGCGGGCTCCACGGCGTCGGTGTGTCGGTCGTCAACGCGTTGTCCGAGCGGCTGGTCGCCGAGGTCCGTCGTGACGGCGGGGTGTGGCAGCAGACCTACACCCGCGGCTTTCCGGACGGGGGGATCGAGCGTGTCGGCGACGCCGACGACACCGGCACGACCATCACCTTCTGGCCCGACCCCCAGATCTTCGACACGCTCGAGCTCAACGTCGACACGATCCAGCGTCGGCTGCGCGACACCGCCTTCCTCACCGCCGGGCTCGAGATCGTGCTCGTCGACGACCGTCCCCGCGAGGACGCCGAAGAGGACGCCTCTCCGCGCGAGTGGCGCTTCCACGCGCCCGGCGGACTGAAGGACTTCGTCGAGCACATCCGCACCACGAAGTCCAAGGAGGCGCTGCACGACGCCATCCACTTCGAGAACGAGGAGCAGGGTCCCACCGGGGCGCAGTCGGTCGAGGTGTCGGTGCAGTGGATCGATGACTTCAACGACACCATCCTCAGCTTCGCCAACACCATCAACACCCACGAGGGTGGCACCCACGAAGAGGGCTTCCGCAGCGCCCTCACCTCGGTCGTGAACAACTACGCCAGGGACAAGAACCTGCTGCGGTCGAAGGAGGTCGAGTCGCTGACCGGTGACGACCTGCGTTCGGGGCTCGTCGCGATCATCTCCGTCAAGGTCGGCGACCCCCAGTTCGAGGGCCAGACCAAGACCAAGCTCGGCAACACCGAGGTCCGCTCGTTCGTGCAGAAGACCAGCTACGCCCGGCTCCAGACGTGGCTCGAGGAGCACCCCACCGAGGCCAAGGCGATCATCAGCAAGGCCGAGTCCGAGGCCAAGGCCCGTATCGCGGCCCGCAAGGCACGCGACCTGACGCGGCGCAAGAGCCTGCTCGAGTCCACCGCGCTGCCCGGCAAGCTCGCCGACTGTCAGTCACGCGACCCGGCCGAGTCCGAGCTCTTCATCGTCGAGGGTGACTCCGCGGGCGGTTCGGCCAAGTCGGCCCGGTCGCGGCACTTCCAGGCGATCCTGCCGATCCGCGGGAAGATCATCAACGTCGAGAAGGCCGGGCTGGCCAAGATCCTGCGCAACACCGAGGTCCAGGCGCTCATCACCGCGATGGGCACCGGCTTCGGCGAGGACTTCGACGCCACCAAGGCCCGCTACCACAAGCTGATCCTCATGGCCGATGCGGACGTGGACGGGGCGCACATCCGCACCCTCCTGCTCACGTTCCTCTTCCGGCACATGAAGCCGCTGATCGAGGCCGGCTACGTCTACCTCGCCATGCCGCCGCTCTACCAGATCAAGCACCCCACCCGGAAGAAGCAGGTCTTCTACGCCTACTCCGACCCGGAGCGGGACGCGATCCTCGCGGACCTCCCGAAGGACAAGAAGCCGGAGATCCAGCGCTTCAAGGGCCTCGGCGAGATGGATCCCGAGCAGCTGTGGGAGACCACGATGGACCCCGAGCGCCGCACGCTCAAGATCGTGACCATGGAGGATGCTGCGGTCGCCGACGAGATGTTCAGCGTGCTGATGGGCGGCGACGTCGAGTCGCGGCGCGAGTTCATCCAGGCCAACGCCCGCTACGCGACGCTCGACGTCTGACCGTGTCCACCGCAGAGCTCGTGGTGCTGGGCCTGGTCGTGATCGTCGCCGTCGTGGTGGTCGCGGCCCTCGGGCCGCACTTCATGCGTGGCTTCCGGGATGCCCGCGAGCAGCGGGGCGTCGACCTGAACATGCAGCACCGCGCCGAGCAGGAGCTCGCCGAGGAGGAACTCGAGGACGCCGAGTGGCGCCGACGCATCGACGCCGACCTCGACGACCAGGTCGAACGCTGGCGAGAGGACCAGACGTGAACCGCACCGTCCGTGCTGCGATCATGGCGGCTGCCATCACCTTCGGCAGCGTGTTCCTCCTGGGGTGGTTCCTCGGTTTCGACGTGTTCCTCTCCGGCGCGGTCGGGATCGTGCTCGCGGCGCTCGCGGGCGCGCTGCTCTTCGCCGCAGACGCACGTTCCCGCTCGGTCGAGACCCGCGTCCGCCCCCGGTTCCCCGGACCACCCGACAACGACGACGACTCCCCCGAGCACCCCTCCGACCGCACCCGTGACGACGAGCGAGGCTGACCGTGTCCGACCAGCGTCCCACCGACCCGCCCGACGAACCGTCCAGCGAGGACACCTCCGCTGCCAGCGGCGGCGGGCCGACGAGCCCCCTGGACGATCCGACCGTTCCGCTCTCCGATGACGGCGACGTCGTGACCGACAGCGGGGGCACCGTCGTGGCCTCCCGGGTCGAGCCGGTCGTCATCGAGGACGAGATGAAGTCCTCGTACCTCGACTACGCGATGTCGGTCATCGTCGGCCGTGCGCTCCCCGACGTACGCGACGGACTGAAGCCGGTGCACCGCCGGATCCTCTACTCGATGGACGAGACCGGCCTGCGCCCCGACCGCCCCTACCGCAAGTGCGCGTCGGCGGTGGGTGACGTGATGAAGAAGTACCACCCGCACGGCGACCAGGCGATCTACGACGCGCTGGTGCGGATGGGCCAGGACTTCTCGATCCGCTACCAGCTCATCGACGGGCACGGCAACTTCGGCTCGGTCGACGGTGATCCGCCGGCGGCCATGCGCTACACCGAGTCGCGGCTCAGCCGCCTCGCGATGGAGCTGCTGCGGGACATCGACGAGGAGACGGTCGACTTCGTCGACAACTACGACGGCTACGAGGAGGAGCCGGTCGTCCTCCCGGCCCGGTTCCCGAACCTACTCGCCAACGGCGCCACCGGGATCGCGGTGGGGATGGCCACCAACATCCCCCCGCACAACCTCGGCGAGCTGATCGACGCGACCATCGCCAAGATCGACGACCCGTCCCTCGACGCCGTCGACCTGATGGACTACGTCCCCGCCCCCGACTTCCCGACCGGCGGGCACATCCTCGGCCGGTCCGGCGCCTACGAGGCCTACACGACCGGCAAGGGCTCGATCAAGGTGCGGGCGGTCTGCACGATCGAGGAAGCCACCAAGAACGAGCGCGAGCGGATCATCGTCACCGAGATCCCCTACATGGTCAACAAGTCCAACCTGCTGCAGAAGATGGCCCAGCTCGTCAACGACAAGACCATCGAGGGCATCGCCGACCTCCGCGACGAGTCGTCCCGCGAGGGCCTGCGGATCGTGATCGACCTCAAGCGCGACGCCAACGCCCAGGTGGTCCTGAACCAGCTCTACAAGCACACCCAGCTCCAGGACACCTTCGGCGCCAACATGCTGGCGATCGTCGACGGGGTCCCGAAGACCTTGACGCTCGATCAGTTCCTCCAGCACTACATCGACCACCAGATCGAGGTGATCGAGCGGCGCACCCGCTACCGGCTCAAGAAGGCCGAGCAGCGGGCCCACATCCTCGAGGGGCTGCTGATCGCGCTCGACCACATCGACGAGATCATCGAGCTGATCCGCGGCTCCGAGTCGGCCGACACGGCCAAGACCGGGCTGATGGAGCGCTTCGAGCTCTCCGAGGCGCAGGCGCAGGCGATCCTCGACATGCAGCTCCGGCGGCTGGCGGCGCTCGAGCGCCAGCGCATCCAGGACGAGTACGACGAGCTCCAGGTGACCATCGCCGACCTCAAGGACATCCTCGCCCACCCCGAGCGCGTCAAGACCATCATCAAGGACGAGCTCGGCGAGGTGCGGGACCGCTTCGCGGACGATCGCCGTTCACAGATCGTCCCGGACGACGGCGAGATGACCGTCGAGGACCTCATCCCCGAAGACGAGGTCGTGATCACGCTCACCCGGGCGGGCTACGTGAAGCGCACCCCGGTGGACGCGTTCCGGACCCAGAAGCGGGGCGGGCGGGGCGTCCGCGGCGCCGACATGAAGGAGGAGGACGTCGTCAGCGTCCTCCTGACGTGCTCGACCCACGACTACCTCTTGTTCTTCACGAACCAGGGCCGGGTCTACCGCGTCAAGGCCTACCAGGTCCCCGAGAAGTCGCGGTCGGCCAAGGGCGTCTACGTCGCGAACGTGCCGGGGCTCGCGCTCGAGCAGGGTGAGCTCGTGGCTGCCGTCATGTCGCTCACGGCGTTCGACGGCGAGGCCGAGGAGGAGCAGGGGGACCGGGAGCGCTACCTGTTCTTCGCGACGCGCCAGGGGACCGTGAAGCGCACCGCCCTCGAGGAGTTCGACTCGCCCCGCTCGGTCCTGATCGCGATCAACCTCAAGGACGGCGACGAGCTGATGGGGGTCGCCATCACCGAGGGCGACAACGACGTGGTGCTCGTGTCGAACGACGGCTACGCGATCCGGTTCCACGAGTCCGACGTCCGCGCCATGGGTCGCACGGCGACCGGGGTGCGCGGGATGCGGCTCGACCGCGACGCGTACCTGCTGGCGATGGCGCCCGTCGATCCCGACGACGAGAGCTACCTCCTGGTCGTCACCGAGGAGGGGTACGGCAAGCGCACCGCCCTGGCCCGCTACCCCACCCAGGGGCGGGGCGGCAAGGGGGTCGTGACCGCCAAGCTGACCGAGGAGAAGGGCAAGCTCGCGGGGGCGCTCGTCGTCCCCTACACGGCAGAGATCATGCTCGTGAGCGACCACGGCACCCTGATCCGCACCGACGTGATCGATGTCCGGCCCACCGGTCGGTCCACGCAGGGCGTGCAGCTCATGCGTCCCGACGAGGGCGCGAAGGTGGTTGGTCTCACGCTCGTGGTCGACAACGACGACGAGGACGAGGATCAGCCGAGCATCGAGCCCGCGGGTGACCCCGTGGTCGAAGACGACGAGCCCGACGCCGAGGCCGAGGTCGAGCAGCCGGGCCAGGCCGGCGACGCCGACACGTGATGACCGCGGCCGGCCGGACGGGAGGTGCACGGGTTGTCGGCAGGGCCGGCCGTAGACTCGTGCCGACGCTGCCCCCCTCACCACGGACGGAGACCTCGTGGTACGCCGCCGCCTGACCTTGAAACGCGTCGACCCATGGTCGGTGCTGAAGTTCGGGTTCGTGCTCAACCTGGCACTGTTGGCCATCTGGATGCTCGCTGCCGGGGTCATGTGGTTCTTCATCCAACGGCTGCAGCTCATCGACAAGGTGTGCTCGATCGCCACCGACATGGGCTTCGTCGAGTGCGGCATCAACGGGGGGAACCTGTTCCGAGCGCTGTTCCTGCTCGGCCTGCTGGGAGTGGTCGTCAACACCGGCCTGTTCGTCTTCTTCGCTTTCCTCCAGAACCTCATCGCTGACCTCGTCGGCGGGCTCCAGTTCGGCTTCGACGACGACACCCCCGGCGCGGCAGCGCGGGGGGAGGTGTCCCGCACGAGCGGCAGCGTGACCGGTCGCCAGCAGCCCGTTCCGGCCGCCACGGGCGCCTCCTCGTCCGGTGGATCCGAGCGCTCCCGCAGCCAGCAGCAGTCCGGCGCCGCGTCCTCGGAGCGCCAGCAGACCTCGGGGAGCGACAGCAGCGCCACGCGACCGGTCTCGAGCGATTCCTGGTCCGGGAGCGAGGCCACCGGGGACCGCATCTTCGGTGACCGCGAGCAGGCCGGGTCCGGCCAGGAGCGCAGCGGCGGCCAGGACCGAGACACCCAGCAGTGAGGCGGGCTCGTCTCGCAGGCAGATCGGGGCGGGGCTACCCTGCGCCCCGCTCCCGGATGGCGAACGCCTCCCACTTCCGGGCCAGTAGCTCAGGCGGTTAGAGCGCACCCCTGATAAGGGTGAGGTCGGTGGTTCGAGTCCACCCTGGCCCACACCATCCCAGCTCGGTCGGCTGCGACCGTCGCGGGTACCGTGCCGCCGCCCCGATCCTCGGAGGCTCCCGTCCGGACCTGGCATCATCGCGACTTCACCGTCGGCTCCCTCGTGGCGAGCAAGGGGGCGACCACGGTGTCGGTGGTGGTCCCCGCGAAGGACGAGGCAGCCACCATCGGCGACGTGGTGGGAACGATCCACCACCGCTGTGTCCGCCCGGGGCTCGTGGACGAGCTCGTCGTGGTCGACTCGGGTTCGGACGACGGGACGGCCGACCTGGCGCGTGCCGCCGGTGCTCGGGTCGTCGATCAGCGCGCGGTCCTCGCCGACGCAGGTCCCGGCCAGGGCAAAGGGGATGCGTTGTGGAAGGGCCTCGCGGCCACCACGGGTGACCTCGTCTGCTTCATCGACGCTGACATCGAAGACCTCGACGAGCGCTTCGTCCGTGGGCTCGTCGGCCCGTTGCTCTCGACCCCGGAGGTCTCGTTCGTCAAGGCCGCCTACGACCGCCCGCTCCAGGTCGACGGACGGCTCCACGCCGGTGGCGGCCGGGTCACCGAGATCCTCGCGCGTCCCCTGATCGCCGCGTTCTGGCCCGAGCTCGCCCCGCTCGCCCAGCCGCTGTCCGGGGAGTACGCGGGCCGGCGTGAGCTCCTCGAGCACCTGCCGATGGTGCACGGCTACGGGGTCGAGTTCGCGCTGCTCGTCGACATCGCCGACCGCCACGGTGTGGAGGTCATCGGCCAGGTCGACCTCGACCGGCGTATCCACCGCAACCAGGACGTCGCGGCGCTCGGTCGCATGGCCTTCGAGATCCTCCACGTGGCCCTCGACCGGTTGAAGGCACAGGGCCGCGCCGACCTCGCCGACGTGGGTGACGTGCTCCGCCAGCCGGTGCGAGACGAGAACGGGGCGCTCGCGGCCGCATCGTGGCAGGCCCGTCCCGCCGAGCGTCCACCGCTGGCGGCCTGGCGGGCCCAACAGGGCACCTGAGCTGGGTCTGACCCGGCGGGCCGGGAGCCCGTACGGGCGCCGGTGGCGTCGGGGTTCAGCCTGCGCCGGTCCGTGACTAATCTCGATGAGAGATCAACAGAGGAGCAACGAGCATGGGCAAGCGCCGTCTCGCCAAGAAGGTCGACAAGTACCAGTCGAAGGCCGAGAAGTACGCCGACAAGGCGGCTGCGAAGGCAGAGAAGCTGCAGGACAAGACCGCAGATGCCGCCGAAGAGGCGCGCGAGCGGGCCGAAGAGGCCAAGGCTGCGGTCGAGGAGGCGGCTCCCGACGTGGACGAAGGCGGGAAGAAGGGCCTCGTCGCGCTGGTCCTCGCCGCGCTCGGTGGCGTGTTCTTCTTCCTCAAGAAGAAGCGCGAGCAGGAGCTCGACGAAGCGCTCTGGGAGGAGCCGCGCGAGCTCTAGTGGCCGGGGAGTAACGCCACGAGATCGGCCAGCCGGCGCGGGGGTGTCGGAACTGGGCCGTGGGGACCCTTCCGCGAGGATCGAAGGAGGCCCGACATGGCCGAGACCGACGCGGCCGACCAGGTCACCGAGGCTCCCACCCGCCAGAACGAAGCCGAGGGGCGCTCGGTCGAGGTGCCCGAGTTCGACGGGGCGTCGTCGTTCGCCAAGGGGCTGTTCCTGGGGCGGCTCGACCAGGACATGGTCACGCCCTACCCGAAGATGGATGACGACGAGCGCACGAAGGTCCGCGACCTCGTCGATCAGTTCCACGGCTGGGCGTCCGAAAACTACGACCAGTTCGCTGCCGAGCAGGCGGGCTGGATCGGTGACGGGACCATCGAGGCCCTCGGGGAGATGGGCTACACGGGGCTCTACGTCCCGGAGGAGTACGGCGGCCTCGGCCTCAGCCAGTCCGCCTACTGCCGGGTGTTCGAGGAGTTCGGGAAGGTCGACGCCGCCCTGGCGGTCAGTCTCGGGGTGCACCAGTCGATCGGCTACAAGGGCATCGCGCTGTTCGGGACCGACGAGCAGAAGGAGCGCTACCTCCCCGATCTCGCCGCCGGCCGCAAGCTCGCGGCGTTCGCGCTGACCGAACCCGAGACCGGCTCCGACGCCTACAACCTCGAGACCCGCGTCGAGCGCCAGGCAGACGGGAGCTGGCTCCTCAACGGCGAGAAGCGTTGGATCGGCAACGGGCACCGGGAGGTGCTCACCGTCTTCGCGGAGAGCGAGGAGCACGGCCACGTCGCACTGATCGTCGACGGCGACCTCGACGGGGTCGACTCGCCCAAGCGCTACGACACCCTCGGCCTCCGGGCCAACCAGCTCCGCCACGTGAGGTTCAACGACGTCCGGGTCCCCCCCGAGAACGTGCTCGGGGAGCCGGGCGACGGCTTCCGGGTCGCCATGCACATCCTCAACAACGGTCGCATGTCGCTCGGCACGGGGTCGGTCGGGGCGATGAAGGGCGTGCTCGATCTCGCCATCGATCACACCCTCCAACGCGAGCAGTTCGGTCGCCCGCTGGCGGAGTTCGAGCTGGTCGAGGAGAAGGTCAGCTGGATGACCTCCTACCTCTACGGGCTCGAGTCGATGTGCTACCTCGCGACCGGCCTCGTCGACCAGGGCGTGAAGGACTACTCACTCGAATCCGCCATGCTGAAGGTGGCCGGCACCGAGTTCCTGTGGTACGGGGTCAACCGGGCGTTCCAGCTCCACGGTGGCGAGGCCTACATGGCCGGCACGCCGCTCGAGAAGACGCTCCGCGACGTCCGGGTGTTCCCCATCTTCGAAGGCGCCAACGACGTCCTCCGGGCCTACATCGCACTGACCGGTCTGAAGACGCTCGGCAACGAGCTCGAAGGGCTGAGCGACGTTCTCGACGTCGGGGCGCTGATGCGTCCGGTGCGCTCGGCGTCCGTCGTGCTCGACTACGTGGCGGGGCGGGTCAAGCGCGAGGTCCGCCCGGACGAGCTGACCCACGTCCACCCCGAGCTGCGTGAGCTCGCGGAGCCGGTCTCCGATCAGGTGAAGCGGCTGCGCGAGGTCTCCGAGAAGCTCCTGCGACGGCACGGCAAGGACATCGTCGACCGCCAGTGGCAGCAGAAGCGGCTGGCACACGCCGCCATGGACATCGTCGGGCAGGTGGCCACCCTGTCTCGGGTCACCGCGCTCATGAACGATCAGGGCGCGGAGGCCTCCGGCACCGAGGGATACATCGCCGACACCTTCTGCACCCGCGCGGCGGCCCGTGTGGAGCGCCACCTCGACCAGGTCGAGCACAACGACGACGACCGCATGCACGCCATCGCCCGCGTCGCCTACCGCAACCGCGGCTACACCTTCGAGCTCTACGACTAGGCGACTGGTGCCCAACACATGTTGCTGTCTGGGCGGCCGATGTCGCACATGCCTGCGTTGGCTTCGTCGTCCGTAGCTCCTCGCTACGACCTCCTCAGCCGCCTTGACCTGTACGACATCGTCTCGCTCAGAGCACCAACGGCGTTCGGCACCAGCCACCTAGGCCCGATCCGCGCTGTCCACAGGGTTACTCACATCTGTGTACTTCTCGCGCTTCCGCGGAAGCGACACGGGTGTAGTTATCCACAGTTCGGGCGTCGTGGCCTGTGGACTTGTGGATAGAACACCCGTTCGAGGGGCAGGTTTTCCACAGATGCGAACCGCCCGCTCCGGGGAGCGGGCGGCCACGAAGGGAAGTTGAGCTCAGTCGGCGCAGATGTCGGCGACCTTGGCGTTGACGAACTCGAACAGGTCGCGCGTCTTCATCTTGACCGACTCGTCCTGGGACCCGGCCGCGAAGATGATCTCGTCGTGGTCGATGACCTTCGGGTCAACGATGAGGGGGGTGTGGACGAGCTGCCCGAGCGGTGGGATCGCACCCAGCTCGAACTCGGGGTAGTCGCGCTCGATCTCGTCCTCGGTGGCGAGCTCGACATGGCGGCTGTTGATCGCCTCCTTGACCTTGTCGAGGTCGAGCTGGCAATCGGCTGGCAGCACCGCGAAGGCGTGACCGGTGCGGATGTCGAGGACCACGGTCTTGGCGACCGAGTCCTCGGGGACGCCGAGGACGTGTGCTTCGGCGAGGCTCGTGTTGGTGGGCTCATGTGGGAGCACCTCGAACTCGATCCCCCGCGCCTCGAGGTGCTCCGTAACCTGGCTCATGATGGTGTTCTCCTGATCCGCTGCCCGGCGGCTCGTGCCGGTAGGTGCGACTCAAGCGGACGCGAGCCGTCGCGTCTAGTGACATCCGGACATGCAACCAGGGGCCGCTCGGCCGATGCGCGCCCCGCACAACAGCACATGGCCCGATCTGCGGATGCGCGTTCCTTGGCAGTGAGTCCGCGTACAGTCCGCTATCCGGTCGGGAAGGACCGCGGAGGTTGCGGACCTCTATCGACGGGAGTTTCACAACCCCGATCGAGCACTTCCAGGGCCGTCGCGTCGCCCGACCCCGGTTTGCACGTTCAGAGCCTAGAAGTGGATTCCACGTAGGAGGTACGAGAAGGCGCGGCGCTCGGGGGCCCAGCGCAGCTCTTCGCGCTCGGCGTCGTCGCCCCGCGCGGCCGAGGACTCGGGGAAGAGGTGGAACCCGTAGTTCATGAGCGCGTCCATCACCTTGGGTGCGATGGCGTGGCCGACCTCCCCGATCGTGCCGAGGGTCGAGCTGATCCGCTTGGGCTGGTCCTTGATGGCCGTGAAGACCATGTCCGCCGCCTGCTCCGGGGTCTTGGCCGGGAAGAACCGGTAGATCTTGGTCGGCTCGATCATCGGCGTCCGGACCAGCGGCATGTAGATCGTCGTGACGGTGACGCCCTGATCGATCACCTCGGTCGCGATCGAGCTGCACGCGGTGTCGAGGGCGGCCTTCGAGGCGATGTAGGCCGAGAAGCGTGGCACGTGGGTCTGCACCCCGATGGACGACACGTTGACGATGTGGCCGTAGCCGCGCTCGCGCATCCCGGGGAGGAACCCGAGCACGAGCCGCAGCGCCCCGAAGTAGTTGAGCTGCATGGTGCGTTCGAAGTCGTGGAAGCGGTCGTAGCTCAGCTCGACCGAGCGTCGGATCGAGATCCCGGCGTTGTTGACCAGCACGTCGACCCGCCCGTGGTCGGACAGGACCTCGCTGATCAGCCGCTGGCAGTCGTCGAGGTCCGACAGGTCGGCGGGGTGGACGTAGGCGGTCCCTCCCTCCTCGGCGATCTCCTTCTGGACGGTCTTGAGATCCTCAACCGAGCGGGCGACGAGCAGGACCGTCGCGCCTTCGCGCGCGAGTCGCTTGGCGGAGGCGAGCCCGATGCCGGACGACGCTCCGGTGATGAGCACCACCTTCTCCTCGACCTTCTTGCGCCGGAACCCGCCGCGCTGGTGCTGGTCGCGCAGGTTGTCCTTCCAGTACTGGTAGATGACGTCGGCGTACTCGGTCAGGGGCGGCACCTCGATGCCGCTGCCGGCCAGGGCCCGGCGGGTCTTGGTGGTGTCGAACCGGGTCGGGTTGGTGACGTAGGCCATCGCCTCGCGCGGGATCCCGAGCTTGCGCAGCGCGGCGTTGTAGGTGCGGTGCACCGGCGACAGGGAGGTGACGATGTTGCGCAGCGGTGTGGGGATGACGTCCTTGGCGCGGACGTCGATCCGGATCGGGAACCCGGGGGCGCCAGCGGCGGCACAGAAGGCGTTCAGCACCTCGCCGACCGACGGTGGGTCGGGGTCGACGAGATGGAAGGTCTGCCCGTCGAGGTCCGGTTCGTGGGCGATGTGGTCCATCGCGTCGACCACGAAGTCGACCGGGACGAGGTGGACCTTGCCGCCCTCGATCCCGACGAGTGGAACCTCGGAGGGGATGTTCGACAGCTGTTCGATGGCGGGGAAGAAGAAGTAGGGCCCGTCGATCTTGTCGATCTCGCCGGTCTCGGAGTGGCCCACGACGATGCCGGGACGGTAGATCCGCCACGGCGTCTCACACTCGGTGCGCACGACCTTCTCGGAGAGGTGCTTGGTGCGGAAGTAGGGGTGCTCGAGCCCGGTGGCCTCGCCGAACATGTGCTCGCGGAAGGTGCCCTCGTAGCGCCCCGCGGCGGCGATCGACGACGTGTGGTGGAAGATCCCGGCGTCGACCGCCTCGGCGAACTCGCACGCGTGGCGGGTGCCTTCGACGTTGACGATGCGCTGCCACTCGGCGTCGGTCTCGAGGTCGTAGATGGCGGCGAGGTGGAACACGTGGTCGATCTCGCCCTGCAGCTCGTCGATCCGGTCCTGTGACACGCCGAGGTAGGGGTCGGTCAGGTCACCGACGACGCCGACGATGCGGCCCTCGTGGTCGCCGAGTCGCTCGCGGAGCTGGTCGAGCTTGCCCTGGGAGCTCTCGCGGACGAGGCAGTAGATGGTGCCTTCGCGTTCGAGCAGCCGTTCGACGAGGAACCGTCCGATGAAGCCGGTGGCGCCGGTGACGAAGTAGGTCATGTGGAACTCCCAGGAGGGGAAGTAGAGGGACCGTAGGAGAGGTTCGCGGTTCGCGGCCGAGATTCCTCCCGTCCGGCGGACCATGGGGGACATCCCACCTCTGGGGCCCAGTGGGGGCGAGGCAGTACGGTCGCAGCGGCGTCAGGAGTCGCTACGGGAGTTTGATGGCCACTGCTGAGCAACCCTCTCGAGGCCTGCGGGTGTCCCCGGAGGCGCTGCTCCAGCACAGCCGGGACCTGATCGTGGTCCTCGACACCGAGGCTGTGATCACGTTCGCGAACCCTGCGGTGTCGATGTTCGGGTTCTCACCGGACGAGGTCGTCGGCCGTCACGTCGGCGACTTCATCCCCGACGACTACCTCGAGGCGATGCAGCTTCGCTTCGAGGAGTTGCGACGCAGCGAGCACGGAGAGCTCGAGCCGATGGTGCACCGGGTCAAGGACGCCGCCGGGGAGTGGCGGTGGGTCGAAGCCTCGCACGCGGACCGCATCGACGATCCCGACATCCGCGGCATCGTGGTCACGATCCGGGACGTCACCGAGCGGATCGAAGCGGAACGGGCGATGCGCGACAGCGAGCAGCGCTTCCGCCGGTTGGCCGAGAACGCTCCCGACATCGTCTTCCGGGTGCTTCCGGGCGAGGAGGGGTTCGACTACCTGAGTCCCGCGGTCGAGGAGGTCCTCGGCTACCCGCCCCAGGCGTTCTACGACGATCCGGAGCTCGCACGGGAGATCATCCACCCCGACGACGTCCCGGCACTCGACATCGCCACGGTGCCCGAAGGCACCTCGGTGGTACGGGTCCGGCACAAGGACGGCACGTGGCGGTGGATGGAACGACGGACCGTGCACGTCCGGGATGCGAATGGCGAGCTCGTCGCCGCCGAGGGCATCTCCCGCGACATCACCGAGGCGAGGCGGGCCGAAGAACGGTTCCGGCAGACACGGGAGCGCCTCTCTCGCGTGATCGAGACGATGTCGGATGCGGTGCTCATCTTCGACGTCACCGGCAACCTCGAGTACGTCAACCCTGCTGCCGTCGAGCTGTTCGACGTCTCGCGCGAGGAGCTGCTGTCCCGCAGCTTCGGAGATCCCGCCTGGGATCTCCGTGACGCGGACGGTGAGGAGGTCCCCCTCGAGGAGCGCCCCGTTCACCGCGCGCTGACCGAGGGCGAGCCCGTGATCGGGAAGGAGCTCTCCGCCGCCCGCGGCGACGGAGGCCGCGTGCACTGGGAGACCAGTGCCAGTCCTCTCCGGGGACCGGACGACGACGTGGTCGGTGTCGTCGCGGTGCTCCGGGACCTGTCGCGCCAGCGGGCCGCAGCCGAGAAGCTCGAGGAGGCCCTCGAGCGCGAGCGTGCCGTGACCGAGGAGCTGCGCGAGCTGAACGCGCTGAAGAACACCTTCCTCCAGGCCGTCTCCCACGAGCTGCGCACGCCCTTGACGGCGGTCATGGGGTTCGCAGATCTGCTTGAACAACACAAGCGGCTGAGTACCGACCAGTTCGCACAGATCGTGCGGCGACTGCGGGCCAACGCGGTCCGGCTCGACCGGCTCCTATCCGACCTTCTGGACCTCGACCGGCTGAGTCGGGGGACCCTCGAGCCGCGTCGGACCGCGGTGGACGTCCACGACCTGATCGGGCGGACCATCGAGCAGGTCGGGCTGCTCGGACGGGTCAAGCTCACCGGCGAGCAGGTGGTGGCCAAGATCGACGGGCCACGGACGGAACGGATCGTCGAGAACCTCATCACCAACGCCCACAAGCACACCCCCCCGGACGGCGAGATCGTGGCGGCCGTGGAGGGCCGCGACGACGGTGTGCTCATCCGGGTCGACGACCGCGGACCCGGCATCCCCGACGAGGACAAGGAAGCGATCTTCGAGGCGTTCCGTCAGGGCGATTCACCGGCTGCCCAGACCGGAGGCGCAGGCATCGGGCTGTCGCTCGTGGCTGCGTTCGCGGGCCTCCACGACGGCGAGGCCTGGGTCGAGGACCGCGACGGCGGTGGATCGAGCTTCCGGGTGTTCCTGCCGGCCGAGGTGATCGACGCCGACCAGCTCTGACCGTCGCGGTCAGCGCCGCGTGCGGGTCGCGAGCACCGACAGCAGGAGCAACGCCCCGACCGCCACGCCACCGCCCGTGGCGGGCAACCCGTCTGCGCCGTCGTCGCTACCGCCCGCCGCACTGGCGGGGCGGAGCACGACTTCCTGCTCGCCGTCCACGACCGGGATCTCGGCTCCGGTGGGGCCGGCACTGGCCCCGGCGAGGAGCTCCCCGTCGCGGAACACGCGGGTCCCGACCGGGAACGCGCCGTCGAGCAGCACCTCGCCGTGGCTGTCGGCGGTGATGGAAAGGGTCAGCACCTCGGTCGGATCCAGCGCGGCACGGTCGAGGTCCAGCCGCACCGACCCGACGTTCGTCAGGCCCAGATCGAGCAGGTTCTGTGGCGCGATCGAAGGGGGGTCGCCCCACTCGAGCCCGACCATCGTGTACTCGAGCGGATCCACCCCTGCGCCTTCCACGCGGGTGGCCTCGGGGTCACCGAGCCCGGATCCGTGGCTGAACGCATCGACCGTGGCCTCGGCGAGCTCCGCGGACGTGTCCGCGAGCTCAACGTCGGAGACCCAGTAGGCGTGGTCGTGGACCAGTCCGAGCTCGGGCACGTCCGTCGCGGGGAGGTAGGAGAACGTCACGTGGACGGGCTCGCGATCGACCGCGCTGTCTCCGAGGAACTCCACGGCTCCCTCGACGTCGTAGTCCAGCACCGCGATCGTGAAGTGCTCGGCGGTCGGGTAGACCCGGAACCGGTAGCGGTAGCCGTACTGCTCGAACCCGTCGATGCCATGCTCGGGCGCCCCGAGGTTCTGGGCGCGGGGGCCGGCGATCGGCACGAGCTCGTCCTGCGCGGCGGCGAGGTTGAGGTAGGGGACGTTGCGGACGTTCTCGAGCCACAGGTTCGACAGCGTCTCGGCACCGCCCGTCGGGGGCGCCGGCGGCAGCCAGATCCCGTCGCCCGGCGGGCCGACGGTCGTGAACGCGGCGCCGAACAGGTCGGGGTAGAGCCCACCGAGGCGGTAGGTCCCGTAGCCGCCCATCGAGTAGCCGGCGGTGGCGGCGTGGTCGGGGTCGAGGTCGTAGTGGAACGCGACGTCGTTCCAGACCTCGAAGACGTCGTACTCGGCCTCGGCCTGGTACCAGCCGTCGGGCCCGCGGGCCATCGGGGTGGCCACGAGGTGTCCGCGCTGCTCGCCGAGCTGCTGGATGCCGGTGGAGCCGTTGTACTGCCAGTGCTCCTGTCCGAGCGAGTGCAGGTTGAGGGTGAACCCCGCCGGGCTGCCCGGCTCGTAGGTGCTGGGCACGTACAGCGAGTAGGGCTGGAGAGGGCT
Source organism: Nitriliruptorales bacterium (assembly GCA_033722375.1). Classification (GTDB taxonomy): domain Bacteria; phylum Actinomycetota; class Nitriliruptoria; order Nitriliruptorales; family Nitriliruptoraceae; genus JAWVZB01. The sequence continues at coordinate 12,833 of JAWVZB010000021.1, read as the reverse complement.
GAGGTAGGCGGGGAAGGCGTCGAGGTTCCGGCCTTCCCCGAGGTCGAGTCGCGAGGGGAAGAGCCGCACCATGTGGCCGGTCGCAGGAACCGTCGTGCGGTTCTCGCCCGCGTCGAGCGCCGCGAAGTCGATGGCGTGGGCGAAGTCCGTCGGCGTCTTGTTGCGCAGGGACACGGACTGCTGCGCGTCCGGCGGGACGTTGTCGGTGACGTAAGGCTCGTCGAACCGGAACCCGACGTTGAAGATCCCCGTCGGGTTCGGATCGGCGAGATCGGCGCCGCCCGGCTGGTCCTCGGATGCCTCCGACCCCGGCAGCAACCACCCCCCGCTGCCGTCGTGCAGCCCGACCGCCAGGGTCGTGGTCCAGGTTCCGGTGGGGTCGGACACGGTGCGGGGGACGGTCACCGTGATCTGGTTCGCGTCGAGGTCGGCGCTCACGTCCAGATCGGTGGTGACAGACGACGCCCCGCTGAGGTCGTGATGCTCGGCGCCGGTGCCCCAGGCGACGATGGCCTCGTCCGTGCCGGGGAAGGCAGCGTTGGGGTCACCAGGCAGCTCGGCGCTGCCGGTGGTGGCGTCTTGATCGGTGTCGAACGCGACCGCCACGATCGTGGCGTCGGCGGCGAGCATGGTGTTCAGCGTGAAGCGGTACATCACGTCGTCGGGGCCGACCGAGATCCGGAACTCGACGAGGTCGGCGGCGTTGCCGCCGTAGCGCTCGACATCGGTGGGGTAGGTGATGTCGCCGGCCCGGGCCGACAGCGAGCTGGTGCTGCCCTGCGCGTCCGTGTCGGAGCCGTAGTCGTCGAACAGGTGGTCCTGGTAGAGGTACTCACCGCTCACGTAGGCGTCGGTGCCCGACACCAGCAGCGGGCTGGCGGTGAACCGCGAGTGGTGGTTCTCGAGCTGGGGCAGGTCGGGGCGCTGCGCGTAGAGCACGTCCGGGCCGGGACGCGCGCCGCTCGACACCTGCGGCAGGGAGCCCGCGGCGGGATCGTCCTGAGCGGCGACGGGCGGTGTGAGGACGACGGCCGCGACCGCGGCGAGTGCCACCGAGGCGAGTAGCTGCCGGAGGGGTGCGCGTTCCACGACGGCTCCAGGATGTGGGGGGCTCGTGACGGGGTACAGACGTGAACTTCGACGGCGCTGGTCCTGCCTCCTGCTGCCGGCAGGTTGCCGGATCAGGGTGCGCGGCCGGTGTCGCCGCCGGCTGCGTCGGCAGGCTGCATGTCGCCGAGCTGGTCGGCGACCGCCTCGGCCATGGCCTGCTGGAACACGCTCAGGACCGCTTCGCTCGCGAGCGGCCGCATGCGGTCGATGGCGGCGCGGACCGCGGGCCACTCGTCGTCGGGCCGTCCACGCGCGTCCCACGGGGCGAGCACGGTCTCGTCGAACAGCTCCACGAAGGCGTCGGCGATGGCGCGGGTGTGCGCGCGCATCTCGGCGAGCACGTCCAGCGCCCGATCGGGGGACATCTCCATGCCGACCTGCGCGAGCTCCTGACCGGCGGCCAGCACCTCCGGGAGGATCACCCGCCAGCGGTCGGGGTCGTCGGTGGCCTCGACGAGCCGCAGCTCCTGGGCCCGTCGTACGGTCTCGGCGTCGAGGCTGTCCTCGCCGAACGCCGCGAGCACCTCGTCGGTGGTCTGGTCCTTCGGCTCGGCGGCCATCCAGCCGTCCAGCATCGCGTGCTTGAGCCGGCGCAGCTCCCGGGAGTCGACCTGACCTGCCCCGCCGATCAGCCAGCCGATGGCCTGGAGGTTGAGGCCTTCGCTCTGGAGCTCCTTGATGAGCTCGAGCCGTTCCACGTGGGTGCCGTCGTAGAAGCCGGTGCGTCCTTCGACGGCCGGAGACGGCAGGAGTCCGAGGGTCTGGTAGTAGCGGATCGACCGGGTGGCGACCCCCGTCTCCGCCGCCAGCTCGTCGATCGTGTAGCGCTGCCGTCGACGCACGGACACCCTCCTCGCGTTGACCGTACCCTTGCAGCATCTACTGTAACGGTTGTGCGGTTGGGAGCCGAACCGCCACCGATCCCGCCGACCCAGAGGGAATCCACCATGCAGAAGCACGTCGCCACGATCCACGGGCGCCGGGTCGTCTACCGCACCGCCGGTGACGACGGGCCCGTCCTGGTACTGATCCACGGCATCACGCAGAACTCGACGACGTGGCAGCAGCTCTCGCGCCACCTCGACACCGGACGGCTCGTCGCGGTGGATCTGCCCGGCCACGGCGAGAGCGAGAACCCGCCGGGGGACCACTCGATGGGGGCCTACGCCTCCACGGTTCGCGACCTCATGCTCCTGCTGGGGCACGACTCCGCGACCCTGGTTGGCCACTCGCTCGGCGGGGGGATCGCGCTCCAGTTCGCCTACCAGTTCCCCGAGATGACCGACCGGCTCGTGCTTATCGACTCCGGCGGTCTCGGGATCGAGGTCAGTCCGCTGCTGCGGGCGGCGTCCCTCCCGGGTGCTGATCCCGTCATCGCCTTGTTGTCGACCGATGCGGTGAAGCAGTTCGCCACGTCACTGTCGCGGGGCCTCCAGCGGCTCGGGCTCCGCTTCGGGACCGACCTGGCCGAGGTGTGGCGGGGGCTCGACAACCTCGCCGATCCGACCCAGCGCCAGGCGTTCCTCCGCACCGTGCGGGGCGCGATCGGCCTCGGTGGTCAGCGGATCTCGGCCAACGACAAGCTCTACCTCGCCGAACACGTTCCGACGCTCTTGATCTGGGGTGCCAAGGACCGCATCATCCCGCTGACCCACGCGACCGACGCCCACGAGGCCATCCCCGGCAGCCGGCTGCGGGTGTTGCGCGATGCGGGTCACTTCCCCCATCTGGACGCGCCCCGCACGGTCGCCGAGCACGTCGGTGCGTTCGTGGAAGAGACGGAGCCGGCGGCGGTTCCGCGCGAGGAGTGGGGCGAGCTGCTCAAGACGGAGCGGCTCGAGACCGCCTGACGGCGAGGCGTCAGGGGACGTCGGCGTGCTGTCGGTCCGTGGCCTGGTGCGGCGTGCCGTCCTCGGGGCGGGTGTGTCGGAGCCGTCGCAGGCCCCACGCCACTGCCCCGATCCACGCCCCGATGACGACGGCCAGCACGGCGTAGCCGACGTTCCACAGCGACTGCGGCACGTCCTTCGCCTCGCGCTGGAGCAGGGTCTTCCCGTAGACGAAGTCACGTGTCGCGCCGTCGGTCGCGGGGACCTCCTCGGCGTCGATCACCGCGTCGGCGGGAAGGAACAGCGGGGCGGCCGCCATGATGCGGCCGTCGTGGAACCGCACGAGCGCCTTCCAGTCACCGTGGGTCGGGATCGGCTGGGTGGTGCGGTAGACGCCCCGCTCGACCCGCTCGAGGTGGTCGACGATCGACTGCCGGTCCTGCCACTCGGCGCCCTGCCACGCGGTGACGGTGAGCCAGTCGGGGCGGTCGTCGGCGGCATCGCGGGGTGAGAGCGTCAGCGTCGCGGTGACCGCCTCCCCACCGCCGGCCGTGGCCGGCTCGAGGTCCATGCGCACCGCCAGGTCGTCCGGCGGCGGCTGCATCGGCAGCGGCCAGAACAGCGCCAGGAGCGCCCCGCCCCCGACAACCACGGCCACCCAGCTGCGGGCGGACTGTCGCGGGGCGCCAACCGGCTGCAGCGCGCGCCCGGCGAACCCACCGAGCATCCCGCCGGTGACTGCGGCAAGCGGGGCGACGACCAGCACCTCGGGGACGAGAGCGGCGTTCCACGGCAGTGGCATCCACAGGTGCGACCACAACCATTCGGCGGCGAGTCCGACGGTGCCGATGGCCGCGCCGGCGGTCGCACCGAACGTGAGCTGGCGGTGGGGGCGCACCCGCAGGGCCACGAGCTCCACCAGGGCGGCTTCGGCGAGGTAGAGCGGGAAGTGCAGCGTCACCCGCTCGAGTCCGACGCCGATGCCGAGGGTGAGAGCGCCCCGGATCGCGAGGAAGAACGCGACCGCGTAGAGCGCCCCGCCCCGTCCGATGCGGATCCGTGCGGTCACGAGTCCGAGCCCGGCGGCGAACATCACGAGCACCGGGTGGTAGAGCAGCCGGAACTGCGGCACGCCGAAGTCGAACTCGCCCTGGAGCGTCGAGAGGCCGAGGAGGAAGCCACCCGCCAGGGCCACGTCGGCGAACCGCCTGGTCCATGCGCGGGGGTTGCCGATCCGGCGGGCCTCGACCGACAGGACCCACAGCGCCAACGTCGCCAGCGACGCCCCGCCGATCATCTGGATGTGGGTCGGACCCCAGAGCGTCACGTCCTGCCCGAAGAGCCGGTGCCACAGATCGTCCAGCGGGAACCCGGCGAGTGCGACGACCCCGCACAGGGCGAGGAGCACGCCGCCGATCGGGGCGTGCCAGCCCTCGCGGAGACGCACCGACGAGCGCGTCCGCTCGGAGCCCGAGACGATCGACAGCCCACCCGCCAGCGCGATGCCCACTAAGCCGACGAGGATGAAGTAGTGGGAGGGGTTCGCGAACGGCCCGGCATCTCGGCCGTTGTCGATGTGGGTCGAGACGTCCCAGTAGTAGCCGAACACGGCGATGATCAGCGACACGCCCGCCACCGTCAGGGGGATGGCAGCCCACGCCGGCAGACCGGACACGCGCTCGGAGAACCGCTCGATGTCCCGGTACCAGCGGATGCGCCCCGTTCGGTGCGCCCACGCGAACACGGCGAACGCCACCAGCGCGGCGGCGCCCACCCCGGTGGCGATCAGCACCTCTCGGAGCGCAGCGCCGCCGGCAGGTGCGCCGTGGGCGAGCGGCAGGGGCACAGGAGGGGCCTTCGGTCGCGACAGCAATACTGTTACAGTTATCACTGCAATCGTCAACTGCCCGAAGGAACAGCCGCCGGCTGTCCGGGAGAGTCGTCGCGCTCGGTCCGGGATCCCGGTCCGGTTGCGACGTTCTGCGGCGGGGCGCTAGTGCTGGCGGTGGTGGACCCGATCGGATTCGAACCGACGACCCCCTGCTTGCAAAGCAGGTGCTCTGCCAACTGAGCTACGGGCCCGGGGCCGGCCGAGCGTATCTGTGCCGCTCCGCAACCCGGGGGCGGAGCGGGCAGGCGTCAGAAGCGGTTCTCGAGCTTGCGGAGGAACTCGGCCTTGGCGCGCTCCTGCTGCCGCACCCGGTGCCGCTCACTGGGCTTGCGACCCACGACCTCGAGCACGGTGTCGTGGAGCTCGATCGGCCGGAAGGGCTTGGTGACGTAGGCGTCGGCCCCGGCGTCGTAGCCGTGGACGTGGCCCTCCTCGTTGCCCTTGGCGGTGAGGATGACGACCGGCAGGTCCTTGGCCGCCTCGTGCCGACGGATGTGCTTGGTGACCTCGAGGCCGTCCACCTTCGGCATCATCACGTCCACGACCGCCACGTCGTAGCTGGCTCGTTCGAGAGCGTTGATGGCTGCGGCGCCGTCCTCGACGACGTCGACCTCGTGGTCGAAGCCCCGGAACACGACGTCGAGCAGCTTCCCGACGTCCGGGTCGTCCTCTGCGACGAGGATGCGCATGTCGTCTCTCACTCCCGAGTGTTGCCCTCTACACACATCGGCACGATGTGCTCTAGCCTTGACAGCGCGACGTGGGGGAGTCCGACGTTCCTCGGACTGAGAGCGCACCAGGCGGGTGCGGAACCCTTCGAACCTGATCCGGATGATGCCGGCGGAGGGAGACGTCATGCTCACCACTCTCGTTGGATGGCTGGTGCTGCTCGCCAGCCTCGCCGTGTTCGCGGCGATCGGCCTGCGACAGCGCCCCGACCGCGACCTCGACGACTTCCTGACCGCACGGGGCAGCCAGACCGCGGGCCCACTGGCGCTGTCGTTCTTCGCGTCCGGGCTCGGGGCATGGATCCTGTTCGCCCCGCCCGAGATCGGGGCGCTGGCCGGTATCGACGCCGTCGTCGGCTACGGGCTCGCCGCTGCCGCCCCCTTCGTCGTCTACGCCCTGGTGGGCCCGCGGCTGCGCCGGATCGTGCCATCCGGTCAGGCACTCACCGAGTTCCTGCGGATCCGGTTCGGACGCGGTTTCGCCGGGTACGTGAGCCTGGTGTCGGTGCTGTACATGGCGGTGTTCCTCACCGCGGAGCTGGTCGCCGTCGCCGGGATCGCCGAGATCCTGGCCGGGGTGCCGCGGATCGGGACGATCCTCGCGGTCGCGGTGGTGACCCTCGCCTACACCACCTACGGCGGGCTGCGGGCGAGCCTCCGCACCGACCGGTGGCAGGGCTGGCTGGTCCTCGCGCTCGTCGCGCTCGCCGGGGTCGCGATCGTGTCGGGGCTCGACTCGCCGGGGACCACGTGGCGCGACTCCGGCCTCCTCGGCGTCGACCGCCCGGGCATCGAGGCGGCCATCACCCTCGTCATCGCGGTCACCGCCGCGAACCTGCTGCACCAGGGCTACTGGCAGCGGGTCTGGTCCGCCAGCGACGACCAGGCGCTGCGCCGCGGCGCCCTCGTCGGGGCGGCCGCGACGGTCCCGGTGGTGCTCGTCGTCGGGGCGTTCGGGATCCTCGCCGCCGGGGCCGGGGCCGCGGAGGTCCCGGCGCTGTCCGTCTTCGCGCTGACCGCCGAGCTGCCCGACGTGATCGTCATCGGTGTGATGGGCCTCGGTGTCGCGCTCGTGGCCTCGTCGGTCGACACGCTCGAGAACGCGCTCGTGTCGCTCGTGGCGGCCGAGCGCCCCGCCACCACCGACCTCCGCGGGGCACGGGTGCTGACGGTGCTGATCATGGTCCCCGTCACGGGCGTGGCGCTGGTCGCCGGCTCCGTGCTCCAGCTCTTCCTGATCGCGGACCTGCTCGCGGCCGCCATCGTCGTCCCGTCGCTCCTGGGCCTGTGGCGGCGCGCGACCGGAGCTGCCGCCCTGGCCGGCGGGATCGCGGGTCTGGTCGGGGCGTTCGTGGGGGGGCTGGTCGAGCGGGGCGACCTCGCGGGGGCGGTCGACGCGGTCACGTTCGCCGACACCGTGCCGACTCTGCCGCCGTTCCTCGGGGCGCTGCTCGGCTCGGCCGGTGTCGCGATCCTCGTGTCCCTGCTGTCGTCCCCGTCGGGCGACCTCGACTCGCTCGAGGAGCGGCTGCCACGACGCACCCCGACAGGAGCCGGTAGCCGGTGACCGACGAGCACCCCCGACCGGGTCGACGAGCTCGCCTCACCGGTGGGGTGAAGCTCGGCCGGTCGCCCAGCGTCCCCGTCGAGGGAACATCCGGGCCGCGATTATCCTTGTCCTATGTAGACCGCCGCCCCAGGAGCTCCCCATGCGCGAAGCCGTGATCGTCGAAGCCGTCCGGACCCCCGTCGGGAAGGGCAAGCAGGGTGGGGCGCTGTCGGGCTGGCACCCCGTGGACCTCCTGGCCACCACGCTGCGCAGCCTCGTCGACAAGGCCGGCGTCGACCCCGAGATCGTCGACGACGTCATCACCGGCTGCGTGTCGCAGGCCGGCGAGCAGACCTTCAACGTCGGCCGGAACGCCGTGCTCGCCGCCGGGTTCCCCGAGTCCGTGCCTGCGACCACGATCGACCGCCAGTGCGGCTCGTCCCAGCAGGCCGCCCACTTCGCCGCCCAGGGCGTGATCTCCGGCGCCTACGACGTCGCCATCGCCTCCGGCGTCGAGGTCATGAGCCGCGTGCCGATGTTCTCCTCGACGATGGGCGAGAACCCCTTCGGCGAGAAGATCATGGAGCGCTACGAGAAGGGTCTGGTGCAGCAGGGCATCTCCGCCGAGCTGATCGCCGCCAAGTGGGGCCTCAGCCGCGAGGACCTCGACGAGTTCTCCGCCCGCTCGCATCGCCTCGCACACGAGGCGCACGAGGCGGGGCGCTTCGACGAGGAGATCATCCCGATCAAGGTCACCCGCGAGGACGGCTCGGTCGAGGAGCTGACCCGCGACGAGGGCATCCGCCCCGACACCACCGTCGAGACGCTGTCGAACCTCCGCCCCGCCTTCTACGACGAGGCGACCGAGGAGCGGTTCCCCCAGATCAACTGGGTCATCCACGCGGGCAACGCCAGCCAGATCTCCGACGGTGCCGCGGCACTGCTGATCATGGAGCGCGAGAAGGCCGAGCAGCTGGGCCTGCCGATCCGCGCACGGTTCCACAGCTTCGCGCTCGCCGGCGACGACCCGATCTACATGCTGACCGGCGTCATCCCGGCCACCGAGAAGGTCCTCGAGCGCGCCGAGCTCGCGATCGACGACATCGACGTGTTCGAGGTCAACGAGGCCTTCGCGCCCGTCGTGCTCGCGTGGGCCGAGGAGCTCGGCGCCGACCTCGACAAGGTCAACGTCAACGGCGGCGCGATCGCGCTCGGGCACCCGCTCGGGGCCTCTGGTGCGAAGCTCATGACCACGCTCGTGCACGCCATGGAGCAGCGGGGCGCCCGCTACGGGCTCCAGACGATGTGCGAGGGCGGGGGCATGGCCAACGCCACCATCCTCGAGCGCGTCGAGTAGCGCCGCTCCCCATCTGTGTTGCCTGACCCCAGGGTCGGGATCGGCACCACCGCCGCTGATGGCGGGGACGGCGGCGTACCCTCGTCGTCATGAAACGGGTCGTCTACCTCCTGTTCGCGGTGCTCGCCGTCCCCGTCGGCCTCGTGTTCGGCTGGCGGTGGGTGCTGGCGCCGCTCCTCGGGCTCGTGATCTGGTCGTGGGCCCAGGCGACCTTGAAGAGCTTCGCGGGCGCGACCGACGGCGCCGCCACCGACGAACCCGAGCCGGTGCCGATCACCGCGAACGAGCGCACCCTCTACTGGTGCGAGGAGTGCGGCACCGAGTACCTGCTCGTGGTCCGTGGCTCTGGAAAGCCGCCCCGCCACTGCGGCACCTCGATGCACGAACGCACCGAGGTGCTGAACTAGGCGCGGGAGGCGGCCTCAGCGGTCCGCGGTCTCGCGGACCCCGACCAGATGCTCGCGCCCCATGACCTCCTCGACCACCTCGGGGGCGATCGGGGCGTCCTCGTGGATCACGCTCAGGCGGCCGTTGCGCTCGAGGATCACCGCCGCCAGGCCGTCCAGGCTCGCGTGCCCGTGCTGCCGCAACGCCTGGAACAGCTCGTAATCGGACAGGTGCGCCCGCCGCATCCCGTCCTGGACCATCTCGCCGTGGGCGACCACGAGGATCGGGGGGTTCTGCATCACCCGGTGCAGCCAGGCGTTGTTGTGGTGCAGCCAACCGGCCAGCGCATGCAGGGAGAACATCACACCGAGCCCCAGGAGAGCAGTCACGAGTGAGGTGCGGACGAGGATCACGCGCCCCACGACCGACCCGATCGCGAACACGAACGCGAGGTCGTAGGTGCTCGAGGTCGCGAACTGGCGTTGCCCGAAGACGCGTGTGAACACGATCACCGCCGCGTAGATGGCGGTCGCGGTCACGATCGTGAGTCCGGCCTCGGTCCAGGTCATCCCGAGCTCAGCGGCCATCATCCCTCCTTCGTCCGGACACGACGAGGCAACGTCCAGTTTGTTCGGTCCAGCTAGCGTCCTGCAGCCCGTCGCCACGTGCAGGAGTCCGGATGGATGCGATCGAGTACCTCACGAGCAAGCACCGGGAGATGGAGGATCTCCTCGACGAGCTCGAGGACGCCGACGATCCCGACCGCCGCACCGAGCTGCTGCGGGACGCCACCGCCGAGCTGGCCCGCCACATGGCCATCGAGGAACGGGTGCTGTTCCCCGCCGTCCGTGAGGAGCTCGCGCCCCGCGACCCCGAGACCTTCGGTGACGACGTGCTCGAGGCGCTCGAGGAGCACCGCGTCCTGAAGCTGGTCCTCGACGAGCTCACCGACATGGACCCCGACGACGAGCGCTTCCCCGCAAAGGCAGAGGTGCTCGCCGAGCAGGTCGAGCACCACCACGAGGAAGAGGAGGACGACCTGTTCCCGGCCTTGCGTGAGGCCTGGGACCGGGCACGGCTCGACCAGCTCGGGGTCGAGCTCCGCGAGGCCGAGGAGTCGGCTCCCACCCGCCCGCACCCGACCCTGCCCGACGAAGGGCGGTTCGTCGCCGCGGCGCAGCGGTTCATGGCCGCGATCGACAAGGCCCGCGACGCCGCTCGGGAGGCCGCGGACGACCTGACCGACTGACCTGCACCTGCGGATGTGTCACACCTTCGGCACCGATACCGGCACGAACATGTGACAGATCCTCGGGGTGGGGTCAGTTCGCTGCGGTCACGCAGCGCATCTCCTCGTACTCACACGTCGCGTCGAGCAGCGTCAGGCCCTCGACCTCATCGATCGGGATGACCGGCAGCATCAGGCTCGACGGCCGCTCCTGGCTGAAGTGGAGTGTGTTGACCGACGGGGCGGTCTTGGCCACGTACAGGTAGTCGTTGTCGTCCATGGGCGGGGCGTGGATCTTGACGACCAGCTCGTGCCCGGCGGGGAAGACGTGCCCGACCGGGAAGATCTCGACCAGGTACTCGACGGTCTCGCCCGGGATCACCGGCTCGACCCCGGAATGAGCCCGCCAGGGGCGCCACACCCGGCCGTTCTCGGTGAACAGCGACTCTCCGGTCGCCTTCGGGTCGCCGTGGGGGTCACGGTCGTAGGCGCGGTGGCCGCCCCGCAGCATCCCGCGCTGGAGGTAGAGCATCTCGCCCGACGGGGCGCGATCGATGAGCTGGACGAACAGCTCGGTCTCGGGCGCCGTGGAGCTCACCTGGAGGGTCGCGGTGATCGGACCGGCGACGACGGTGTCCTCGTCGAAGGTGTGGCTGAGCACGACCTCGTCCGGGCCGTCGGACGCCGAGAACTCGCCACCGTTGGACTGGCCGGCCTGGTAGCTGTAGGCCTGTCGGCGGCTGCCGTGCAGCCACGGGGCGCTGCCGGCCTCGACCGTCGCGAGCTCATCGACGAGCGCCCCGCCAGCGGAGGCGTACAGGTCGGTCCACTGGGTCTCGGGGAGCGGGAAGGCGGTCGAGTCGATCTGCCCGTCCCACATGCCCGCGTCCCGGTGGTCGCCGTCGCGGTAGCCGAGGATCACCCGCGTCGTGGTGGTTGGCCGCTTCCGGGGGCCGAACACCTTCACGAGGTTGGTCCGCTCACCGAGCGATGCGGCCGCCAGCGCGTCGGGCCGGTTCTCGTTCTGCATCCAGTAGTCGAGCCAGGCGAGCCCGTCGCCCCGGATGTTGATGTCGTCCTGGGTCCCGTGGTCGCCGTTGGTCATCACCAGCCGTTTCGAGATGTCGTCGGGCAGGTAGTGCCACACGTTGGTGCCGCCGCGCGGGCCGGTCTGCTCGTCCTGGTAGGCGGTCGTGATGTGGAACGGCACCTCGATCTGACCGACCACGTGGATGAGCGACCGGCTGCGGTACCACTCGCTGTCGGTGTCGTCGAGCCCGTGGATCAGCGGGTCCTCGAGCACCGTTCGGGACTTCTCCGCCTGGTGCGCGGCGCAGTCCTGCTGGGGGGTGGGGATCAACCCGCCGCCGACACCGCCGCCGACGTCGTAGAGCGGGCGGACGGCGCCGGTCCACAGCAGTGGGAAGCCGTAGTTGGTGATCCCACCCGGGTAGACGATGTCTCGGTAGATGTCGCCGATCAGCCCCGACACGCTCGCGGCGCGCAGGTGGGCGGGGCGGGTGGCGGCGATCATGGTCCCGGTGATGCCGCTGTAGGAGTGGCCGTAGATGGCGACGTCGCCGTTGGACCACGGCTGGTGGGCGATCCATCCGTCGATGACCTCGCGGCCGTCGAGTGCGCTCCGCCAGCTGAAGAGGTCGAACTCGCCCGACGAGCAGCCGGTGCCGCGGAGGCTCGCCATCACGGTCACGTAGTCGTCGTCGTGCATGAAGCCGTGGGCGGCGCGCGTCCCACCCTGCAGCGGGATCTCCGAGATCCCGGTCGCGTCGGCGACGTCTCCGGCGGGGGTGCGTCCGTCCGCGGATCCCGATTCGTAGCCGGACATCTCGAAGACGGTCGGGTAGGTCTCGCCCTCGACGTAGTCGTCCGGCATCTGCACGTGCAGTGCGATCCAGGTGCCGTCGCTGACCTGCACGTAGTGCGTGGGGCCGGTCGGGGCGCCGGACTCCTTCGAGTCGAGCTCGCCCGGCGCGGCGGCGAGGACCAGGGGGATCACGAGTACGAGCGCGAGGAGCAGCGTGAGAGGACGTCGCATGGGGGCTCCGCGAGGGTCGCTGGGGGTTCACCCCCACGGTTCGACACGACCCCGCGGGTCTCCTGCCCACGAGCGGGCCCTCGGGTCGCTCGTTGGTTAGGGGCCCTCGCCGTCGGAGAGACGCTCGGCGCGCTCCTTCACGGTCTGGAAGTCGGGGCGTCCACCGGGGCGGTCGGGGACCCACCCGTCGGTCTTGGAGAAGCCCCACCCCTCGAGCTTGACGGCGACGCGACTGAAGCGGCGGTCGAGGTCGCCGTCGCACTCGGGGCAAGCGCCGGGAGTGTCCGCTTCGTCGTGTGACAGGATCCGCTCGACCGTGGATCCGCAGTCACGACAGACGTATTCGTACAGCGGCATCAGTGGGGATCCTCCAATTCGTCCACAGTTCTCGGCGGTTCTCCACAGCTATCGCGGCTGAACCTGTGGATAACTCGGCGATCTGGGGAAAGTTATCCACAGATGTGGATGGCGTTGGGGATGGAATTACATCGGTGTGGTCACTGCCAGCGCGTCAGGAACCCGAACCCGGCCGCGAGCATCACGAACCCGATCACGAGCGGCCAGTTGGACTGCAGGCCCGGCCACGCGCTGGTCACCTCGGCTACGGGCTTGAGGTAGCCGAGCAGGATCACGAGCACCCCGAGCCCCAGCAGCGAGGCTCCCGTGGCCGGCACCCAGGTGGGACTCGGCTCGGGGTT